>JAHLLQ010000008.1 GCA_020444065.1 bacterium | reverse complement strand
TCGGGCCGCTGCCTCCGCGTCATGGAAGGCCACACGGAACGCGTCGGGAGCGTCTGCTGGAGCCCTGATGGACGCCGCGTCCATTCTGCTGCGGGGAATGGTGTCATGCGCATTTGGAATATCCGGCTGGAGATGGAGTCCATCGATTCATCTGCCCGACCATCGCAAAGAGGTGAGGTTGAGTACACGAATGCCAAAGTCCTGCTCGTAGGAGACACGAGCGCGGGGAAGACAGGCCTGGCCCATCACCTGGCGACTGGAAGGTGGCGGCCAAGCGATGGGTCAACGGTCGGCGCCTGGTCGACTCAGTGGCGGCTCTCGACAAATTCCAGCGAGGCAGAAGTTGAACGAGAGGTCTGGCTGTGGGATTTTGGAGGCCAATCGGATCAGCGATTGATTCACCAACTGCACATGGATCGAGCGGCGCTGATACTGCTGCTGTTCGATGCGGACAAAGAGGATGTGCTTCCAGGGTTGCGCGACTGGCAGATGGCACTGCGCCGATGCAAAGATCCCGATACGCCTCAGTTCCTGGTGGCCGGGCGAATCGATGCGGGCTTCAAGGCAAGCAGAGCGAAATTGAGCAAATTCGCGAGGGAATGCGGTTTTCAATACTTCGAAACAAGTGCCAAGGAAGGGAGCGGCTGCAAGGAGCTGAGCGAGGCAATTCGGACGGACATTCCCTGGGACAAGTTGGCAAAGCGCACATCGCCCGTCATTTACAAGATGATCAAAGATGAGATCCTGGCACTGCGGGATGAAGGGGAGGCGCTTCTTACCTTCAAGGAACTGCGCAACTTGCTCCAGAAACGGTTGCCGACGGAAAGGCAATTCGATGATGAGACATTACGGACTGTCATCGGGCTTTTGGACAGTCCGGGTGTGGTCAAGGAGTTGGATTACGGAACTTACATCCTCCTGAAACCGGAGTGGGTGAGCGTCTATGCCCAGGCAGTTATCCGCACTCTGCGGCAGGATCCGACCGAGTTGGGCTGCCTGCCCCTGCGGAGCATTTCCAAGGGGAAACTCGTGTTTCAAACTGTGCAGCGCGATGGTGAGATCGAAGAGATCAAACGTCTCCCGGAGGCCGAGGAACGAGTCGTTCTGCGCGAGATGGAAAGACAGTTGGAGGAGCGGGGCCTTTGTCTGCGTCAGGGCGACAAACTGGTCTTTCCAAGCCACTGCGGTCGCGATCGCCCCGCGATCCAGAAGTACCCATCGGTGTTCGTCACGTATCGCGTGAAGGGCTATCTGGATGAAATCTACGCAACGCTCGTCGTGAAGCTCTCAGAATGCGAATCCTTCGAGTTGAGCCAGTTATGGCGCGACGCGGCGGACTTCCAGACTCTGGCGGGCAAACACCACATGGGTGTCAAGCTGACTCGCGATGCGGTCGACCACGGAGACATTAGTATTTACTTCGCGAAGGGCGTTACAATCCAGGAGCAGGTGATCTTCGCAAAATACATCCACGCGCACCTGAAGAGGCGCACGGAAAGCGTGAAAAGGCTGCGCCATTACGTTTGCCCCCATTGCCACGCCCCCAAAGGCAATCCTGAAATCCTGATGAAGAAGCTGCGCTCGAAGAAGAAGCAGGCAACTGTCGAGTGCGATCTATGCGATAAGCGGTTCCCTCTTTGGGATGACCTGGAGCGCCTGTTCGCTGACGATGATCTGTGCAGACAAGTCGAAGACTTGGAGAAGATGAATGCCGAGCGTCTGGATACTCGGAGAAAGGGCAAGTTGCTCGTTCTGGAGGTCGGGGCCCGCATTACGAGTGCCGATCAAAAGTGCTTTGAGATTCCCGGGACGGAGGACGAGGGCATCGATATGGAGCTCGAGTTCACCGATGATGATGGAAAAGGCACGGGAAAACGACTGTACCTGCAACTGAAATCCGGGAACTCCCATCTGGAGAGGCACGCGGATGGGAAGGAGTACTTCCGGATCAAGAAGCAGGCTTGGGTCAAGTACTGGCTGAAACAGCCATCGCCCGTGATGCTTGTCATTGGAACGTTTGCGGAGACTGATGGCCGTTTCCCCGCAAGAGACAAATTCGAATTCGACCAAGTGCGATGGATGGATATCAGCAGTTACCTTCAAGACGCAAGTGAGGGGGGAAAGAAGAGGGTCGACAAGATCGAATTCAAAGGCGAGTTACTCGACATGACCAGCATCCGCCGTTGGCAAAGACGTATGCTCTCTGGCGAACAGTGAGAACGCATGGATCGTGATTTGCCGGAGAGACTTCCCCGCCGAATCCATCAATTGGACCGTCGCCCCGGAGCCGGGTCTGCACCATTCTCCTTGCCTTCCCACCGGGGGGCGGGGGTTAATATGACCGAGGGAGTATGGCAGTGCTCTGCGCGCCGGGGTTGCGTCCCCGCGCCGGAGATGCAGACTGGACCAGGTTTCCTCGCTCGGCCGCAGAATTGAAAGCCGGGCTGGCAAGACAAGCGTAGAAGATTGATATTACGGGGTTTCGCGCCGCGCCATTGCGCCGCAAAGACTAGGCCGCAGGTCGGATCGGCAGCGTCCCCTCATTCGAGACAAAGGATTCTCAATACAAAAGGTTTATGCAGAAAAAGGTCATCATTAATCGTGGGGACTGCGATGTCCGGGTCGCCTTCCTCGAAGATAACAAACTCGTCGAATTCCACCGGGAAAGCCTCACCACCAAGTCGATCGTCGGGAATATCTATCGCGGAATTGTCCGCGATGTCGTGCCCGGTTTGCAGGCCGCGTTCGTTGACATCGGCCTGGAACGTAACGTCTTCCTTCACTTCATGGACATCCGCCCGGAGTCCCTGGTGATGCTGGAGGAGGACCTGGACGAGGCGCTGCAGGAGGCCTCGAAGAAGGTCTTCCCCGGCCGCATCGTTTCGAAGGGCCGCCGCCCGAGACCTGATCCCAAGAACCCAAACGCCGAAGCGCCCGTGAAGAAGGGCGACGTGATCGCGGTCCAGGTCGTGAAGGACGGGATCAGCGACAAGGCGCCGCGCGTCTCGACGAACCTGGCGATTGCGGGCCGGTACGTCGTTCTGCTGCCCTTCCCGGGCCAGAGCGGCGGCGTCTCGCGCCGGATTGCGCTGGGGCAGGAGCGCTTCAAGCTGAAGAAGCTGCTGCACTCGCTGAAGTCCGAGCAGTTCTCGCTGATCATGCGAACCGCCGGCCTGGGTGCCGATGAGGAAGATATCAGCGACGACGTCGATATGCTGCGCGACGGATGGGATGCGATCGTCCAGAGATTCCGTTCGCTGAGCAACCCCGGGCTCGTTCACAGCGATCACGATATCATCCCGCGGCTGGTCCGCGATGCCTTCCGCCCGGATATCGACGAGATTCATGTCGATGATGCGGAGTATTCGGAAGAGCTGCGCGATACGCTGTCGCGGCAGTTGCGCAAGCTGGTCGACAAGGTCGAGCATTACGACGATCCGGAGCCGATTTTCGAGCGGTTCCTGATCGAGCACCAACTGCAGAAGGCGCTGAACCGCAAGGTCTGGCTAAAGTCCGGCGGCTACCTGATTATCGAGGAAACGGAGGCGCTGACGGCGATCGACGTCAACTCCGGCCGCTTCACGGGCACGAAGGACCTGGAGAAAACGGCGCTGCGGACGAACATGGAGGCCTGCGAGGCCATCGCCCAGCAGATTCGCCTGCGCGACATCGGCGGCATCATCGTGATCGACTTCATTGACATGATGTCGCGCGACAACCAGTCGAAGGTCTGTGACGAGTTCGCCACGGCCATGAAGCCGGACCGAGCCAAGAGCACTGTCGGCCGGATCGGCGATTTCGGCCTGATGATGCTGACTCGCAAGCGCAAGTACCAGTCGCTGCAGAAGCAGGTCTTCGACGCCTGCCCGTACTGCCGCGGCGAGGGCCATGTGTTGCGCCTGGATGAAGTCTGGCGGCGGATGAAGAACGATTTGCTGCTGATGATGAACGAGGCGGACAAGTACAGCGCCGTCGTCGTGTCCTGTGAGACGTCGATGGCAGAGAGGTTGCAGGGCGAGTTCGCCCCGTACCTCAGCGAGGTCATGAACGGACGCGGGGTGGAGATCATCCTGCGCGCCGACACGCGCCTGCATCGCGAGGATTATCAACTGACCGGCGTGGAGCGTCCGTCGCACCCGGCGGTGGCGTTGCCTGAGATGCGCGTTCACGAGCAGGAAACGGTGACGGCATCGATTCCGTACGAAGAAAAACCGGAGCCGTCTCTGCCGCGCCGGGAGCGCAAGCAGGACAAGCCTTCGCAGGAAGAAATCCGCCGCCGCGACAAGAAGGAATACGAGAAGTCGGTCGAGCAAACAAAGGACCTGGAGCGCCGCGCCCGCGAGGAGCAGAAGCAGCGCAAGAAGGATGAACCACGCGAAGAGCCGACAGCGGAAGAGCCGAAGGCTGAATCCTCCGAGCAGGATCAGCAGCAGGAATCGCGCAGCCGCCGGAAGCGGACACGTCGTGGCAAGCGCGGCGGTCGCCGCCGCCAGGAGCAGGAAGGCCAGCAGGCCGAACAATCAGGCGAAGAAACATCGGAGCAGTCGGAGGAAAAGGCCAAGGAGGCGCCGGCTGAGTCGGCGACTCCTGCCGTCCAAGGACGCCGCCAGCGTCCGCCGCGGCCGCCACGCGGGGAGCAGAAGGCTCAAGAGTCGAAGTCTGACGAGCCGAAAGCCGCGGATACACCAAAGCCGCCCGCCGAAGCTACCCCGCGCAAGAGCGGAATCCAGATCGTTTCGAGCTGGGGTTCGTCGAAGCCAAGCGAGGCTCGCGCGCAGGAAAAGCCGGCTCCGAAGCCCGCGCCAAGCCCCGAGGCCGAAGAGCAGCCGAAGCGAAAAGGCATCGAAATCGTCGGTTCGTGGGGCAGCAAGTCGCGTCACGAGGCCGAGAAGGAAGCTCCGAAACCGGCCGCCGAAGCGAAGTCGGAAGAGCCGACGAAGGCCGAAGAGCAGAAGCCGAAGCGCCGTGGCCGCGGACGTCGTCGGGGACGGAAGGAAGAGGCCCCAACAACCGCAACTGCCCCGCCGGAACCGACTCCCGAACCGGCCAAGCCGGAGGCGGAGAAGAAACCTGCTCGACGCCGTGCCAGGAAATCCGCCAAGAAGGCGGCAGCGGCTGCGGAGGAGAAGTCCACCGCTCCTGCGCAAGTAGCCGAGGAAACAAAAGCAGCCAAGAAGGCCACAAAGAAGTCTGCGGCGAAGAAGGCAGCGAAGAAATCCGCCAAGAAGGCGGCCAAGAAAGCTGCAAAAACAGCCGCAAAGAAGAGCGTGAAGAAGTCCGCTGCCAAGAAGACGGTGAAGAAGGCCGCGGCGAAGAAAGCCACCAAGAAATCAAGTGCCAAGAAGGCGGCCAAGAAGGCCGCGAAGACCAAGAAGGAGTAACAGCCCATGCCAACACCGCAACACGCCAAGGAAATCGCTCGGGATATCGATTCCAAGCGCATGCATGATTCACTGGGAATGGAAGTCGCCTTCTGGACCGGCGCGGTCGTTTCGGCAATCGCGTTCCTGGCCCTGGTCTTCACTTGGATCATGCGCAACTGACTGCAGAGCGCGACGGGATGGGTTCGCTGCCGGTCCCTCGTGCATGCCCAGGCAAGTCTCTTTTGATCTCGAGGGCGGCGATTCGTCGCCGCTCTTGTTTGTCAGGCCCAGCACGCGCCCCGAGCGGCGCACTTCTCACCCGACGAGTTTCCCATGTGTGGTATCACCGGATTCGTCTACGCCGATCTTGAGCGCCCCGCGGAGCGCGAAGTTCTGGCGAAGATGAATGGGGAGATCGTGCATCGCGGTCCGGATGCCGATGGATTTCACCTGGCCGGCAACGTCGGACTCGCAATGCGCCGGCTCTCGATCATCGACCTGTCCGGCGGCGATCAACCTATCTACAATGAAGATCGCACGATCGCCGTGGTCTTCAATGGCGAGATCTACAACTTCGTCGAATTGCGCGATGAACTGGAGGCCCTCGGCCACCAGTTTGCCACATCGACCGACACGGAAGTTCTGGCACACGGCTACGAGGAGTGGGGGCCGGAGAGCCTGAGCGAACGCCTGAACGGGATGTTTGCGTTTGCGATCTGGGATTCGGTGCGCGGAGTGCTCGTCCTGGCGCGCGATCGGATGGGCAAGAAGCCGCTGCATTACTGCTATCGACCGGGAATCGGGCTGATCTTCGGCAGTGAAATCAAGTCGCTGCTGCTGCACCCTGAGGTGCCCCAAGACATCGATCACAAGTCGCTGTGGCATTACCTGTCCCTGCAGGCCACGCCAGAGCCGCGGTCGGCCTTTGAGGCGATTCGCAAGCTGCCGCCCGGGCACATGATGAAGTGGATGCCGAGCCGAGGGCGCACGCCGGCGGTGGCGAGATACTGGCACCCGAGTTTCGAGCCCAAATGGAAGGGCACCGAGGACGAACTCGCTGAGCAACTACGTGACGTTGTCACGAAATCCGTTCGGCGCCGATTGATTTCGGACGTTCCGCTCGGTGCGTTCCTGAGCGGTGGCATCGATAGTTCGATCATCGTCGGCTTGATGGCTGCGGAATCGGATGCGCCGGTACGGACGTTCACGATCGGCTTCGAAGAGAAGCGATTCAGTGAAGCGCAGCATGCGCGGCGTGTGGCGAAGCATTTCGGTACCGAGCACGTCGAAGAGACGGTGCGCTGGGATGTTGAGGAGACCCTTCCGAAGATTGTCGATGCGGTCGATGAGCCCTTCGCGGACCCGGCAGCGCTGCCGACGTATCATCTTTCCCGCATCACGCGCCAACATGTGACCGTTGCCCTCAATGGGGACGGAGGCGACGAGACGCACGCGGGTTATCAGCGCCATCTCCTTGATCAGATGACGTGGCCGATCAACTGGCTGACTCGATCGGGTGCATCGCGTCCTGCCGCTGCAACATGGCGAGCCCTGTCGCGCGTCGTTCCCATTCGGACGGACATTCCGCCGGAGCGCAACTGGGCCCTGGGCATTCGTCGATTGGCACAGGTGATGGAGGTCGGCCCCGAGGCGAGTCTGCTCCGCTGGTCGAGCTACTTCAGCGAACGGACGAAGCGCGCGCTGGCGACGCCGGAATTCCGACGCCTTTCGGGTGCGCCGAGCACAGCGCACCTGCATCGCCGGATCTTTCAGAAGAGCCGCACGAAGAACGCGTTGGATGCAACGCTCGCGACGGACTTCCCGCTGTATCTGGCGTCTGTGCTGCTGGTGAAGGCGGATCGCATGACGATGGCGCATTCGCTGGAGGGCCGTTCGCCGTTCCTGGATTCGGAGCACGTCGACTTCGCCACAAAGCTGCCGGCGGATCTGAAGCTTCACGGCCGCACGCATAAGTACCTGCTGAAACGCGCGTTTTCGAAGCTCTTGCCACCGGAGATCACGGCTCGGCCAAAGCAGGGCTTTGCCATCCCGGTCGGGGAATGGCTGCGCGGACCTTTGAAGCCGATGCTGCGCGACACGCTGCTTTCACAGACGGCTCGTGATCGCGGGCTGTTCCGGCCACGCGAAGTCCAACGCCTTATCCGCGAGCACCAGGCAGGGCGCGATGATCACGGCAAGCGACTGTGGGCGTTGCTGATGCTGGAGCTTTGGTTTCAACGGCGCGTGGATGGATAGCGCGCAGAGTCGAATGCTTACGTATAGTCCCCGTCTTCCTCAATGGCCGGTGTTTCCGCGGCCTGGCGATTCAGATAGCTTTCCAGGAAGGTCCTGGCTTCCTCGGCGTGCTCATCTTCGACGAAGATCTCCGTCCCCCAACTGATACGGAAGATCCCACCGCCATCGGCGTGGGCCTCAAAAACGGAGAATCCTTCGTCTTGAAGCACGCTGCGAATCAAATCGGCGAATTCAGGCTGCTCGGACGTGTAGACCAGGGTGTAGCCTTCGGGATGACTTTGGGTCATGGGGCGGTACCTCCTGTGACAGGATGGTTTCTTCCACGACTTCAGAATGTCATAGGAGTTCCTGTGAGGCAAGGGAAGTTGGGGCCCTCGGGGATAAAGGCTTTAGCTGAAATGGCAGATTTGGACCGTGTGCGCGGGGGGATTCGCCCTTGCGGGCCGGTCTGCCGATAGGCCAGGAATCACCCCGCCGGGCGCGGGCGGCGAACCGGCAACTCTATGGCAAGAAGGACATCGACATGCATTTGATTCAGGCGATCAAAGCCTTTCTCCGCGTTTTCATTCACGGAGACCAGCAGGGCGTGGCTGCGGCGGAAGCTCCCCCGGCGACGGCTTTCCAGGGCTCGACGGCTCCGGCCATTCAGGTTCTTGGGCTATTGCAGAAGGAGGGGCGCCTTGTGGACTTCCTGATGGAGGATATCTCCTCGTTTTCCGATGCAGACGTGGGCGCGGCTGTGCGCCAGATCCACAGCGGCTGTCGCACGGTGCTCGACGAGCGCTTCAAACTGGAACGTGTTCTGCAGGATGACGAAGGCGCCGCGGTGGAAGTCCCCGCCGATTTCGACGCATCGGCGATCTCCGTCATTGGGAATGTCAGCGGCGAACCGCCATACAAGGGAACGCTGAACCATCGCGGCTGGCGCGCCGCAGAAACGCACCTCCCCACCGTGCCGGCAGATGCCGATCACACGATCGTCCACCCGGCGGAAGTGGAAGTGGTCTGAGCTTCTCACCTTTCTCGCAATCAGCGAAGAGGCGGTTGTGCTTATCGAACCGAGCACGATCGGGAGTTCTCAGTTGCCCTGACGACAGGAGGAATTCATGTCGGAACATTCGAAATATATCGTAGGAATCGATCTTGGAACCACGAACACGACGTTGTCGTTTGTTGATTCCGCCGAAATTGGGGACGCAGACGCGCAAGTACCGGTGCGTGAGTTTGCCGTTCCCCAGGTCGTAGCACCGGGCGCGGTCGAATCGCGACCAACGTTGCCATCGGCGATCTATGTGGCAGGCGGACAGGAATTGCCGCCGGACAGTCTCCATTTGCCGTGGCGAGCAGAAGCGAAAGTCGCGATCGGACAGTTTGCCCGCGAGCAAGGTGCGAAAATCCCGACGCGGTTGATTCACTCGAGCAAGTCGTGGCTGTGTCACGGCGGTGTGAATCGCGAGGGGCGCATCCTGCCGTGGCAAAGTCCGGAGGAAGAGGCCAAGCGCTCCCCCGCCGAAGTGGCAACGATGATCTTGAACCATTTGCGGGAAGCGTGGGATCACGCGGTCGCAAAGGGGGATGGAGACGTTGCGCTGGAGAACCAGGAGATCACGCTCTGCGTCCCGGCTTCGTTCGACGCAGGCGCACGCAACCTGACCGTCGCCGCGGCGGAGCGCGCCGGCTTCCAAAATCTGCATCTGCTGGAAGAGCCGCAGGCGGCCCTTTACTCGTGGATCGAGTGCGCTGGCCCGAAATGGCGCAAGCAAGTCAGCGTTGGCGACCTGGTTCTGGTAGTCGACGTAGGCGGCGGCACGACGGATTTCTCGTTGATCGCCGTGACCGAGGAAGATCGTGAGCTGCAATTGCGCCGCGTGGCCGTCGGCGAGCATATTCTGCTCGGCGGCGACAACATGGACCTGGCGCTGGCCTACGGCGTCGCGCAGAAGCTGCAGCAGGAGCGTGGGACAAAGCTCGATGCGTTCCAGATGGCGGCTCTGACGCAGCAATGCCGAATCGGCAAAGAGAAGTTGCTGTCCGATCCCAATGTCACGGAGCACGCGATTGCCTTGCTGGGCCGAGGCAGTTCGGTGATTGGTGGGACGATTCGCACGGAGCTGAAGCGCGAAGGTCTCGATGAGTTCTTGCTCAACGGGTTCTTCCCACACTGCGGCCTCAGCGATCAGCCGGCGCGTCAGCGACGTGTCGGATTCCGGGAAGCCGGCCTGCCGTACGCCCAGGACGCGGCGATCACGCGGCACCTGGCGGCGTTCCTGTCGCGGCATTCAGAGATGGTGGCGGAAGTCCTGCCCGAGTTGGCCAATGGTGGCGGCGCGATTCTGCCGACGGCGATTCTCTTCAACGGCGGCGTGTTCCGCGCGCAGCCGCTGCAGGATCGCGTGATGGAAGTCATCACGAACTGGAGCTGCGAGGCCGGGCGCGAGGCGCCGCGTGCATTGCACGGAACCGATCTCGATCTGGCCGTCTCTCGCGGAGCGGCGTATCTCGGTGTCGCCCGCCGTGGAAAAGGTATCCGCATTCGCGGCGGCAGCGCGCGCAGCTACTACGTCGGATTCGAAGCTCCGATGCCGGCTGTTCCAGGCATGGAGCCGCCGATCAAGCTCCTGTGCCTCGTCCCGCATGGCATGGAGGAAGGCACTACACGCGACATCTCCGGCGAACCGATGGACCTTTGCATGTGGACCGGCGAAGAGGTGGAGTTCCGCTTCTTCAGTTCCACAATGCGGCGCCAGGATCAGCCCGGCATGATCACGGATATGGATTCCGAGGACACGGAGGAACACAGCCCGATCGTCACGAAGCTGCCAGCGGATAGCGGGGACGGAGACGAGGGCCGTGCCGTCGAAGTGGACCTCCGCGCGCATCTGACGGAGATCGGCGTTCTGGAGCTGTGGTGTGTGGAACGCGGAACAGAGAATCGCTGGAAGCTCGAGTTCAATGTGCGCGAAAGCGACGCCGCCAGCGAGTAGAAGCGATCGCCCCAGGAAGACAACGAGAGCCCCGGACGGCATTGCCTGGTCCGGGGCTCTCTGCATTCCTGAAACCGCGAACGGCTTCGCCTAAATCACCGTACCATCCGGAATGGTCACGCCCTTCGGGATGATAATGATGCCGTCGCGGATGATGTAGTTGTCGCCCTCGGCTTCCTGGAGCCCCTTCTCGTTGATCAGCTTCACGCCTCGGCCGATGCGGGCGTTCTTGTCGACGATGCATCGCTTGATGACGGAGTCGGGACCGACGCCTAACGTCATCTTTCCATCCAGGTCGCGGGGCTCGTACCAGTCGCCTCCCATGACGATCGAGTCTTCGATCAGAGCCCCTTCCTGCACGCGCGTGCGCAGGCCGATGATCGAGTTGTTGATCGTCGCGCCTTCGATGTTGCTGCCTTCGGCGATGCGAGCGCGTCCGATATCGCAACGCGTGATGTTGATGTTCGGCAGGAAGCGTGGCCGCGTGAAGATCGGCCGGTGCGGATTCGAGAAGGAAAATGCGGGAGGCTCCTTCAACAAGTCCATGTGCGCATCGAAAAAGGCCTGGATTGTTCCAATATCTTCCCAGTAGCCGGGGAAGATGAATCCCTGCGTGCGATAGTTCTCGATCGCGTCGGGGATGATCTGCTTTCCGAAATCGACGTGATCGGTCTGAACCAGGTAACGTTCCAGCACGTCACGGTTGAAGACGTAGACGCCCATGGAAGCCAGGAATGTATCGCCAGGAGGCGAGTCGGATCCGAATTCCTTCAGCATCTGGGCGGGGGCCTCGATGCCGTTCATCGCGTCGCCCTTCGGCTTCTCGCGAAACTCGGTCACGGTGGTATCGGGAGCAAGTGCCATCAGCCCGAAGTGATGGGCGTTCTTGCGCTCGATCGTGTTGACGGCGATCGTAATCTCTGCGCCGCTCTCTCGGTGTTGCTTAATCAGCGGGCGATAGTCCATGTGGTACAGCGCATCGCCCGGCAGCACGAGGAACTGATCGATGTCCGTGAAGTCGCGGAGCGTCTGCCATTGCTGGCGAATGGCGTCGGCCGTTCCCTGGTACCAGCGACCGCCCTCCTCGCGCTGCTCGGCGGCGAGGATTTCAACGAACCCCCGCGAGAAAATGTCGAAGGTATAGGTCTGTGCGACATGGCGGTTCAGCGAACCGGAGAGATACTGCGTCAGTACGAAAATCTGTCGCAGGTTGCTGTTGATGCTATTGGAAATCGCGACGTCGATCAGACGGTACTTGCCGGCCAGCGGGACGGCGGGTTTGGCGCGGTACTTCGTCAGTGGGAAAAGGCGCGAACCGGCACCTCCGCCAAGAATCACAGTTAATGTACGGCGCATGGGGGGAGACTCCTTCCCGGGAAGCTCGGATGCATTACCGGTGTAACCAATCCGGATCGAAGGCGCAAGCCCGCTCCGGTGGCATTCTTAATCGTTGCGAGGATCATTCCTGAGAAGCCGGCGAATCCCAAATGAGGAACATGTGAGCGACGATCCGATCCGGCTCGCGGTCTCGATACGGCGCGACCAGTTCATCCGGCGCCTCCCCCAGTCCCCAGTACTCGGTGGCGCTAAGAACAACCGTGGAATCGCCTTGGCCGAGGGGCTTCAGATCGATGCCGTAGTATTCCGGATCGGGAGCGAAGACGGCTCCTTGTGCGCCCTGCAGATAGTCCAGCACGCTCAGGCTCTGTCCCCAATCCAGGTTGGAATCGACGGCAAGGTTGTAGGGCTCGGCAGGCAATGTGGCGGCATTAAAAAAGCCGATGCCGCGGCCGACATTCGCGAGCGGGAAGATTGCCAGAACGATCAAAACGACCATGGCCGGGCGACTCCACCGGGTTCGCAGAATCGATTCGACACCAACTCCGGCCAGGCAGAGCAGGAACGGGACGACGGGAAGAAGATAGCGCCACGCGATGGTGCTCTTCGATGTCCAGATAAACAGAAAGAACATCGCGGCATAGAAGAACGGCCAAAGGCGCCGGATGTGGGCTTCGAGTCGACGCCGGGAGAAACGGCTGGCGGCGGCAAGAAGCCAGAGCTTTCCTACGATCGCGGCGAGCAGAATTGCGAGTGGAGTCTTGATTGCCAGGATCGCAGGGAAGAAGAGCCGTGTGCCCTCCGGATAGATCCGGCCGAACAGCATCGTTGGCCGGCCCAGCGCGGCGACCTCGCGAATGCGCATCATGCCGACGGTCGCCGAGGGCATCGGAATTCGGCGTTCGGTCAGGAGGTGTGCCGTGCTTTCCTGAACGTGGCGCGCCTGCAGCACTTGTTCGAAAGTGCGTTCGGGATTGCGATTCCCGCCCTCCCACGAGTCCGCGAAAGTCCCCACCTCGAATCCGTAGATCGCCCAAAGGCAGAGGAATGCCAGTGCAGGCACGACGACGATCGACCGCAACAAGTTCCTCGCCGCAGACGAAGGGCGTCCGGCGAAGTGAATGGCAAAACGCACGGCGAGGATCGGCCCGAGCAGCACGGCGGAGAACTTGGTACCGATGGCGACGGCCAAGAGGATTGCGAACAGGGCCCAACTCCCCCACCGGCCTCGGCGCAGGGCGTGCTCGAATGCGAGGACCGCGCCGAAGATCGTAACGGCGCCCAGAACGTCTAATGTTGCGAGCGTGGAATGCCCGAGAAAGTTTGGCTCAATAAATGCCGCGGCGACGGCCGCAAGAGCCGCCCGTGCAGAAACCGATCGTGCCAGCCAGCAGAACATCAGCCACAAAAGAAGCGAAGACACGACGAGCACGGCGAGTCGCCCAAGGCCGAGCAGCAACTGCAACCGTTCCGGCGATTGGTGAAAGAGAATGGCCTGGCCGAGTTCGTAGTGATCGTGCGTGTGCCACGCTTCTGCATACGCGGCGCGATCGGGCAGTTGCTCGCCAGCAAGCACCCATGGAAGCGACAGCACGAGTTTCCCGAGCGGTGGATTCTGGGTCTCGAATTCGAAGAGTCCCTCGCGCCAGGCGGCAATGCCGCCGGCCGTGAAATCCGGCTCATCGATCGTAACGGTTTGCGAGAAGGCCAACCAGCATCCGAATGCGAACCGCAGGACGATCAGGCCGATCGCCCAAATCCGCAAATCGCGATGCGGGGCCGCGGCAGGAAGCGCAGGCCAGAAGAAACTCAATCGCTTGTGGGGCGATGCCATGAATCCACCTACGTGCCCGGAGGCGGCTGAGGTGGGGGACCTTCTTTGCCGCCGGCGATCCAGGCACGGCGACGTTCGAAGTACTCGCGTTTTAGATCGAGATCTCGGCGTTCAGAAGCCGCCTGCAGACTCTTCTGGTAATCCTGGGCCTCTTCCTTCTCCTCATCCGGCAACTGAACGACTCGCCCGTTTTCATCCACGGGACTGCCAGTCGTATCCTCCATGGCCATCTTCAGCCGCAGCTTGATCTTCTGATCGTCGATGGTCTTGGCGTACTCAACGACGCGACGGCGAATCTCCGGGCGATTCGGACCGAGTTCGCGGAGCAGCTTCGTCGCTGACTGGCGCATCGCAGGATCCTTGTGTTCGAGGGCTTCGAACACCTTCTCCATGACAAGTTCTACCATGTAACCCGGTTGGCCCGGTCCGCCGTAATCGGCCAGCGCAGAGATCGCCGCGGACGCCACCATCGGATCCTTGTCGGCCAGGTTCTTCGCAATCGCATCGAGCGCATCGACAGATTTGATCTGCGCGAGTCGAACCAACGCCATAATCTTCGCCTGCGCGCGCTTGGCCGAGCCCTTGAAGAAGTGAGAAGCGGAGATCGCCTTGATCAGCTTCTTCACCTCGTCCGGATCGGCCTTCTCTGGCTTTCTGGATTCCGATTGCTCATCCGGGGCATCCGAACCGGCGTGTTCGGATGCGGTTCCCATCGGAGCACCCACAGTCTTGACGAGGAGTTCTTCGGCCTGCTTGCCAAAGCTCTTCACACGACCCATCTGCACCTGCTGTTGCAAGTTTTGAAGAGCCTTCTTTGCGTCGGGTGTACCAATATGGCCGAGAGACTCGACCAGCGAGCTGGTCACCATTTGCTTGGTGAGGGGTTTGCGGCGTTGCTCGGCGGGATCCCAATAGGTCTCCTTTTGCGTCGGCAACTCGCGTTCCTCGTCGTGCATCGAGGCGGTCAGAAGCATCTTCTGAAGCACCTGAACCGAGCGGGGATCGTGAATCTCCTCGAGGATCTCTGCCGCGGCCATCATCGCACCGCTATACCGCGCCGACTGGCGCTCCAGTCCTGCATAAAGGTGATCGGGATCCTGCGTGCCGATGTTCTTGAGCGCCTTCATGATCGGATTGCGCGCACCAAGGAAGTTGTCCGCCCGATCCTCGCCGCGAGTCATCTCGGTCGACTGATCCGGCACCCACAACGCATCCACCAGACGATCGATGGCCCATCGCCGCTGTGCATCGGACAGGACGTCGGGGCGCGCCGAGAGAACCTGCATGACCGCCTCGTTGGAGAGCTTGATGTTGTCGCGCGGCATCATGGAAAGCGTCTTCGAGACGATGTGCCGGCGAACCTTGTCATCGGTTCTTGGCGAACGAACGATTCGGCCCAGCCCGGCGAGAAGACGCTCGGCTTCGCGCATGGCGGCGGGGTCGATGACGCGTTTTGTCGTCAGGGTCTTGAGCTCGTTCAGCATCAGGTCCGCCGATTCCGGCGAAGCCAAATTCGCGAGCGCCGTGGCGAGTTCGGAGCGCAGATGTTTGTAGCTTCGGCGCTGCCACAGGTCCGCCAGGAAGGGAGCGTAGTCATCGCAACGAATGGCGCCCATGAACTCGATCACCTGGCCGGCGTAGCGCGTCTCCAACTGATCCTCGGCCCACTGGCCGTAGAGCTGTGTGAAAAATGGATTCTCGCCCAGCGATGAGAAGACCAGCGCGATGGTCTTTCTGGCCCGGAAGCCCAACTCGGTGTAGCTTCGACCTTCAACACCGGATGCCGCAGCGGCGTACGCAAGCTCCTTCGGCGTGAAATCCACGAGCAACAAGGTCGCATCGACGAGCAGATCCGTCTCGCGCTTCATGATCGGAACGCGCAGGATCGAGCGGAAGATATCGCCAACATCGCGAAGGTTCTCTTCCGAGGGATCGCCCAT
This sequence comes from bacterium, assembly GCA_020444065.1. Classification (NCBI taxonomy): domain Bacteria; species bacterium. The sequence continues at coordinate 175,733 of JAHLLQ010000008.1, read as the reverse complement.
CTCGTTTCGCGGCGGCATCAACTGCATGATGTCGACCTGGGTCGAGCGCAGCGTCTGCGTCCACTGGTTCTCAATGTTGTCGACCTGGGTTGCCATCATCCGCGAATGGCGATCGTCCTTTGCTTCCTGCATTTCAGAGACAAGCCGATGCGTGACGCCATAGGCCTCGGGGTCCTTCGCGACAAGCTTCAGGAGGTGATCGGCTTCCTTCGGATGGTTCAGGCAGGTGCCGAGAACGTTGCCGACGTAGAGAGCGCGCTGGCGGAGTTCGTCATCGCCGCCGCGGACTGGACGGCAAAGCGCTTCAACATTGCCGAGGGCCTCGTTCCAGTTCTTGCTGCGGACGAAGTCGCGCAGCTCGCGCGCCATGCGTTCCTCGTAGCAGGAGCGCAGCCTGGGCTCCCACTGTTCCGTCATCTTGATCAAGCGGCCGACGGCTTTGCCGACGAGGCCGCCCGCCTCTGGGCCGAGCTTCTGCTCCGCCAGGCCGATGAACTCGTGAACCGGGTCTGAAATCAGGTCGCGATAGACCTGGCCGACAGCCTTGGCGATCTCAATCGCCGTCTCGCGAACCGGCGCCTCCCCGATCTGAATCCACTTCTGAGCGGTCACGAGGGCGCTCTGCGCGTCGCCGCGGCGAAGGAACCCAATCAGTTGGTCGTGAAACTCAGACATCGTCGGAAGCAGCCCCGGCCAAGTTAGCAAGTCTTCAAAATGCTGCCCCAGGGTGGAAGAGTCACCCGTTTGAGATCAACCGTGTTTTGCTCAGTAGTTGCCAAAGGTCGCCGTCACGACCGGATCATCTCGCGGGCAACGAGTTCAAGGCGTTGGCGGAAGCTGTTGAAGCTGGGCATATCAATCCGGTCTGGATGTATCTCCTGGTTCATCACCATCTCGGCCAGATCGGAAGTCGATTTCCCCTTGGCGAGAAGGATCTCAGCAAGCTGCATCTTCGCCGAATTAGGGCTGTCATCATTGCCGGGGAGTGTCTCTTCCAATCGGTCGCAAAATGAGTAGGGAGAGTCTTCTTTGAGAGCGCAGATGAGCCAGGCTTCGCTCTTTGGCTTGGGAATCATCGGAACACCCCGATCGAACCCATCAGCCGCTTTGAAACCCAGTTCCATGGACTTGAGCTTCTGAGCGTATTCAGTTTCGGAGCTGGTGTGAGTGCCGTCAGCATCTCTGAATAACACAGCGCATACGGGACATCGGTCCTCCGCCTCCATCTCCCGGGCTGCTCGCGCAAGGGCGAGGGCATTCTTGAAGAAGAAGCGCGTCCCTGTGTCGGCTTTCTTGCCGGGGAGAGCAACGAACCGAAGTGACTTGGAGCGTCTGGAGCGTCTGGTCAGGTCCTGCTTTCGAAGCAGGCAGATTGATTCGAAAGCGAGGGGAGAGTAATCGACAATTGGCTCAAGCAATCGATCAATGATCGCCGCCATCGGGCCGATCTCGAATTGCTCCCCGCGGCAAGAGACCGAACTCCCGATGGCACACGTCCCGATGTCGGTTGCCCCCTCGCCGGAAACCAGCCACTTCATTCTCCATACCCCTCCGAGTCCTCTCGAACAAGAGAGTCCACCAAGTCGGAGACAGGTGTGTCAGCATAGACCTCACCAGGACCAAGCGCCTCAAGCTTGCGTCTTGTCTGGGGAAACGAGAAGTAGCGAACAGCTTTGGTATGTCCCAGATTATTCCGGTAGAGAAGATAGACTGCCTTCTCAGCGACCTCGTCCTCAAGGTAGTTCAGAATGAGCGGGCTGTGCGTCGTGACAATGACCTGCTTGCCCTGCTTACCTAGTTCTACCAGGAAGTCCATCAGCTTCTCGACAATTTCGGGATTCATACCGTTCTCGATCTCATCAATCAGTACGAAGCGATCTTCCGTGTAGGCCTGAGAGAGAATGGCTATCACACGCAGAAAGCCGTCGTTGATGTGCTCTGCGCCGATGCGGGCTTCATTGGGGTAGTGTTCCTGCAATTGGATCCCTTTCCACCCCCCGGCCGCTGATGTTTCAATGTCCCAGCTATCCATTGTGGGGTAAAAGCCTTGGAGCCTCTGGGTGAGTTCTTCTCGCTGATCATCCGAAAGCGATTCCAGAAAAACGGAGAGGTTCTCCCCCCCATATCCGATCTGCTCATCTCCACGCGCTCGGCTTCTGAGGATTGAGGGGGAAAGCAGCTCCAAAGCGCGGAGCCTGGTGAATACGGTCCGAAAGTCTCCTATGATCGGGTGAATTTCTGAGGTCTTGAGTTGCGAGATGACCGAGCCACCATATTCGAAGGGGATTTTGTAGTTGTGTTTCGAGCCTTCCCCCTCTACAGACTTCACCGAGAGGGTGCCACCCTCAACCTCCAGGTATTTGTCCCCTGTGCTCTTACAAACCAACTCCTCTTTCTGACACCGGTGTTGATCGCAGTCATATCTTGCATCCCAGACGACAACATCATCTGGGAGTTCGAGCTCGATATGGATTTCGATAGTATTGGAACGAACCCCCGAGAATGCACTGACGAAGCCGTCTCGTACCCATCGGCGCTTTGCAAGCCAAGCGAGTGGTTGCCCGGTGACCAGATGGGCCACGAAGTCCAGTGCCTGCAGAACGGTGGATTTCCCAGCTCCATTTAGCCCCACGAGACAAACCATGGGGCCCAGCCGATCTTTGTCAGGCGGCAGACTGAAGCCCGCCAGAGACTTGAAGTTCTTTATTTGGAACTTTGTGATCATACTGTGTTCCCTACCCTGTGTGCTTGATGAGCCCAGTCTCGACCTTCCGCTCGGAGAGACAACAGGAATCCGCCATTCGAGTGGATGGTGACGACATCCTGACTCAGATCATCTCTTCAGGGCCGTAACACCCTAATCATCTTCCCATTCGGCCGATTGGCGCCGGTAGATGGTCAAATCGGTGACGAAACCGACGATGGCGAAGAGGATTCCGGCGGCGACGGCGGATGTTCCGGGAACTAGCTGGCCGGGGTGGCGCGGAGGAATGCCGAAGAAGTCGATCTCGAGCTGGCGCGACCAGTCGTGAAACGCAGGGAAGAAGATGTCGAGCCCCCAGAGCCCGATGAACACGCCAAGAGCAGCGGCGCCGCTGAGGCGCGAGGTCCACGTGAATCGCAGGGAAGGTCGCTTCATGGCAAAGTGCGTCCTGAGGACACGGGACAATCTGTCCCAACCCGAAATGCATGTCACGCGAAGAATTGCTGCGGCGCATCATCGGTGTTTGAAGAGTCGCACTTATGCCAGATCTGGACAGTGATCGGAGTTGACAATCGGCGCTGAATTCCGCAGTGTAACAACAAATGAGGGAACGTGTTTTCGGGTGGCAATAAAGGCGCTTATGCCTGTGGTTCCAAGGGGTCGGCCTGGTGGGCGGAATTTTCCGCCGGGGCAAAAGGAGACCACCGGAATCGGTAAGGATCTGCTCGACCGACCGACCCCGTGCTCATGCAAATGTCCTGATAATGCAGGCGATATGACGTCGCGACGTGGACAGAAGCAGACTGGCAATACGAACTGATGTAGTGGGCCCGGAACTTGCCTTTGTAGGCTCCGAACAAAGGATGTAACATCAGGGAAAGGTGGGTACCATGACTGGCAACTATTACCCGCAGTACGACAGAACTCCCTTACCCATCGACTTCAGCAAGTTCCCTTCACACATGCGCCCAACAAAGTCCCTGTGGAATCGCCGCGAGGTTCAGAAGCCGACGAATTCGCAATCAGAGACTGAGCAGTGGGACGATTACCTCGCCCAGTGCGAGGAGAGAGAAGTCTGAAACGCCATTCGAACGAGAGGTACTTCTTCAGGTTTCGAGAGCTTTGTGTGAAAAAACGTAGCGGCCTGCAGTAGGCAGCCGCGCAACATTTTGTGGGTCAGAGGCGCACCGTGTCACCTTCGAGGACAGTCCGGCGCCTCTGTTCCATTTAAGGGCGTCCCGCCTCACGGCGTGGCAATTGAAAGCAGTTCGAGTCGCTCGAGATAGATCCAGTCCTCTGTTGAGACATTGGGCCACGATGTGTCGGCCAGAATATCAAAGGAGGGACGGAGTGCCTGCCCCTCCCCCACCCCGGTCGGGAAGAAGCAGGAAAAGGTCCGCGGAGCACCCGGCGATGGAAGATGTGTCATCGCGCCCCCAGGGACAATTTCGGTGTACTGCGCGCCGCAGTACGAGGATTCGTTCAAGCGCAATCTCATGTAGGGCATCCGGTATAGTTCGCTGACATTGGTGCCGATCGTGAATCGGGCGAAGTACAGCCTGCCTGATTCTACTGCGACATCATCGGCGTTGGTGCTCCATGCTCCGAACTGCAGACCCTCCGTATCTGCGGCAGCCAGTCCCAGGCGGCCGCCCGCGGCATCGTAGGCGTGTTCGGACATGGCAAGCGGATCGAGCGCGAAGAACTCCCAACTTCCCTGGTCGATCTCAAAGTCATAAACTGCCTCAGTGCGCGCTCCATCAAGGAACGCCTGCTCGGTCGATTCGATGGTAAACGACTCCAATCGGGTCATCGCTGTCTGTGAATCCGCGGGATCGAAGTTCAGCATGTCGAAGGAGAAGCGGCACTCCGGCGCACCGACCGGCGGCATGAACGTCAGCGTGTAGTCGCGTCCCTCCGGCGTAGGCGAGAACTCCCCGCCTGCGCTTGATTCGATCACGAGCACATCGGCCTGCCGGAAATCGGCCATGTTGACGCGCACACGGACCTGAGGAACCAGCGCTGGATTTGTCTCGGTCGTGGAAATGTGTGCCGTTGCGCGAATGATCGTCTGGCCATCCAGGGAGTTGTCTGCGCTGACAGTGTGCGAGGGTAACTGGACAATGGGAGACTCCCAGGTGCCGAAGAGCTGCGAACTCTCAATCGCCGTCATCTCCAGAGGGGCTCGGCCAGTCTCCGAGAACACTGGGACGTCGAATTGATCGAGCCAGTTAGGTGTCCAGTCCTCGAGGGGAAGTCCTTTCTCAGGGGCAAAGAGCAGCGCCTTGGCTCCACCGATGCCAACAAGAAGAGATTCGCCGTCGGGCATTAGGACGAGCGCGTCCCGATGAACCATCTGATCTCCAAGATCAACGCGGTCTTCATCCTCGCCGGTTTGCGCGTCGATGATATGGATTGGTTCACCAATGCGGTTGAATGCGCAGGCGAGGCTGCTGCTATCCGGAGAAAATGTCGCTGCACTGAGTTCGGCCTCGAAGAGGTTGCTGATCCTGTAGAGCTCTGTGCCGGCGGGCCAGGAGAGCACCTGGTCTCCCAACAAGCAAAGTTGACCATCGGGAGAGAACTCGGTCGAAACGGCTCCGCCGCTCTGGATGTACTGTGCGCCGATATCCGCTGGGTAGAACTCGCCGCCCCCTGTTATGGAAGTGCCATCAGGGGTGAAAGCAACATCGGTGAAAATCCCAGGCGTAGACCAGAAGGAGAGGTTGCCCCGGTCCGGCGAGGCGGTCTTCTGGTTCGCATCGAGTACTGCAATGTCTCTGAAGCCGTATCCCACGCCGATCATCGATTCGTTCGGCGAGAAGATGGCTCGATGGACCCAGCCGGGAAGTTCAAACCGCTTCGTCTTCAAACCTGTGGCGATGTCCCATATCCGACAGGTGCTGTCCCATGATCCCGTCATCACTCGAGATGAATCCGCACTGAATTGGACAGAGGAAATCCAGTCGGTGTGTCCCTCGATTCGCTGGATCACTTCACCACTCGTCTGGTCATGTATGACGCCTCCGATAGCGATCATAGAGCCGTCAGGGGAAACAGCGATCGGATAGTCGGATCCCCAGAAGAGTTCAGTGCGCTCGCTGCCAGATGAATATGTCTCGATGGCCTCCAGATCGGAGGGGACAATTCTGCGCACCAACTCGCCATTTTCCAGGTTCCAGATATATGTCGCCAGGTCCAGTCCGCCGGCGATCAATCGCTTCTGGTTCGATGTGAATCGGAGAAATCTCGGTCCCTGCTCGGACGCCTGCGGGATGCTGAATGATCGAATCGTCGAAGCGCTGGCCCAATCGATGACTCGAACTTCCCCGTTTTCGAAGCCGAGTGCGACGAGCGAGCCATCTCGGGAGAGCGTCGCTCCCATGAGAGCTTCATCGTCGGCAATTGTGTATTCCCACTCCACAACAGAGGATGCGAAGTTGGTCAGACGAGCGTGCGATGAACTCCAATAGAGAAAGCGCGACTCATCACCATCGAAGACGATGAGTTGATTGTTGCCGGCTCCGAATGAACTGAAGCTGCTTGATTGAAGAATCTGCCCCGACTGGCTGTCCCAGATGACGTACTGAGTCAGCATTACGGCGTGAGTGCTATCCCAGTGGTTCCCAATACCCAGCACATAGCTCTCATTCGGAGAGAATGCGAAGCGGGAGAAGTGAGTCGGGTCGATGGGGTCTCGATCAGGATTCTCCAAGGTGATCAGAAGTTGATGCGTTGCCAGATCGTAGATCCCGGGCAACTGGGCCAATTGCAGAACAATCCGTTCACCGTCGGAGGAGAAGTCGGATGCGTCGCTCCGGTAGTATTCTCCCGTTTCCAAATCCCAAACCAATTGATTTGTCTCGATATCCCATACCCCTCCTCCTTGATAGTCGAGACAGCAAAGGTGTTTCTTGTCCGGGGAGATGCTGATATCGGCAAACGGCATGCCGGGGACTTCCAACTGGTTGGGTAGCTGATCTCCAGTCTGCACGTCGAAGAATGTCACTCGTCCCCACTCTCCCACGGCAAGGACATCGTTCACCTCTTCGAGATCGAAACCAATGTATCTTCCCTCACCATAGCTCATGGCTGGCTCCGGGAACAGAGGTCGCCGAGCCTCGACGGTACTGGTGGTGCTTATCAATCCCGCAAGAATCCCAACCCAAAGAATGTACTTCATGTTCCACCTCCTGACCCTCTTACTTCCTGATCGATTCAACTCTCTGCTACGCCCTTGAATAACTGGTGTCAATGACAAATATTTACTATTGTCAACTCCGTGGCTCCGGAGAAGTGCGTCGATCAGTGTGACCGGTCGGGAAGGCAATCGACCTTGACGCACAAGGGCCGGCGCCGGTTCTTGGGGGAGATGTTGATTTCGCTCCCGTTACGGGGGCTCTAGCGACTGAGGATCATGGCTGAACACGATCAGGAAACTTCGCCTTCGGGCCTGATGACTGCGGATTTCATGCTGCACCTGTGGAGGCGGCGCTGGTGGATCGTGGCCCTGACGATGGCCTCGTTCGTGATGTGCTATCTGGCGGTGCGAGCATTTGCGGGAGAGATCTACGAGACCCGCGCACTGATCTATGTGCGGCCTCAGCCCCCGATCAATCTCGAGGACGAACAGCCCGGCATGCCGGCACCGGCGTTCCGCAGCATGTTCACGGCGGATCACACGCTGGCCTTTATTCGGGACCAGTACAACGAGCGCTTCGAGAACGATCCGGAGTTCCCAGACAAGATCACGCAGCCGCTGGAGAAGTACCGTCTGCGGTTCTACGCCGGCGCCTCGACGCTGGTGGACACGACGATCTCGACGGAGTACTCGCCGGTGATCGAGTTGCGCGCCAAGGGCACGTCGACGTGGCAGTCACGCCGCCTGATGGAATTGTGGATCCAGCGTATCCTCAACAAGTACGGCAATATGCTGAGTGAAGAGGCGCAGTTCCTGGCGGATTCGTCGCGCCGGCGCGCGGAGGAACTCAAGGGCGAGGTCCAGGAAACGGTCGCAAAGAAGAAGGATGTCGAGAAGCAGCAGGAAATGGTGGAGTCGAAGCTGACGAGCGCCATGCGCCAACTGACGTTCATGCCCCAGCCCAAGCTGAAGGATGTGATCGGCAATGACATCATGGGCTTCAACATGCGCGCCGGGCCGGAGCGCACCGGCCTGACGATCGAGCAGATCGGCGAAGGCACGGAGCCGGGCCTCTGGGAGCGCCGCACGCAGCTCAAGGTGGAGCTAGCGGGCATGGAGGCGGATCCCAGCGCGGCCGCCGGCGAAATCGCCCGTTTGAAGGCCGAACTGGTCCGTATCGAGCAGTTGATTCCGGAAATCGAAGAAGAAGTCACTTCGCTGCGGGACGAAGCAGTGAGTCTGGCGGCGGAATCGGGCGGCCTGAGCGTGGAACTGAACCGCCTGGAGTACGCTGTTCGGCTGAATTCGACCGTGGCCAGCCAGGCTGAGGCGAAGCTGCGCGCGGTGTCTGCCAGCGGCGAGGAGTACAGCACGCTGCGGCTACTGGACCCGCCGGTTTCACCCCAGAAGCGGGTGGCGCCAAAGCGCACACTGATCGCGGGCCTGTCTGCGGCGGGCGTGTTCGCCCTGCTGCTGGTGATTTTCTGCATGGAGTTGTATCTGCGCAACGCGATCGCGCTGCAGGCGAAGCGTGAAGGACTGACGTAAGCCCGCCTGTCGCAATTGTCTGAAACCGGCGTAATTCTTTCTAGGCCATGTATTAGCGGCTGTGTGTCGGCTGTTTTTGGGTAAATTTATACCCATTACGGGCGGCTCACGCGTTCTTCCTTGCTTCAAAGGGCTTTTGGCCCGATGAATTAACGGACACTGAACTGGGAGAACAACCGCGCGCGGAATATGTCCTCGGCACCTCAAAGAGAAATCGCCCTGAAGACGATCGACTCCCTTGAGAAGTCGTGTCGCTCCCATCCGGAAAACGATAAGCTGGTTCGCCAGCTTGCGCTGGCCTATTTTCAGGCTGGGCACTTTCACGAGCGCGCCCTGGAGCTCTACGAGCAGGCCAGCGAGCTGTTCCCAACGGATGTGAAACTGCAGCGGGCGCTGTCGATCGGGTACATGATCGGCCAGGGGCGCGCGCTGACCCGGGATGTGCCGAGTCTGGAGCAGATCGATTCGGAGGGATTGGGTCGTTCGATCAATCAGCTTCGGAGCCTGAGCCAGGAGTACCCCGATTCCCCAGACATCCACCGGGCGCTTGGCGACTTGCAGTTGATCCGCGGGGAGTACCGCGATGCGCTGCAGCACTATCGCTCGGCGTTGGCCCTCGGCATCGAGAATCTGGAACCGCTGATCAATCACTTCGAGGCGGTGCAGAACCTCTTTGAGCTGCCGCCGAATGTTGCGGTTTTCTTCGCCGATGTTTACCAGCGACTGAGTCACTACGACAAAGCAGACCTGCTGTACCGCCGCTTGCTGGAAGAAGGTGAAGTCGACGGGGCGACGCTGGGGGCCTATTACAGTTTCCTGACGCGTCGGATCGAGCAGCTTCAGGATGACCGAGAGAATACGACGTCGACCATCCGCCAGATCTGCAATGTGTCGCTGCTGCAAGGTCACCACCAGGAAGCGTTGATGTGGGCGCGGCAAATCGATGCGGAATCCCTGTCGACCGATCCGGCGCTTGTGAAGCGGCTGGCGCGCATCCTGATCGATCTCGAGGACTACCGCCAGGCGTTCGATTATCTGTCGCACATCGAACTGGATAAAGAAGCGAAGGCACTGCTGAACGAAATCACGATCCTGCTCGAGAAGCGCGGCGAGTTGGACACTGCCGTTTACCTGCTTCAATTCATCAACGAACACGACATTTTGCTCGAAGCCCAGGAAGGCGAGTTCGAACGCGAGGACACGCCGAAGCCGATGCCGTCGGAGCATTCGGCCGAGTGGGAAATCGAGATCAACACGGAATTGCAGTTGGCGGAATTGCACTGGCGAAACCGTCGCTGGCAGCAGGCCTTTGAATGTTATCTCCGTGCGCTTGAGTTGGGTTACCAGGACTACAAGGCGATCCTGGAACCGTTGGATGCATTGCTGGAACGCGTTCCGGAAGTCAGCGAACGGCACATGGCGTTCCTGACGAATTTCTTTGCGGAGCGGCGCGACTGGCGACGGACGTTGTATTACGCGGAGCGCGCGCTGTTCCTCGACAACACACTGGAAGACATCCGCCAGCGCCTGGTGCAGGCGTGCGAGCAGATTCTGATCAAGGATCCGGATTCGTGCGAGGTGCGCCTTAAGCTCGGTGACATGCATCTGGATCGTGGGAACATCGAGCGCGCGATGAAGGAGTACCGCCGCGCGTCGACATACCCGGAGTTCGGCATGAAGGCCAATCGCCGCATGGCGATTGCGCTGTACCGCGCCGGCGATCTGAAGGCGGCTTTCCAGAAGTACCAGGAGCTTCCAGTCCTCGACTCGGAAGATCTGGAGCAGTTGTACGATCTGATGATTTCGTTCCAGAACGCCGAGCAATGGAACCTGGCGCTGGAGGCCGCGACGCTGGTGAAGGACTTCGATCCGGACTTCCGAGACATCAGCGACAAGATCGCGATGCTCGAGCAACAAGTCGCGGCCGCGGGTGCGGAGTTTGCCATCGATCCGCGCATGCGCGAACTGATCGGCGATCACTCGATCGGGCGTTACAAGTACGTCGAGAAGATCGGTTCCGGCGGCATGGGTGTCGTGCACAAGGTCATGGACCTGAAGACGAACACGATCGTGGCCATGAAGATTCTGCGCGAAGGCTTGAGCGGAAGCGACAAGGCGATCGATCGCTTCTTCCGCGAAGCGCGCATCGCGGCGACACTGCACCACCGCAACATCGTGAACATCCTCGACTACAATATTTCGAACGTCTACGGCCAGTCGTACATCGCAATGGAGTTTGTGGATGGACCTTCGCTGCGCGATATCGTTGAAGACAAGTTCGCCGATACGGTCGACATCGATCTGGAGTATGTGATCGAGGTTCTCGACTGGTGCGTCCAGATGTGCGATGCGTTGGATGCAACGCACCGCAAGGGCATCATCCACCGCGATATCAAGCCGGACAATATCATGGTGAGTTCCGGCGGTGTCGTGAAGGTAACAGACTTCGGCATCGTCCACATCGAGGAAGCGACATTCACTCCGACGGGCGCGCTGATTGGAACGCCTCGCTACATGTCGCCAGAGCAGGTTCACGGCGGGCGCATCGACGCGCGGTCGGACATCTATGCGGTGGGGATCATCCTGTACGAGATGCTCATTGGGTCACCGCCGTTCATCTCCGGCGATATTTCTTACCAGCAGGTGAACGTGCTGCCGACTCCCCCGCGCGAGATCTGCAGCACGGTGCCGGAACCCGTCGATGTCGTCATCATGAAGTGCCTGCGCAAGAACCCCGGCGAGCGTTTCCAAACGGCGATGGACTTGCGGGCCTCACTGGAAGAGGTCTTCGTTGCGGTGGGTGGCAATCCGGATCGCCTGAATCCGTCGGCGCACGATGCGACGCCGCCTCCTGTGCTGGTGCGTTCTGCGCAGCGCCGCGGTCCAGTCCCGCCCCATGTGCCATTCAATGTGGACCCGAATCGTCCGGAGAGCGGCGTTGTTCTCGAGCCGCAGCAGCCACCGCGTGAGTCGCCTGCGCCCGAGGATCTGGAAAGCGACTTCGATTTTGGGGACGAGGATTTCGATCCCGACCGGCATGATCGGATGGCCCGACCCTCGCAGGCGGCAACGTCGTCCGCCAGCGACCTGCATGAGGGGACCTGGACGGATGATCTGGGACCGCTGGAGGAATCCGATCCGGCGCTGGAGGCCAAGATCCCTATCCCGGACCTGGATTCGGAGTTGGACGTGCCGGTAGACGCCAGTCAGGAGTTGGATGTGGGCGCCGACGATCATCCAGATTTCGATTCGGACTTCGAACTCGACCTGAGTCCCGGCTACGCGTCACCCGTGGACCTGGATTCAGAGCTGGATCTTGAACTTCCCTCGGCGGAGCAACTGCATCCGGAGGATGACATCCCGACGGCGCCGCATCGGCTGGAGGATATTCATCGCAGACTGCAGAGTGCCCGAGAGTTCCGCCGAAATGCGCGCGATCGCGTGAGCGACAGCCCGTTACCCAGCAAGACGGACATCGAGGGGCACTGGATCTTCGATACACACAGCCAGCCTCCGAAATCTGCGGAACCGGCGGCTGACGAGTTGGACGAACTGGACTTGGACTAAGCCGCGATGCCCCCTCTTCGGGGGCAAGCCCTTTAGTAAGAAGCCTTTTGCCGCGATGGTCTTTCTCTTGCTTCGATGAGATAGGCCGGCAAGAGTCGTTAGCGGGATGCGGCGATTTCCATTCCAATCCCCCGAAAACAGAAGGTGAACGATGAATCGGAAAGGCCTGATCGGCTTTGGCGCCCAACCAACACTCATAATCATCGCGGCGATTCTCATGACAACCATGCTACAAGATCAAACATTGCGAGCAGAACCAGTGGTATCAGACTCGGGAGAGACTCTGACAATCCACTATCACCGCTATGATGGCGACTACACGCGCGCAAGCCTTTGGACATGGGATGGCCTGGGCGAGCAGGAGCCAGAGAGCCCCGAGGTGATGTCCTCGGGCCGCGATGACTTTGGCGTCGTTTTCAAGGTCGACACGAGCCAGTACGGCGTAACGGGCACGGATGACGATCGGATTGGGTTCATTCCTCGGCTGTATCAGTCGTGGGATCACAAGGATGGCAGCGATCGCTACTGGACAGAGGACATGGGGTACGAGATCTGGCTGATCGGCAATGATCGGCGGATCTACTCGGAGAAGCCGGATATCAGTCCGAAGATTGCCAGCGCGTTCATCGACGCAGCAGACAAGATGGCGCTGGTTTTCTCTCATCCGCTGAATGTGAAGCAGGTCGATCCGAAGAACTTCAGTGTGGAAGTCGATGGCGAGGAGATCGCCGCCGTCAAGGCGCGCCCGGTGCAGCCATCGGCCGGCCAGACATTCATGGTCGCCTTCACGCTCGAGAAGCCAATCGATATCACCGCGGAAGAAGTGACTGCCAAAGCGATCGGCTACCGCTCGTCGGTTGCCGTTCCCAGGAAGATTCTGATGAACGCAGAGTACTACTACTCGGACGAGCCTATGGGCGCCGTGTATTCGCCGGATGCCACGACTTTCCGGCTGTTCTCCCCCACCGCGCAGGGAGCGTGGGTGGTTCTGTACGACGAACGAGCGGGTGATGCCGGTCGCAAGGAAGTGCCGATGGAGAGTGCCGGAAAAGGCGTGTGGGAAGCCACCGTGGCCGGCGATCTGGCAGGGCGATTCTACATGGTGCAGGTGGATACCAAGCGCTTCGGCAAGTCGCCTGAAGTCTACGATCCGAGCGCGACAAATACGACGGACCTGCTGGGCCGTGGGCGCATTACCGATTTGCGGAAGACGGATCCGGAAGGCTTCCGCCCGGTGAAGCGACCAGTCTACGGCGATTCTCCGACAGACGCGATCATTTACGAGATGCACGTTCGGGACTTCACAATCGCGGCGGATTCCGGCGTCGAGGCGAAGGGTAAGTACACTGGCTTCGTCGAGGCCGGTACGCACATGCCCGGCAATCCGGAGATCAAGACGGCAATCGATCACCTGAAGGAACTGGGCGTGACGCACGTTCAGTTGATGCCGCCGCAGGACTTCGATAACGACGAGTCGGACCCGGTCTACAACTGGGGCTACATGACGTGCTTCTTCAATTCGCCCGACGGCTGGTTCGCGTCGGACTACAAGAATGAGAGCAAGATCCGCGAGTTCAAGCAGATGGTGCAGGCACTGCACGCTGCGGACATTCGCGTGATCATGGACGTGGTCTACAACCACACGGCGCCGCCCTCGACCTTCGAGCAAATCGCGCCGGGCTACTACCATCGCATGAAGCCGGATGGTTCGTTCTGGAACGGATCGGGAACCGGCAACGAGTTCCGCAGCGAGGCGCCGATGGCCCGCAAGTACCTGCTGGATTCCTGCAAGTACTGGGTTGAGGAGTTTGGGGTCGACGGGTTCCGATTCGACCTGATGGGCCTGATCGATCTGGAGACGCTGCAGGAACTCCGCAAGGAAATGGACAAGATCGATCCGACGATCCTGATCTACGGCGAGCCGTGGGCTGGCGGAACGCCCGGCCTGAGTCGCCTGACCGACAAGGGCGTGGTGTCAGGTACGGGCCTGGCCGCCTTCAACGATCATATCCGAGACGCGATCAAGGGCTCCACGGAGGGCACCGATGGCGGCTACGTTCAGAACGGCGGCCGGCGCGACGGCGTGAAGCACGGAATCGCCGGCTCGATCAGCGACTGGGCGACCAACCCGACCGACTCGATTAACTACGTGACCTGCCACGATAACCTGACGCTGTGGGATAAGTTGAAGCACTCCTCCCCCAGCGCCAGCGTCGAGGACCTGAAGCAGATGCAGAAGCTGGCCTTCGGAATCCTCGGAGTCTCGCAGGGCACGTTGTTCTTCCATGGCGGCTGCGAGATGCTGCGGACCAAGGACGGCGTGCACAACAGTTACAACTCGCCGGACGAGATCAACGAGATCGACTGGGTCTGGAAGAAGGACAATCAGGACGTGGTGGAGTACTTCAAGGGCATCATCACCCTGCGCAAGGCCCATCCGATCTTCCGCCTGAAGACCGCCCACGAGGTGAGGGACCGCCTGTCGTTCACGGAAAGCGCACTGCCGGTGCCGACGGCCATTGCCTTCACGCTGGACGGCAAGGGCCTGGAAGGTGAGGAATGGCAGAAGGTCGCTGTGTTCATCAATCCAGACGCCCGTCCACAGACGTTCAACGTGCCCTCGATGGATCATGGGTACGTTTACGCGCTGGGCGATAAGGTGGGGACAAAGCCGCTGGGCAGCGTGAATGGCTCGATCGAGGTGCCGGGCCGCTCGCTGGCGATCGTGGCGTCCTCGAAATAGGAAAAAAAGGGCGCCGAATCGGTCATCCAAGGCTTGACAGGCGCCCCCCGTTACCAGTACCAATTCGAGCCCTTCGCGCGGGGGGATCTCCGCGCCAGGAACCCAAGTATTGTCAGGAAAGACTGTCATGTACGCGATTCTCCGCCAGGGAAGTCACCAATACCGCGTGTCGCCCGGCGACGTGATTCAGGTCGAGAAGCTGGATGTCGAGAGCGGCAGCCAGGTGGATCTGGACAACGTTCTGCTGATTGGCCGGGGCGAGGATGTGGAAGTCGGCCAGCCGGTCGTCGCCAATGCCGCCGTTCGGGCGCAGGTGGTGCGAAACGGCAAGAGCCGTAAGGTTATTGTTTTCAAGTTCAAGCGCCGTAAGGGCTTCAAGAAGAAGTACGGCCACCGTCAGCCCTTCACGGAGCTGCGGATCACCGGAATCCTCAAGGACGGCCAGGAACTGCCGGCCGAATAATACGAGAAAGGAGCGCATCCAATGGCTCATAAAAAAGGCGTAGGTTCGACTCGTAACGGCCGCGATTCCAATAGTCAACGGCGCGGCACAAAGGCTCACTCCGAGCAGTTTGTGACCGGCGGTTCGATCGTGATTCGCCAGTGCGGCAACAAGTGGTACCCCGGCCGCAACACCGGCCAGGGCAAGGATTTCACTCTGTTCGCCAAGGTGGACGGACACGTGAAGTTCGAGCGCAAGGGAACCGGACGCAAGTACGTCCACATCATTCCCGCCGAAGAGTTCGCCGCCAGCAAGTAAGGCGCAGTCAGCCAACGAATTGTGAACGCCCTCTGCGAAAGCAGGGGGCGTTTTCGATTGGTCGGGCTGTGGCGGCGGATCAACTGACTCCGGAGCGGACCTCTTCCGGAATCTCTGGGACGGTCGGCTTGGGCGGCTCTTCCCAGGAGCGGACATCGCCTTCGCCCGCGACCATCTTGGCGATGCGTTTGACGTGGTAGTAGATGCGCTTCAGGTTCTCCATGATGTCGGTCTGGAGAATAATGGTCTTCACGGCGTCAGCCTTGCCGCGACGGATCATTTCGGTCTGGTCGGCTCGAACCTGGGCATCGAGGGCGTTCACTTCGCCCTTCATGTTCATGATCACGCGAGCTTCTTCCTTGTCGTCCTCGGCGAATGCCGTGGCAACGGATTCGAAGGTCCAGAAGACAAGCTGGTGATACTTGCGGAGCGGTTCGGAGAATTCGGGAGCCAATTTCCCCGTGCCGTTGGCGACGTTCTCGGCCAGGTGTGTGAAGTTATTCTCGATGATGTCGCCGATGGCTTCGAGTTCGGTCGAAACGGCCATGGCGGTCATCGCGGAATCGGCGGCAGAATGGCTGAGGTCTTCCATGCTCAGGCGGGAGATGTACTCGATCACCTGGCGATGGAGCGAATCGACCTTGTTGTCGCGATCGCGAATCTGGTTCATGGCGCTCATGTCGCCATCGAAGATCGCGGCAGGCAGCGCATCGAGCATCCGGCCAACGTTGCGCGCGATACGTTCGACTTCGCGGCGCACCATTTCGACAGCGACTTCCTGCGTCTCGATGAGTTCTTCGTCGAGGTATTTCGGAATCCACTCGCGCATGCTGGCTTCCTGCGGAGTGATTTCCTTCTCGGGGAGGATCTTTTCCAGAATGCGAGCGAAGGGGCCAACGAAGGGAAGGAACATGGCCGCCATGAGGATACTGACCATCGTGTGGCCATTGGCGATCTGGCGGGGCGCTACGGCGGCCAGAGCAGCCTGACCGGTGAGGCCTTCGGCAGCGCTGGGGGAAATGGAACGCGCAAAATCGGCAAACTGCGGAATGAAGGGCAGGAGGATGGCGGCTCCGACGATGCTGATGGTGACGTGCGCAAGAGCGGCGCGAACGGCTTCGCGCGGCTTCCCGATCGCGGCCAGGCCGGCGGTGGCGCAGGTTCCGATGTTCGCCCCCAGGGCGAGCGCAATACCTGCTTCAACCTGAACCAAGCCCTGCGATGCCAAGACAATTACAATACCCATTGTGGCTGCACTGGATTGGATCAGCGATGTGAAGAGTGCCGCGACAATGATGGCAAGCGGCCAGTTCCGGATGTGAGCCATCGTATCGATAAATGGCTGGTAACCGCGCAGAGGTTCCATCGTCGAACCCATCACGGCCATTCCGAAGAAGATCATGCCGAGGCCGAAGACAAGCTGGCCATAATGCCGGGCACGGCCTTCTTTGAAAATGAATCCCGTGCCAAAGCCGACTGCCACAAGTAGCAGGGCGTACTTGGTGACTTTGAAGGCTATGATCTGGCCGGTAATCGTGGAGCCGATCTTTGCACCAAGAATGATACCGATGGCCTGCGAGAGATTCATCAGGCCGGCGGAGATGAAGCCTACAACGAGAACGGTGGTCACGCTGCTGGATTGGATGACGCCGGTGACAAGCGCGCCCGTGATGACGCCGACAAAACGATTCGACGTCAGTTTGCTCATGACGTGCTTCATGCGCTTGCCAACGATGGCCTGCAGGGCGTCGCTGAGTTCCTCCATGCCGAACAGGAAAATGGCGAGTCCGCCCAGGAGACCGATGGCGAGCGGAAACCATTCGACGCTGTCAGTCATGGTCACTTCGCCGTGTCCACCGGCTGCCTGAGCAAGCCGCGCAAAGACCATGAAACAAGCCAGGGCGGCGAGTACAATGAAGCGCTGGCGCCGGCGCACATGGCGCGGCGACTGCGGTATCTTCAGCATCGAGTATTGCTGTCGGCCGAGCACTGCGGCTGCCTCCAGGTCCCTGTCGAACCGTGAATTAGAGCGTCGATAGAGAGCTTCCCACAAGACAATTGTTAGGGAATCACAGAGCAGGATTGGATTGTGCGAGACGGAATAAGATGTCGATTGTCAGGATGCTCTGGGCGATTGTAACCAACGAGTGAATGGAGACGACCATGCGCAGAGCATTCTTCATTGCAATCCTGCTGATCGCCGGTGCGGCGTTCGCCAAGTCGCTGGTCCCGCTGCCGGTTCAAGATCTGACCGCCGGTGCAGACCGGATCGTGATGGTGAAGGCCGGCGAGACGCGGATCGTCAACGTCCCTCTGCCGGGTGGGGGCGCGATTGGCGCGTGGGAGACGACACTGGAAGTGGTCGATGATCTGAAGGGGTCATGGCGTGCCGATTCGCAGGTGACGTGGCGACATCGTGCGCCGTCGAAGACGATCGGCGATGAGGGGGCGATCTGGCTGGAGCCAGGACAGGTCTATCTACTCTTTCTCGGCCCGGACTCCCCCGCCACTGGACTGTGTGCGCCGATCGGCGAAGTACAGGGCGTCTTCACGCAGACGATTGATGAGGAGGGGCGCGCTTTCCTTCAGAATGAAAATGCGAACCTGGGCCTCTTCGATGGCCTGACGCCCGAATCCATCGAGTGGAAAGATGGACACAAGGCGACTGCTCCGACTCTCAGCCCCCGAATATGGGAGACGGTGAAGTCGAAGCAGGGGCCGGTAAACCAGGATGATCTGCTGGAACTCATTCGTGCGCTGCAGAAGCTCCCACCGGAAGACACCTAAGTTGTCTTCGAAGCCTTCCGTGACGTCGGTCGATAGCGTGGAACGCCGCGCGCCAATGCTCGCTTCGGGGCTTCGATGCGCTTTCCGTGACCGGTCGCAGGCTTGATCAACTTCCTATCGCTGCGATAGGTTTCACGAAGTCCCTTGTGTAGACTGACAGCAACAAGCAGCAGCACAACGGTGAACGGCAAGCCAGTCGTGATGCTTGCTGTCTGGAGCGCCGTCAATCCCCCGCCGAGAAGAAGTGCCGCTGCGACGACGCCCTCGAGAGTGGCCCAGAAGATCCGCTGATGCACGGGCGGGTTCGTATTGCCGCCTGCGGTAATGATGTCGATGACCAGCGATCCCGAATCGGACGAAGTCACGAAGAACGTGATCACAACGACGATCGAAAGAACTGAAGTGATGATGGAGAGCGGGAATCTCTCCAGCAGAACGAACAGAGCAATCGGGATGTTGTTTTGCACGGCATCCACGATGCCGCCGCCACCATACATCTGTTCGTGAAGGGCAGTGTCTCCAAAAACGGTCAGCCAGATGAAGGTCAGAATGACGGGTACAAAGAGAACTCCCGTCAGGAACTCACGAATAGTTCGACCAAACGAGATTCGGGCAATGAACATTCCGACGAACGGCGACCACGCGATCCACCATGCCCAATAGAAAATGGTCCAGTCGCGTTGCCAGGTGCCCTCGGTGTAGGCCTCGGTGAAGAAGCTCATCTCGGGCAGCCGCTGGATGTAGGTCCCGATATTCTGAACGAGTCCGTTGAGAAGGAAGATCGTCGGTCCGAGGAGAAGCACAAAAATCAGCAACGTCAGGGCGACCCACATGTTGAACTCTGAAAGGCGACGGATGCCTTTGTCCAAACCGAAGACAACGGATGCGGTTGCCATCGCCGTAATGAGGGCGATCAGCACGATCTGAACGACAGAGTTTTGCGGAACCGGCAGCAAGTGGGCGAGACCGGCGTTTACCTGCTGCACCCCGAGGCCAAGAGATGTTGCGACGCCAAAGAGCGTTGCACCGACAGCGAAGATATCGATCAGATTTCCAACGGGTCCGTGAATGCGCTCCTTGAGAATCGGGTAAAACACGGAGCGGATCGTCAGCGGAAGCCCTTTGTTGAATGCGAAGAAAGCCAGGGCGAGTCCCACGAGAGCATAGACGCCCCAGGCGTGGAATCCCCAGTGATAGAAGGTCATGTTCATTGCGCTGCGTGCGGCCTCGACTGTCTGAGGCTCGTCGCCCAGCGGCGGCGTGGCGTAATGGAAGATGGGCTCTGCGACGCTGAAGAAGAGCAGGCCGATTCCCATGCCGGCGCTGAAGAGCATCGCAAACCAACCCCACAGGCTGAACTCCGGTTTGGCGTCCGGTCCTCCCAAACGGATCCGACCGTAGCGGCTGCATAGCAGGTAAACCGTGAACCCCAGGAACAGGTTCACACAGAGGATGTAGAACCACCCTGCGTTGTCGGCGATGTTGGTTTGAATGAAGGCAAAGACTGCGGAGAGTTGATTGAGGAAGATCAGGGACAGCAGGACGAAGCCGATGATTACGCCTGCTGAGACGAAGAATACCGTCGGGTGGATTTCGAGGCCAAGCTTATCAGCCAGCCCTCCTGAGTCTTCCTGTGTGCCAGGTTCACGTGTTGGGTCTTCGTTTTGCCGGCTCATGGAAAAAGAACTCCCTACCGAGATTCTGCCGCTGAGCCTCGGACAGAACCCCTCGTATTGTATGAACGTCTGTTCGTGTCGCTGTGTCGCGAGATCCGGGCCGGTCTATTTGTCGCCCTGCTGAAGGGCAGCGGCTGCAGATGCCTGCAATTGCGCGAAGTGATTGCGCCACTTCGTTGCCATCTCGCGAATATCAAGCGCCTCGGTACCCATGTAGAGAGTCTCGCCCGGCGCGTAGTCCTGCTGGATCACACGATCGAGAATCATGAGTGCTTCCTCGATGCCGCTGCGGCGTTCGAGTGAACGGGCCAGGAAAACCGAAGCGACAGCGGATTCCGCCTTCTGGTCGGGATAGCGCTCGGTCAATGTGCGTGCGAGCTCTTCGACGCGATCCCATTGTCCCTGCCAGGCAAAGGTCTCCATGTACATCAGCTCGATCTTGGCGGCGAGCTTCGGATTGCCCGCGGGCAGTAAGTCCCATGCCTGGCGCAGTTCGGAGCGAACTTCTCCCCAGGAAGGCTTCGGAGTTTGAGAGCCCGCGGCCAGATCGACAAGAAGCGCAGCCCGGCGCAAGCGATCGCGGACGCGTCCTTGCAGCGTACGATCCGGGTGATTGATGAGAGCCTCGGTAGCCGACCAGGCTCCACGCCAGTCGCGACGGTTCCCGTACAGGATGTCAGCAACATACTCGCCGGCCTGCAGCGTCTCGGGCGTACTGGCGGTCCATTCGTTCCGTGCGACTTTGCCGGCGAGGAACAGGGTCAAGTCGGGGTCGCTGTGTTCGTCCATGAGACGCTTCGCGATGGCCAGTGCAGCGGCACCACGGAAGCCGCTGTCGTTGTCGCCGGTCAGAACCAAGGTCATGTGCTGCTGGAATTCTTCGACGTCGTATTCGGGCAGGCTGCGCAGTATGCCCCGCAGACGCGCCTTTCCGCGGACTTCCCAATCGTAGGGCTTCGCAAGGCCGGGGGTGGGAAGGAAGGGCTGCAGGAACGGACCTTCAATCTCTGCGGCGGCGCCCTGTGTGCCGCGCGGCAAGGCGACGATCTCTGCGTCGGCGAGCTTCTGGGCTTTCAATTCGTCGGCGACGAACTGCGCCTTTGCAGCCGACGGAAGATTGCCAACGATGATCAGTGTTGCATCGCCCTTGGCCTGAATGCTGACGGGTTTCCAGCCGAGGTTCAAGAGACCTGTCTTGGTACTCTCGGCCAATGCGGCGGATTGCAGACGCATGGCCACGGCACCGTAGCGGCCTGTAGGGGCTTCGAGATCAGACGATCGCCAGCCATCGGGTGGAACAGACCGCCCGTCGATGGCGGGCTGCGCGAATGCCGTGGCGGCAAGAATCGCGATCAGGATGAGCAGTGGCAGGAACGTGGATCGTCTCAAGGGTCGAACACCTCGCAGCGAGAATGGCTACTTCTTGTTCACCGGGGCTGGGCAGAAGCGCAAGGTGGAAGGGAGGACGGTGCCTTAGCCGACCCGCTCGACCTTGGTCTTCTTCAACAGCGCTTCCACCTCGTTCTTGGGACCAAGAGTATCTTCAGCGGTCTTGGCGCAGGCCGTGCCGCAGGCGGTTGCAAAGGCGAGTAGTTCCGCGCCGCGGCGGCCTTCGGCGTACTGGTGAACCACGCCGGCCATGAAGCAGTCGCCGGCACCGACAGCTTCGACGTCAAACACTTCCGGTGGACGGCAAAGAAATGCCTGGTCGGCCTCGACGAGGATGGCTCCCTCACGATCGGTCGTGATGACGACCATTCGGATTCCTGCGTCAATGTAGGGCCGCGCAGCAGCGACGATTTCCTTTGGCGTGCGTACGGGACGCTGCAGCACGCCCTCCAACTCCTCGCGATTGATTTTCACGACGGTCGGGTTCTCGGCCATGGCAGAGGCAAGCAGATCGCCCTTCGCGTCGAGGAACACGGGCAAGCCAAGTCGGTGACTCATGCGAATGAGATCTGCGTAGGCGCCGTGCCCGAAGCCGGGAGGAGCGCTGCCCGCGAGAACGATGGCGGACATGCCGGCGATGTAGCGCTCGATCATGCGTTTGAAGGTCGCGAGATAACGTTCGTCGGTCTCGCCGCCGGGCGAGTTGATTTTGATGCGTTTGCCTGACTGACGATCATGAATAACGACGTTGATGCGCGTGTGTACCTCGGTGTTCACGTACTGGATATCGAAGCCGCCGCGTTTGCCGAGACCGACGAGTTCCTGGCCGGCGTCGCCACCGATCAGGACAAATGCGCGCGTAGACGTGCCGAGTTCGTGGAGCATCCGCGAGACGTTGATGCCTTTTCCACCGGCGCTGCGAGTGGCCTGCTCGGACACCAGCACCTGGTCGAATTCAATGCCATCGGTTTCGAAGTACAGATCGATGGCCGGGTTCAACGTCACGGTTGCGATCATGTTCTCATCCACTCTTCCAGGGTTTGGGGCCATTGACGATGGCCGGATACCAGAGGGTCTGCTCGTCGACGCCGAGGACAAGATGATTGACGATCTCGACTCCCTGCATCAGCGAATGGTCCTGATTGCTGACCTCGTACTTCCAGGCGCCGAACCGTCCGCGCGAGTAAACATCTCTCTTTGCAAGTTGTGGCAGCAGGATCGCCAGGGCCTCGTCACGCTGCAATGATGGAGTCGGATAACCGTGTTCTAAACGGATCGTCCAGGTATCGACGAGATCCTCGCGCTGGGGCAGGAGCTTCGTATTAAGAGCGCCCTGGATGACGTCTTCGAGCAAACGCTCCTGATCGACGGGCTTGTCGGGCGATTCGCTGACTTCCGCCATCAGGGACCAGTACTGCGTCGGATCCGGTACGTTGCCCGGCGAGTAATTCGAGAAGACCGTTACGCGGTAGAAGGGATTGTCATCCTCCGGGAAGTACATCCAGCACTTGGTCTTCAAGTGCTCCGGCGCCGTGCCCTTCATGCCCAGGCCGACGATGTTCGTGCTGGAGTGAACCAGCTTCTCTGCTGCGGGTGCGAACTCCGCGGCAAGATCGCTCTGCTTGATGAACAGATCGAGTGGCATTGTGGTGATAAGGTGCTCGTAGGATATCTCTTCGCCGCTGGCGAGACGAACCACACGCCGAGAGGTGTTGACGTGCGCGACGTCGGCGGAAAATCGGAGTCGCTCCTGCGGCAGGCGGTCAGCGCACTCACGCCAGATCGATCCGGTGCCGCCGGTCTTCGGAAAACGGAACGTGTTGTTGGGTCCCCAGGAGATGTCGTCCTGGTCGTTGAAGATGTTGTCCAGGACGCGCTTCAGGTCGACGACGGAAACGCGCTCGCCAATCCAGTGAAAATCGAGCTTCTCCGGCTCGTATGCCCAGACCTTGTAGTTGTAAGGCCTCATAAAAACACGTGCGATGCCGGGGCCCATGGCGGCCGTGAAGAATTCTGCGAAGTTGCCTGGGCGAGGCGCGGTGTTCTTGCCTTCGACGGCTTCCACAATGCCCTGAACGCACTCGATCATTTCCTCGCGCGGCAGATAGCGGATATTGTTCTGGAACGGATAGGGGATGAACCGATCGCGCATCCAGACCCAGGCTTCGCGCTCGTGATAGATCCAGCCGTCGACGCCAAGAAGCTCGTCCATCAGATCATCGAAGTACTCGTAGTGGCTGAACTGGACATGGCCACCCAGGTCCCAGGTGAAGCCCTTCTCGTCCGTGATCGAGCCCGCCAGGCCGCCGGCCTGGGCGTGGCGCTCGAGGAGGAGCCAATCGTGCTCACCCAGTTCCTCCAGGCGCCGGGCGGCACCCAACCCCGTGGGGCCCGCTCCGATGATCAAGTATTTCGGCATCAGGTTCTCCAACCGTCAAATTCGAGCCGACAGCCGTGGCGGCCAGCAAATACGGAGGTTATGACAGGGGCTTTTCCGGCGTCCAGCGGGAAAGCTGTCCCTTGCCCCCCGTCCGAGCGGAGTGGTAATATGTAGCCAGTGGATTGAGTAAGGAGACTGGCAATGTCCAAAATGGAAGTCCCCGAGGTGAAGCCGGCGGTTCCTCCGCCGCCTCCCAAGGGAGTCGCGAAGAAGGTTCGGATTTCTCACCTTGCAGAGATGAAGCTGTCAGGCCGCCCGATCGTCATGATCACGGCTTACGACTATCCCACGGCCCAGATCGCCGACCACGGTGGCGTCGATCTGATCCTGGTGGGAGATACGTTGGGAATGGTGGTGCATGGGTTCGATACGACGCTGCCAGTGACGATGGATATGATGGTGATGCACACGGCGGCAGTGTGCCGTGGGGCGGCGCGGCCGCTTGTCGTTGCCGACATGCCGTTCATGAGCTTCCAGGCCAGCGCGGAAGACGCCGTGCGCAATGCCGGGCGCCTGATGCAGGAAGGCGGCGCGCAGGCAGTGAAGCTCGAAGGACACAGCGATTCGGTTCTGACGAAAATCCGGGCGATTGTCGACGCCGGCATCCCCGTGATGGGACATATCGGGCTGGTCCCGCAGTCAGTCCATGCGCTGTCCGGCTATCGTGTCCAGGGCCGCGCCGAGCGGGACGCAGAGCGCCTGCTGGCGATGGCACAGCGGCAGCAGGAAGCCGGCGTGTTCTCGCTGGTGCTTGAATGCGTACCTAAGCAGTTGGCGCATCGGATCAGCCAGGAACTGACGGTACCGACGATCGGCATCGGCGCGGGCAACGTCTGCGACGGCCAGGTGCTGGTGCTGCACGATATGCTGGGATTCACCCAGAAGCCACCGTCATTCGTCCGCAAGTACGCGGATGCCAAGGCCGGCATGCTGCGCGGCATCCGCAAGTACGCCCGCGATGTGCGAGAACGCACATTCCCCGGGGATGAGCACACCTACGAGTAAATCAAGAGCCCCCCAAACGTTGGGGGGCTCGGCTGACTTCATTGCAATGTGACTGAGTCAGGGCATGTAGAGCAGCCAACCTTCGGTGGCGGCCAGTTCGCCGTGGGCGAGGCTGCGCAGCTTGACGAGGCGCGCCTTGGGATTCTCTTTCGCGTAGGCCTCCATCAGAGCCTGCGCTTCTCGCACCATGGACTTGTCGGGATAGAGCTGCCGATCCTTGTCCGCATCCGCGTTGTCCAGGTAGATGATGCCGCCGCTCTTCATGCGCGGCAGAACGGTTTCGACGCACTTCCAGCGATAGCTACCGTCGACGACGGCCAGATCGAAAGGTCCCTTGTCCTCGGGAATCGACGAGAACGCTTCGCCTTCGGCGAACGTCACGGTCGCATTCGACAGCCCGCACTCACTCAGGCGATCGGTTGTGATCTGCGCCCACTTGGGATTGTCTTCCATTGAATAAACGGAACGGGAGCGGCGAGCGAGCCAGATGGTGGAGCTGCCGGAGCCAAATTCCACAACATCTGACTCGGAGTTGAGATGAGCATCCACGACAGGGATCACCCGCGTCGGCCACCAAGGCAGGGTGGGGCGCTTGCCCGTAATCATGGTGCGAGCCTTGATGAAGGCCGCGCCGGGGATATCGAGCAGGAATCCGCCCATTCCAATCAGTTCGTTTTGCTCTGTGTGGAGACGCGTCTTTCTGTCTCCCCCACCGGTCAGAATTCGACGTACAATAGACACTTGTCACCCCAAGTTGCGCGAAGTCTTGGCCCGAAGTAGCTCGTTGGACACGTTTGAGGCCCCGATTGGCCCCGACACCCGAATCTCTGTCAACGCCTATTGGGGGGAGCGCTCCCCGGAGCGTGGAGCGATACAGACGACCGCTGTCTTCAAGAGGGAAGTGCGCGAGACGCATCCGCCGCAATTTGCCGTTGATTTCCCCGCCCCATCCCGCACGAATGTCCCGCGGCTGCGACACGCAGCCATCCTATGCGCGCCCGTAGCTCAGTTGGATAGAGCAGCGGACTTCTAATCCGCAGGTCACAGGTTCGAATCCTGTCGGGCGTGCCATTCAATCCAAGCAACTTGTGCATGGTCTCGGCGAGCACAGGAGCGCCCTGCGAAACAGAGCTCGCGGGAGAACATTGTGCCTTCTTCCTTGGCAATTGACACCCAATAGCATGGCGTGCGATCGCTACCCTAATTATATCGCTTTAACAATGCTCGAGTGTCATTCGAGGGCTCCAGAAGGAGGAGGGAGATGATTCGCTCTTTGGAAGGACGGGCGTACGCCCGTGTTCTTTGCCTGTTGGGTCTGACAGTGGCCATTTGTGCGATCGGTCGCGCCCAGACGTTACTCACGGACACACACTGGACAACAGCGGATAGTCCGGTCGCCATCACGGAATGGGTGACGGTTCCCTCCGGAGTGACACTCACGATTGATCCCGGTGTCGTCGTTCAGATCAATCGCTACCGAGGGTTCACGGTGGAAAACGGAGGAACTCTGACAGCCCAAGGAACCTCCGGCTCCCCCATTACATTCGAGAACTCGACGCCGGATACGAACTGGAGCCGCATCGAAGCGGCGACTGGCTCGACGGTGCTGTTCGAGTATTGCACCTTCAATCGCGGCGGGGAAACGGATGGAGCGCTCAAAGTCATGTCCTCGGGCGTAACCATCCGGAACTGCTCCATTAATCAGAGCCTGCGCGATGGGATCTTTCTGGATGTCGCGGGAATCGCTCCGGTGATCGAGAACGTCTCGATCACATCGAGCGTCGAAAGCGCCATCTATCAGAATACACCCGACATGGTCCCGGCGTACGCGAATCTATCCGCGAGCAGCAACGCTCAGGATCGGATTCTGGTGCGGAGTGGGAACATCGCAGGGACGGCGCAGCTTCTCGATTGCGGACTGCCCTATCTTTTTGAGTCGGGCGGCGACCTGTATGTTCAGGATGGCGGTTCTCTGACGATCGATCCGGGCGTCGTGGTTTACATGGGCGGCTCGGGATACACCAGTCGGCTGAGTTGGCACATTCAGTCTGGCGGAACACTCACGGCCCTGGGGACGGAACTGGATCCGATCCTCATTACATCTGCGGAAGAAACACCGACACCGGGATACTGGAACCGGATCGACTTCAATGCCGGGTCAACTGGCCAACTGCAGCACTGCACGGTCGAATACGGCGGCGCAGGCTATCGCCTGATGATCGTCAGTACATCGAATCTGCAAGTCTCCGACTGTGTATTCCAGCATTCCTCATCGGACGGAATCACGCTGGAAGCGGCAATGATCACGCCCAGCTTCGAGCGCGTCACGGTGCAAGATTGTCCCACCATGCCAATCTGGCAAAGCACCATCGATATGTCGCCCGTCTATCGGGACATCACACTCACAAACAACGGACGAAACGCGATTCAGATCAAGAATGGAACGATCACGGGAGCGACGACGCTGACCGAGTGCGGCGTTCCTTACTACTTCAACGGAAGCGGAGACGTCTTCGTTTCCGATGGCGCCTCCTTCACGATCGAGCCGGGCGTGAATATTCTGATGGGCGGCAATGGATCTACAAGTCGGTTGAGTTGGAATGTGCAAGCCGGTGGGACGTTCACCGCCGCAGGGACGGAGCTGTTGCCAATTACGATGGTCTCCGCGAATGAGCAGCAGAGCCGCGGCGACTGGAACACCTTCAATATCGCAGCCGGCGCGTCGGCGGTGCTTTCCCACTGCACCATGATGCACGGCGGCGGAATGGTGAAAATCTCCAGTTCCTCTGTGGACATCGATCACTGCGAATTCGGCTTCTCGAGCAACTCCGGCGTGACAGTCCTCGGTGAAGGCATCAGCCCTGTGCTGTCTGACGTCACGTTCACCAGCAATAGCCTCAATGGCCTGGTGCTGGAAGATCGCCATCAGGCGCCCCGCGTTCAGACGGCAACGTTTGTGCAGAACGGCGACTACGCCATCAAGCAGGGCTCCATCGATATGGCGCCGTTTTACGAGAATCTGACGTTCCAGCAAAACGGTACGGATGGCGTACACATTCTCGCGCGGCCGGAGAAGCCGTTGACGCGCGATATCGTGTGGGATTCTTCGCTGGGAATCGTTCGACTCGATTACTCCCCAGTAGTCACTCCCGGGGCCAGCCTGACAATCGGCCCGGGCCTTGAGGTGCGCTTCGGCCCGACCGGCTCCACGTCTCACCTGGTCATGACCGTGCAGGACGGTGGAACCCTGGTGGCGAACGGAACGGAGCAGGATCCGATCGTCTTTACGAGCTACCTGACAGAGACGCCAAATCGTGGCGATTGGGATTCCATTCTAGTCGCTGCGGGCGGCATTGCATCGTTCGAGCACTGCCTCTTCGAGTACGGGGCCCAGTACAACCCGGCAATTCGAATCCAAAGCTCCGATGTGACGTTGCGCAACAGCCGATTCCGTTTCTTGGGACGCGATGGCGTGAACCTGAATGGTATCGGGATTTCGCCGACGATCGAAAATGTCGACATCAGCGACACGGGCGGCACCGCCTTCAAGCTGGAGACGCTGGACATGCAACCGAGCATGCGGGGACTGTCTGCAGAAAACACGGCCCGCGACGTTGTCTGGGTGGAGGGCAAGACGCTTACACAGGACGTTCGCATCTCGCGCTGTGGCTTGCCCTACGAGATGCGCGGCAACAGCATCGTTGCCACCAGCACAACTCTGACGATCGACCCGGGAGTGACTCTGCTCTGCAATGGCAACTCCCTTGCGGTACAGGCGGCCGGACGCCTGGAGGCTCGAGGAACTGCCGCTCAACCAATTCGATTCATCCCCTTCGACGATCCCCCCAGCGAGGGAGAGTGGTGGAATATTGATTTCGCACCGGGATCATCCGGCCACCTCGAATCTTGCGAGCTCGCCTGGGGCGGCGGCCAGCCCTGGTACTACGACGCGATGCTTCTGATTGGCTCGTCGGATGTCTTCGTGCGCAATTGCATGTTGCACGACGGCCTGGGTGGCATTCGAATCCACAGCGACGCCCAACCGACCCTGGTAAACAACCAACTCTACAACGGCAAGACGTCGATGATGAATAGCACACCGAACACTGTCGTCGATGCGCGGTTCCACTGGTGGGGCCATCCGACTGGGCCGAATCACTACTCAATCAACCCGCAGGGCCAGGGCATGTCCATCGGCAACGGCATCCTCGTGTATCCGTGGGCCATTTCGCCTGACGGGGCAGTCGCCCGCGCGGGAACGGAGATCACACTCGGCGAGGCGATCGAGGCGACGGTTGATAGCCTCGACTTCGCTGACTTCCAACTCAATCTGGCCGACGGCGAAGCGCAGAATGTGCTCGTGCGAGTCGATCCACTGGAAGGCACGGGCACCTGGCAGCTTTGGGGACGGCGTGGACTAGCCCCGACGGAAGCCTCTCACGATTGGGAGGGTGCAGCGAACAACGGCGGCTTCGAGTTCGTCATTCCGGAACCGATCGCCGGCGCCTATGTCTTCACGGTCCTATACGAGGATATGGAAAACGATCCTGCCCCGGCAGGACGATTCAACATTTCCTGCGAGGATGTTGCCCGTCGCGCGACTCATGTGACGATTGTCTCCGGCGGTAACGCCGGTACGACTACGCAACATGTGATCGGCGCGGGTTTTGAGGGCGCGATGCAAGTCGAACTCCGCAGCGGTGCAACGGCGCTTGGGTCCTTTGCACCGAGCGCCCAGTCTTCCTCAGAACTGATCGTTCCGATGGATCTGTCAGGATTGGCCACGGGTCCCACGGATGTGGCCGTGATCTGGCCGGATAGCGAAGAGCAGGTTATGGCCCAGGCATTCACTATCGAACCGGGCGTTGGGCCGAACCTCGAGTTGTGGCTCGACGTGAATCCGTTCATCCGTCCCAACCGCACGGCAACGATGTACCTGATCTACGAGAACACCGGCGACTCCGACATGGATGCCCCGTGGGTGACGATTCAAAACACGGATGATGTGGAGTGGCGCCTGAGCAGCGCGGACGAGTTCGTTCGCGGCGATATTCATCTGCTGGCGACGAGCAGTACCTCACCGGCTTCCATTCTCCCGCCGGGGGAAACGAATCGAATCCCGATCTCCTATCGCGTGGACGGAGAAAAGCACTACTCCTTCGATTGGTCCTGGTATGCCGCCGATACGGGTGCGTTGGATCTGGAGACCTACAAGGACACGATGCGACCCGCCTACCTGACGCTCGTCGAATGGGACGCCGTCTGGCCGGGGCTAAAGACCCGGCTGGGTTCCACGTGGGCGGAACTGCGAGCTGTCTTGTACCAGAACGCTGCACGTCTCCAGGCCCGCGGACAGGAAACGCATGCCATCCACAAACTCCTGGATCTCGAAATTCGCGCAGAGGCCGGCCTCGATGTCGCTGCCATCTCCGGCGTCGTAACGGACGGCCAGACCGGCGCTGCGAAATCCGGCGTCGCCGTAACGGCATTGTCCGAAGATGAATCTCTCTTCGCCGTCGGGATCACCGATTCAAAAGGCCGGTATGTGATTCCAGAGTTAACGGATACAACGTACCTGATCAGCGTCGACGGCTACGGTCTCGATCCCTATCCCCAGATTGAAATCATCGGCCAGTCGGATATCAACGGCCTGGACCTGGTGGCGTGGCCGCTGGCGGCTGCCCCCGACGTGGCCGACAATGTCGCCCAGGATCTCAATCCGGACCTCGTTGCCGCGTCTGGCGGCGAGGTACTTCTGGCCTGGGAACACGGCGGAACACTTAGAACAGCCCAGTGGTCTGGCGGCGCGTGGACCACGGCTGCGGATCTGGCCGACGCAAATGGCCAAGCCGTTTCCGTGGCCTGGCACGAAGAACTCTTCGGCGTCGGCGAACCCGGTTACGTGGCGGTCTGGCAATCCATCCCCGGAGAGGCAGAAGCGGCCACGATCTACTGGTCGGTCGGCAAGGTTGACACCGGCAATCTGCTGTGGACAACGCCAGTGCAACTGACCTCCGACGCGAACGAGGATACGCTGCCCGAAGTTGTCGTCGATGATTCCGGCATCGTTATGGTTTTCTGGCTGCAGCGCAACACAACGGGGACTGTCGAGGACGACAGCGACCTCTACTTCGCTGCCATCGATGTGAACTCCGCAGGAAGTTGGCCGTCGTCCACACCAACGCTGACGGAACCTGTGCTGCTTCCTACGCCGGACACCGTGTGCGACAGTTGGGAGTTCGGAATCGACCTGCCCGTGCCTCCGCCGGCTGATAAGACAATCGGCAAGAAATTCGCCCTCGGCGCGTCCGGTCAGGCCTGTCGCGACGCACCGAGCTGCAAAGGCTTCTCCGATTCCTTGACCGCAGAGTTGAAGGTGACGCTCGGCGGCAAGCTCGACATCGGCGGCAACGTCACCGGAACAACCAGCTACTACCTGAAGAAGCCCCAGTGCTACTACATGAAGAAGAGCACGACGATTGCCATGAATGGTATCCTGCAGGGAACCGTAGATACACCCATCCCGGTGCTGATCGGCGGCATTCCGGTCGGAACGCTGACGCCTGCAATAACAGCCGGAGGCAGCCTGGGCGGCAAGCTCGGTTGGTTTGCCAACCAGCCTGGCTCATGGCCGCACTACGGATCGGCAGAACTCGCTCTCAACAGCGGTGGTAAAGCGAACTTCACCGACTATCTGGGCGCTACGGATCTTGGCGCGGGATTCGATATCACTGGCGCCGTCTCCTATACGTTCGGCGGACCCAAACCTGGCGCCAGCGCTGATCAACTCTGCCTGACGATCTACGGAACGATCTCCGTATTCCGTGGGATCGTGAACAAGAAGTTCACGAAGAAGATGGGTGGGCGTTGCAGTTCGAAGGAGGACTTCCGCGTCGGCCATGAGAGAATCGCATCGCGATCGAAGATCACCGAGATCTGGCGCACCTACGAAGAGGGTTATCCCGTAATCGAAACCTTGGAAACCACCATCGATCCATTTGTTGGAACAGACGGTGTGTATGAAGGCACGCCGGTTGTCGCCGACGTTGCGTCGGATCTGTACCACGACGGACCGGCTGTCGCCATGCGCACGCCCGGCGGTGGTGCCGAGGTCATCTGGAAGAAAGAAACAGGCAACTATGCCACGGCGCTGGGATCGTTGGTAACTATTGCATCCTGCGACGGAACCGCAGCATCGAATCAGGCGAGCGCCGATTCGACCGTGAGCTTCAGCAACGACCCGTCGATGGTCTATGATGGGGTCGGCGACCTGGTCGCCGTCTGGGCAAGAGCGGATTCGACCGGACTCACTTCAGCCTCCGATGTTGCCGAAATCATCGCAGCCCAGGAAGAGACCGCGATCGTGATTGCCAAGCGCACGACCGGCGTCTGGAGCGCCCCCGCTTCGCTGACCACCATGCCTCCCGGCCAGAACGATCGGCCCCGCATTGCCATCGATAGCTCCGGTAACATGGCCGTCGTATGGTTGAACTCGGTCGATGGTGAAATCATCGTGTGGGCTTCTGGCGGCAACGGATCGACGTGGTCCATGCCGACGGAACTCAGTCGTTCGCCTCTCTGTGGGACTCCCACCATCGCCGCCACCGGCACTGGGTTCCTGGCTGTGTGGAGCGAAGACACAGACGGCGACCTGACCACGACCGGCGATTCCATTCTGAAGTACGCGACCTCCGCGAACGGTAGCGTGTGGTCCTCGCCGTCGGCATTGCCGGCTGCGATGTATCCTGCCGCCGCACCGGAAGCGCAGCCCGCTAAACGCGCAGCCGACGATATTGCAGACGCCTCACGCAATCTGCCTTCGCCGCCGCCGGAGTGCTGCAAGAACGAGGGTTGCCCGCCCAAGTGCCCGCCCTCTCCCCCACCGACCCCTGCGCCACCTGGACATGGCCCGTTCGGCCCCGATGGTGGAAGCGCCGTCGTGCCGCGCGATCCAAACGAAAAGGTCGGACCGGATGGTTGGGGCGCGCGCCACATCATTGAGACGGATGAGAAACTCGTTTACTCGATCTACTTCGAGAACAAGTCCGATGCGACCGTGCCCGCACAGGATGTGTTTGTTGTCGACGACCTGCCCGACACGCTGGACTGGACAACCTTCCGCGTGACCGAAATCGCCTGGGGCGATGTGACGCTTCCGATCGTTGAAGACGCCAAGGCAGTCGACCAACGCGTCGTGATCGGCGACTATCGCGAAGACGTGCCGGCCGAATACTGGGTCGACGTGACCGGCGAACTCGATCGCGCCACAGGCCGTGTGCAGTTTGTCTTCCACACGATCGATCCGGCCACAGGCGAATGGCCGGAGGACGCCTTTGCCGGCTTCCTTCCTCCGAACGATGAAACCGGGCGAGGCGAAGGACGAGTTGTCTTCAGCGTGAATCCGAAACCCGATCAGCCTCTCGACCTGACCACGGTCATCGCCAACACCGCTTCGATTGTCTTCGACACCGAAGATGTGATCGTGACGAATGAAGTTCTGAACACGCTCGGCGACATTCCGCAAACGCAGGCTGACCTAATCAGCGATATCATCGGAATCGACGGAACACCGGTGGTTCCGCTGGATAACCTGGACCTGAACGAAGACGGCGTGCGCGACGCGTCGGATCTGACACCATAAGCGATCACCTGCAACCTGCTGGAAGAACACTGCACCCCTCTCCATTGCGAGAGGGGTGCAGCACTTAAGGGCCAAGTGCCTCTAGGACCGGATTGCCTGGGGCAATAAAACCAATAACATCAAGGACTCAGAATTGGCCTTCGAGTCGGTGGGGAACTGGAATCTCGTTGATTCTCGGTTCTGACCAGAGTCACGGATCCCAGGCAAGTTGCAAGAACTTCACTTCCTGCCCACATGGCCGGTCGATCCTAGTTGCGGGCTAAGCACTTCCGATAGAAGTGTGCTTGCGGGTGTGGATTTTGCGGCGCCGTGATGCGGCTGAGGCCGACGATTTGATCAAGGTATGCTCCAATGGAATTAGATGTCGTCTTCCTGTCTCGTGTTCAATTCGCGCTCACTGCGATGTTCCACTACCTTTATCCCCCATTCAGCATCGGTCTCGGGTTGTTGATCGTGATCATGGAAGGGCTCTATCTGAGGACGAAAGACCCGTTGTACGAGCAACTGACCAAGTTCTGGGTGAGAGTGTTCGGACTGACCTTCGGGTTGGGTGTGGCCACCGGGATCGTGATGGAGTTCGAGTTCGGAACGAACTGGGCCACATATTCGCGGTTCGTGGGCGACGTGTTCGGTTCTGCGCTGGCGGCGGAGGGGATCTTTGCTTTTTTCCTGGAGTCCGGGTTCCTCGCGATTCTGTTGTTTGGCTGGGACAAGGTCAGTCCCAAGATGCACTTCTTCAGCACCGTGATGGTGTTTTTGGGCTCCGTGTTTTCGGCTGTCTGGATTGTGGTGGCCAATAGTTGGCAGCAAACGCCGGCGGGGTTCCATATTGTGGGCGAAGGCCTGATGGCGCGGGCCGAGATTCTGGATTTCTGGGCGATGGTCTTCAACCCATCGAGCATGACGCGGCTGACCCACGTTCTGATTGGCGCGTTCCTTCAAGGCGCGTTCCTGGCCCTCAGCATCAGCGCGTGGTACCTGCTGAAAGGAAAACACGTCGAGTTTGCGCGAAGGAGTTTCAAGATCGCGCTGTTTGTCGCGGCGATCGCATCAGTAAGCCAGTTGTTGGTGGGCCACAAGAGTGCCGAAATCGTGGCGGAGTATCAGCCTGCGAAACTCGCGGCGTTTGAAGGCGTTTACGAAACGAGAGAGTCGACCCCGATCTACCTGATGGGAGTTCCGGATAACGAAGCGGAAGAAGTTCGCTTTGGGATCCCGATTCCCGGCGGGCTAAGCTTTCTGGTGCATTGGAATCTCACGACTCCGGTAACCGGTATGGATCAAGTGGCGCCGGAGGATCGCCCTCCCGTGCAGATTCCGTTTCAGACATATCATCTGATGATCGCCCTGGGAATGTACTTCATCGGGCTTACGTGGTTGTCGGTGTTCCTACTTCGAGGGGACCGGATCTTCCGGATGCGCTGGCTGCTGTGGATCTTTGTTCTTTCCGTGGTGGGGCCAATCCTGGCCAACCAGGCGGGCTGGGTCGCGGCGGAGGTGGGGCGCCAGCCGTGGATTGTGTATGGGCTGTTGCGAACGACTGATGGTGTTTCGAAGGCAGTCGCCGCCGAGGCGGTGCTCGCTTCGCTGATTCTCTTCACCCTGATCTACTTCCTGCTTCTCTTGCTGTTTCTTTTCCTCCTTGATCGGAAGATCAAGGCTGGGCCATCGGCAGAGCACGACGACCGCGGGATGGCAGAGGCGGGATTCGCGGCCGCCGCCGGCAAACGAAAAGCTGGGGCCGACATGTTGGAATCGCAGACTCCACCGACTGAAGAAGGGAAGACCTGATGGATCTCAATGTAGTCTGGTTCGCCCTGCTCGGCATCCTGCTGATTGGCTATGCAATCCTCGACGGGTTCGATCTGGGGGTCGGGGCACTCCATCTCTTCTCCCGCGGAGATATCGAGCGGCGCACGATGCTCAATGCGATCGGCCCGGTGTGGGATGGCAACGAGGTGTGGCTGGTGACGGCCGGCGGTGCGCTCTTTGCCGCTTTCCCAAACGCGTACGCAACGGCCTTCAGCGCGTTCTATCTTCCGTTCATGATCCTGCTCTTCATGCTGATCTTCCGTGCCGTGTCGATCGAGTTCCGCAGCAAGGAGCCCATGAGGTGGTGGCGCCGGTCCTGGGATATTGCGTTCAGCGTAGCCAGTATTGTCGCGTCTATTCTATTTGGCGTGGCAGTGGGCAATCTGGTTATCGGAATTCCCATCGGAGCCGACATGGAGTACACGGGCGGCTTCTTCAACCTGTTGAGCCCGTACGCACTGCTGGTTGGCTTGTTTAATCTCAGTATGTTCACGATGCACGGGGCGATTTATATCTACCTGAAGACCGAGGGGGATCTGCATGAGAAAGCGAAGCGGTGGATCATCCACAGCACTGCCATTTTCGTCGTCCTCTACATGATCGTTACGATTGCCACATTGACGCAAGTGCCTTCCATGACCGCGAACTTCTCGCACTTTCCGTGGGTGTGGGGAATTGTGATTCTGAATGTCCTGGCCGTGGCCAACATTCCAAGA
Source organism: bacterium (assembly GCA_020444065.1). Classification (NCBI taxonomy): domain Bacteria; species bacterium. The sequence goes on along the minus strand of JAHLLQ010000008.1, from coordinate 139,804 downwards.
TCCGTGTACGTCCACAAGCCGGGGCACGCGTTCATCTCCTCGTGTATCGCGATCGCGGCGCTGATCGCTCTCTTTGGCATCGGGATGTACCCAAACATGATCGTCTCCTCGCTGAACGAGGCGAATAACCTGACGATCTACACTGCGGCGTCGTCACAGAAGACATTGAAGATCATGCTGACCATTGCAATCATTGGAATGCCGTGCGTTCTAGCGTACACCATTTCAATCTACTGGATCTTCCGAGGGAAGGTGAAGCTGGATCACTTCAGCTACTGACATGTAGCCTTGGGGATTCGCCAGTCATGCTCTTCAGTTTCGGATCTTCCATCGGCGGATCCGCGAGGTGAGCGTGCTGGGCGGAATGCCGAGGAGTTCTGCGGCTCCGCCGGCGCCATAGATCCGGCCGCCGGTCTCATCGAGGGCTCGGCGAATATTCGCGATCTGCTCGGCGCGGAGTTCCTTGTCTCGGAGAACGTCGGGGCTACTCTTGGAATTCTCCTCCTTCGAAAGCCCCGGAGTGCTGGAGGTGACAAAGGAGAAGTCGGCCTTTCCGCCTCGAGCCATGATCACGGCACGTTCCACAACATGTCCGAGTTCGCGCACGTTCCCAGGCCAATTGTAATGCTGAAGGCGAGAGACTTCGCGCGCGGAGACAGATGGGGCTTTCACTCCAAGTCGATGCGTGGCTTCTCGAACGAAATGCGCAAGGAGCATGGGGATGTCTTCTCTCCGTTCCCGCAACGGCGGCACACTGACTGGAAAAACACTCAGCCGATAGTAGAGATCCTCGCGAAATCTTCCCTTTAGAACTTCCGCCTTTAGGTCGCGATTCGTGGCAGCAATGATTCGGACGGAAACCTTTCGTGTCGTCGCTTCGCCAATGCGTTCGAACTCGCCTTCCTGCAGGACGCGGAGAAGTTTGCTCTGCAGGTCGAGCGGGATCTCCCCGATTTCATCGAGAAAAAGCGTCCCCCGATCCGCGAGTTGAAACCGCCCAACGCGATCTCTGACCGCGCCAGTGAATGCCCCCTTCACATGGCCAAAGAACTCGCTCTCGAAGAGCTCGCGTGGGATCGCCGCGCAGTTGACTCGAACGAGTGGCCGATCGGCACGACGACTTCGACGATGCACCGCGCGGGCGGCCAATTCCTTGCCGGATCCAGATTCGCCGAGAATCAGGATGGCGGCGTCTGTCGGCGCCACGAGTTCCACCTGCTCCAATAAGTGCCGCATCGCCGGGCTTTGACCGAGCAATTCCTGGTGCGCATCGAATCCTGTCACCTCTTCGCGCAAGAGAGCGTTCTCGTCCTCGAGCTCTGCCTTCAAGCGCTCGATCTCGGCAAACGCTCGAGCGTTCGCCAACGCGACTGCAGCTTGATCCGCGAAGATCCGCAGCCAACGGAATTCTTCCGTGGTGATGTGCTCTCGACAGAATATCCCCAGCACGCCGAGAACATCGCCACGAAAAACGAGGGGTTGACCGGCGAAGCTGCGGATTCCTTCGTTCGCGGCCCAATCCTGGTCGATCATCCATTGCGTATCGTCGGCGACATTCTCGATCAGCAGCGCTTCACCCGTCGCCCCGATGTGGCCGATCTTGCGGTAGTTGAGCGGGAAGCGCGCGAAATCACCATCGATTTTGTCCCAAGTGATCGATGGATCATTGCCCGAACGTCCTGCGCTGGCGGCCAGGTGCAGGCACTGGCTCTTGTCGGAGCAGGCTCTTGCCAGGCGGCAAGTCTCGCAAAGATCTCCCGGACCGAGAACCCAGACGCGCGTCAGAGCGAAGCCGACCGGGCTCGTCAGGCCACTGACGATGCTCTGGAGTACGCGTTCGGGAGACCGTTCTCCAGTCACGGCGACCATGACGAGTTGCAGGGTATCAATGTTCAAGAGACTCGACACCTTTCGGGAAATGTACCCTGTGGAATGAAATGCATTTGCGCTGGATCACGCAACGCAAAAGCGCAAAAAACGCAAATGCGTTCCGCAAAGACGCGGCCACCCCACCTCGCAAATCCAACAAAATCAGCCATCCATACAGGCCCAGCCTGGCGGCACAGTCTCCGCAACTAGAAGCCGGCGTCACGCCGATTCGCGGGACAAACAAACTCCCCACCAAAAGGAATCAGAACAATGCAGAGAATCACTCCAATCTCCGAGTCCGAAGCGACAGGCCACACCAGCGAGCTCTACGGCGCCGTCAAATCGAAGCTGGGCCTTGTCCCGAATATGGTCAAGACGATGGCCGCCTCGACGCCGGTGCTCGAGGGCTACCTGAGCTTCAGCACCCTGGTTGCCGGCACCCTCGACGCTCGGGAACGCGAACTCATCAGCCTGGCGGTTGCCGAGGTGAACGGCTGCGAGTATTGCGCCTCCGCGCACAGCGCCTTGGCCAAGATGGTCGGCCTGAAGGAAGACGTCATCCTGGCCGCACGCCAGGGTCTCGGCACCACGCCGCGTCAGCGGGCCGTCGTCGAGCTTGCGACTGCCATCGCTCGCGATCGCGGACGCGTGCCCGCCGAACAGATCGAAGCGGCTAAGGCTGAACTCACTGAGGCGCAAATCGCGGAAGTCGTCGCCAACGTTGCACTCAACTTCTACACGAACCTTTTCAACAACGTTGCCGAAACCGAAGTGGATTTCCCGAAAGTCGAACCGGTGCAGTGCGCCTGTTGAGTCCCGATCGTACAGCATGGGGGGACCACTCCCCTCATGCTGACGTCTCAGCAACAGCGGACAATCCATGCAACAAATCCAGATGCACTCAGGAGATATCTTATGAATCCCACGTACTTTGAAGCAATGCGCGCGTCACTCCCCGACTCGGGAATCCCAGATCCGAGCTTCACAATAACAGCAGGAGTTACCGCACTCCTCGTCGTCGATCCACAGAATGACTTCCTGCATGAAAACGGCGCGGCATTCGGTGTCGTCGGCGAAAGCGTTCGGGAAAATCAAGCCGTCGGGAACATCGAGCTTCTAATGATGACCGCTTACCAGAATGGAATTCAACTCTTCATCAGCCCACACTACTACTTCCCACACGATCACGGTTGGAAATTCGAAGGCGCCCTCGAGAGGTTGATGCACTCGATCGGCATGTTCGATCGGCCCGGGGCACTGAGTATGGAAGGCATGGATGGCAGTGGAGCCGACTGGCTCCAGCGCTACAAACCATACATCAACAGGGCTGAGACGGTGATCACGAGTCCCCACAAAGTCTACGGCCCTCAAAACAATGATCTGACGCTCCAGCTTCGCAAGCGTGGCATCAGCAAGGTTCTCCTTGCCGGAATGTCCGCGAATCTGTGCGTAGAATCACATCTGCGAGATCTCGTCGAGCAGGGCTTCGAAGTCGCGGTGGTCGCCGATGCTACCGCAGCAGCTAAGGTCCCGGGCATGGATGGGTTTGTTGCGGCATGCGTCAACTTCCGCATGATTGCCAGCCATGTCTTTTCCACAGCGGAGGCAGTCGAGGCGATGTCTGGGGCGGTTTCAGAACTGACTCACCACTAAGGCATCTCCGTTGCCGGTAGCCCGCGCCCAAAACCTGCCATGGTGGGAGGGCGCGGGTCGCCGCTTGTTAGTGGCGAACTCGAGTTCTCTGGCTTCAATGCGGCTTGGGGAGAGCAGATACTGGCTCTGCCAAGCCGAAGAATTCTTCAATGGCATTGATGGTGAGTTTCTGTGATCGCGCCAGGATGGGTTGCTGCAGCCACACAAGGCGAATCTCGCGGTAGCAGGGGTCTTTAGAAATCTGGCGGAAGACGAGCTTCCGTTTCTTGCTGTCATCGACTGCGATTCGCGGCGTGAAAGTGAGGCCGAAGCCGAGTTCGACGAGTCGGAGGAGCGTCTCGATCTGAGAGCCGCGGATGCTGACGTCCGGCGTGAGGCCGGCTGTCGCGCAGTAGGCCGACACCTGGCGCGCGAGGCAGTGGGAGTCTTCGAGCATGATGATGGACTCCTCATTGAGCTTTGCCGGCGTGATGCTCCGGGCCTTTGCCAGGGGATGGTTCGCTGGGAGCGTCAGCAAGAGCTCGTCGCGGCGGAGTGTCAGGTGATCGCAGATGTTGTCGATGCTGGTGGGAGGGCTCATGATCGCAAAATCAATCGTGCCGATGGTGAGCGCCTCGGTCAAAAACTCGGTCTGACTCTCCAGCAGCTCGAACTTGATGCCCGGCACGCTCTTGGAAACAGCAGCGAAGATCTGAGGCACTATGTAGGGCGCGATGGTGGGGATGGCGCCGAAGCGGATCGTTCGGCGGGCATTTGATCGGGTCTCGGCAACAAACTCCTCGGCGGAAGCGACGCTCGCCATAATGGTTTGCGCATACTTTAGAAAAGACTCCCCCAGCGGCGAGAGCGTAATGCGGCCGCGGTTGCGCAGGAAGAGCGGCCCATCGACCTCCTCTTCCAGTTTCTTGATCTGCTGACTGAGAGACGGTTGCGAAACATGACAAATCTCGGCCGCTCGGGAGAAGTTTTTCTGTCGGGCAACTTCGAGGAAATACCGTAATCGTTGAATATCCATAACTATAGGCTCTGCCTATCGCCTCTTAGGAAACTTGTATTTCACTTATAGGCACATGGGGTGCTAGCACGCAAGTGGTTGATGGCGAGCAGGAAGCTTCTGGCGCCGGCACAGCCTTGATTCCCATAACGACATAAGGAAAGCAGTCCGATGATTGATGATTCGAAACAGAACGGTGGAAAGTGCCCCTTCGCGCATGGCGGAAACACGACGGTGGCCTCACGCGATACGGAGTTCTGGCCCAACACGCTGAACCTCGACATCCTGCACCAGCACGATACGAAGCCAAACCCGATGGGCGCGGACTTCGACTATCGTGAGGAAGTCAAGAAACTGGACTTCGATGCCCTCAAGAAGGACATGCACGATCTGATGACGAACAGCCAGGACTGGTGGCCGGCTGACTGGGGGCACTATGGCGGCCTGATGATCCGCATGGCCTGGCACGCCGCCGGCAGCTATCGAATCGCGGATGGTCGCGGCGGTGGCGGAACCGGAAACCAGCGCTTCGCGCCGCTGAACTCCTGGCCCGACAACGTCAATCTGGACAAGGCGCGCCGTCTGCTGTGGCCGGTGAAGAAGAAGTACGGCAACAAGATCAGTTGGGCGGACCTGATTATCCTGGCGGGCACAATCGCTTACGAATCCATGGGCCTGAAGACCTTCGGTTTCGCCTACGGCCGCGAGGATATCTGGCACCCGGAGAAGGACACGTACTGGGGCTCCGAGAAGGAATGGCTGGCGCCGAGCGACGAACGCTACGCGAACGTCGAAGACCCAAAGACGATGGAGAACCCGCTGGCAGCAGTCCAGATGGGTCTCATCTATGTGAATCCGGAAGGCGTGAACGGAAATCCCGATCCGCTGAAGACCGCCCAGCAGGTGCGCGAGACGTTTGCGCGCATGGCGATGAACGACGAAGAGACTGTTGCCCTGACGGCCGGCGGACACACTGTTGGCAAGTGTCACGGCAACGGCGACGCTGCCAAGCTGGGTCCGGAGCCGGAAGCGGCTCCCATCGAAGAACAGGGCTTGGGCTGGATGAACAAGACCAGCCGCGGCATTGGCCGAAACACGGTCTCGAGCGGCATCGAAGGCGCCTGGACGACCTATCCGACGAAGTGGGACAATGGTTACTTCTACCTACTGCTGAACTATGAGTGGGAGTTGAAGAAGAGTCCCGCGGGCGCCCACCAGTGGGAGCCGATCAACATCAAAGAAGAGGACAAGCCGGTCGATGTGGAGGATCCGTCCATCCGTTACAACCCGATCATGACGGACGCGGATATGGGCCTGAAGATGGATCCTGAGTATCGGAAGATCTCCGAGAAGTTCTACAAGGATCCGGAGTATTTCTCCGAGGTCTTCGCCCGCGCGTGGTTCAAGTTGACGCATCGCGACATGGGGCCGAAGTGCCGATACCTCGGCCCGGATGCTCCGCAGGAAGATCTCATCTGGCAGGATCCGATTCCCGCCGGCAGCACCAAATACGATGTTGAAGCCGTCAAGGCGCGCATTGACGCGAGCGGCTTGAGCGTCGGCGAGGCCGTCGCGACCGCGTGGGACAGCGCCCGTACCTTCCGCGGCTCTGACATGCGCGGCGGAGCCAACGGTGCCCGCATTCGCCTGGCACCGCAGAAGGACTGGGAAGGAAACGAGCCGAAGCGCCTGGCAAAGGTACTCGGCATTCTGGAGCCGATCGCCGCAGAGACCGGCGCGAGCGTCGCCGACGTGATTGTCCTTGCTGGGAACTGGGGCGTGGAGCAGGCCGCCAAGGCTGCAGGCTTCCGCGTGAACGTGCCGTTCTCGTCGGGCCGAGGCGATGCGACCGACGAGATGACCGATGGCGATTCCTTCGAGCCGCTGGAGCCGATTCACGATGGCTTCCGGAACTGGTTGAAGAAGGACTACGTTGTCCAACCGGAAGAACTGCTGCTGGATCGCGCGCAGTTGATGGGCCTGACGGCGCCGGAAATGACCGCCCTGATGGGTGGCATGCGAGCGCTCGACGTCAACTACGGAGGCAGCAAGCATGGCGTGTTCACAGACAAGCCCGGTGCGCTGACGAACGATTTCTTCGTCAACCTGACGGACATGAGCTACGCGTGGGAACCCACGGGGTCGAACAGCTATAACATCCGCCACCGCAAGACGGGCGAGGTAAAGTGGACGGCCACGCGAGTCGATCTGGTCTTCGGTTCCAACTCGATCCTCCGCGCCTACGCGGAAGTGTACGCCCAGGATGACAATAAGGAGAAGTTCGTGAATGACTTCGTCGCCGCCTGGGCGAAGGTCATGAACGCCGATCGGTTCGATCTGGAGTAATCTCCCGACGAACAGAGTGCTGGCAATGAAGAGAGAGGCCCCTGGTACGCGCCAGGGGCCTCTCTTCATTGGAGATAGATTGGCTTCCCGGCTAGAAATAACCAGGTGTCCAACACAAAGGTCTGTGCACAAAGAGGATCAGTCGGCAGGCTGAGGGGCGAGTTTTTCACACGCCACTTGCCAGCGTGCGCATACCGGCACCATAATACCGATATAGTTCATCCATATTTTTCTCGGGTGCCGGCATTATGAAAATCCTTCCGGGCCATGCTGCCCTTAATTGTCGCCTTATCGTTTTCTCCCTGATGGCGCTGTGCCTTTGGCTGGCTGCGCCTGCAACAGCGGCCGAGCCTCCCTTCATCGCCACCATGACCGTAAGCGATGCGAGACCGGACGGGAATGACAATCCCAACGCCTACACGAATGAGGTCGACGTAACAGTTGAATTGAAGTTCGGCGGCTACGGGATTCCGAAGCTCGTCCAAATCTCCGAAGACTCTGACTTCGGAAGCTACGAGCAGTACGTCTTCAATGGAGAGACGATCTTCGATTTCAAGATCGTCGACAAGGGCCCACGCCTGGCCACGATATACGCGCGTGCTGCCAATCTGGCCGGCGTAAGCAACACCACTACGGCCGAGATCGAGTACGACCCGATTCCGCCGAAGTCGGACTTGCTGTCACCAAACGGCTCTATCGAGCAGTTCGATCCCATAATAGACCTGGGGTTTGAGGTGGGCGATCCGACCGATGTCCGCGCCAGTGGTGTCGGTGGCGTGGTGATCATCTACTCGAAGGACGGCGAGCCGCCTCAGCAATACAACGGCGAATTCACGCCCGGGCGAGCCGGCTACCGCGCCGGCATTCCATTCGATACTCGCGAAACGGGCGGGGACGGACACTACGAAGTCTGGTCAGTCGCAAGGGATAGAGCGGGCAACAGAGAAGAGGAGCCCTCGAAAGCCGATATTGCGTTCGACTACCGGCGCGTGCAAGGCAGCGGTACGCCAAGCCTTGCGGGGATCATTCCGTCGGACAGCGATCCAACCGGCAATGCCGATCCAACCCACTTCACAAACAACCGACGGATCGTCGTCCACTACTCGCTGGCTTCGAGCGAGTTCCCGAAAGAGATTCAGCTCGCGATCGATCCCGAGTTCCAAACGGCCGCCACTTACGCCTACGCATCGAGCCAGATGATCACCTATGATCTTCCGTCGGCAGATGGAGTCTATACGCTCTATTGCCGCGCGGCCGGCGATTCGGGACAGAGCAATGTCGTGACATGGGATATCGAGTTGGATCGTACGAATCCGGCATCGTTGGTCTTCGAACCCAGCAAGGACGTTGAACAACCCGATCCTGTCGTGCCGGTTCAGTACGATTTCACCGACCAGAAGGGAAGAGGAGATCGCGCAAGCGGCGTCTCTTCGGTAGTGTTGATTTATTCGAAGGACGGCGACGCACCGCAGCAGTACAACGGCGAGTTTACCCCGGGTTCCGGACGTGCTTCAGGCTTGATCAACTTCGACACGTCGCGCGTCGGTGGAAGCGGCTACTTCCGCTTGTGGACCATCACGCGGGACGTGGCCGGCAATTGGGAATCGGATCCGACGACACCGGATGTCTCCTTCAACTTCACGCGAACGAATACGACGCCATCGGATCTGCGCGGAGTCGCTCTCTATGACTACACGCCGACAGACAACGCCGATCCGACGAAATACACGAACAACCGGATTGTCCGTGCCTACTTCCTTGTGGACCTGGAAAACGAACCGGATGAGGTTCAGTTCAGCGAGGATCCCTCCTTCGAGACGGGCGTCACAAGTCTGACCTACACAGGCCAGAACAACACGATGTTCGCCCTTTCCGATGTGGAAGGTGTGCATACATTGTACGCACGCGCGCGCAACAGCGCCGGCGCTGGGCAAACGGTTAACGCTTCGATTGAGCTCGATCGTATCGATCCATTCAGCGCTGCCGAATCGCCTGTCGGTCTCGTTGCCCAGGAGGATCCCATCGTTCCGTTGCTCTACGAATACACGGATGAGCTCAGATTGACCAAGCACGAACGCGCCAGCGGTGTGCAGAGCATTAAAGTGATCTACTCGAAGGACGGCGATGCGCCCGAGCAATACAACGGCGAGTTCACGCCGGGCCGTCGAGCGGCGATTAACTTCGACACAAGCCAGACCGGCGGCGAAGGCGTCTACGAGGTCTGGACACTGGCTCTCGACAACGCAGGCAACTGGCAGAATTTCGCTCCGCTCGAGCCACAGATCACGTTCGACTTCCGGACTCCGACGGCGGATTACTGGATGTTGCATTGACATCATTCTGTCCAAAGGCGCACTCCTGACTGGGAGTGCGCCTTTGCGTTCTCCGCCGTGCCAGACGACCTCAGCCAGGCCGCAATTCCATGTCCGACGAGAATCGACAAATCCCTGACGAGACGATGGCTGAGCTTCAGGCGTCGTTTGCGACGGAGGACTTTCCAGAAGATCCGCTCGAGACCTACGACAAGGATCGAACGCGGCAACTCTTCACGCAGTTTGCGACCGAAGCGGCACCGCCTCCGACGGCGTCGCATATCGAGGATTACGCCTCCAGCATCGTCGTCTGGAAGATCCGTGGACGCGGGATTGTTGACCAATCCGAAGACGAGTCGATCGATCAAGAGGCACCGAAGGTCGCATTCACCCTGACGCAGTTTCTCGGCCAGGGTGGATTCGGCGAGGTTTGGGAAGCGATTCAAGGTTCGCTGGGCCGCATGGTGGCACTGAAACGCCAGCGAGACGATCCGGAGAAATCTAAGTCAAAATCGCCCGGCTGGAAAGCGTACATGGAGGAGCTCTTCCGCCAGGAAGCGCTCGTGACGGCGGCCCTCGAACATCCCAACATCGTTCCGATTTACGACATGGGAATCGACGACGATGGGCGCCCGCACTTGGCGATGAAGATTGTGCGCGGCGAACCTTGGGATCGAATCATTCGCCGCGACAAGAAGCTCTCCTACGATGATTTCCTGAGCAAGCACGTCGCGATTCTGATCGATGTCGCCCAGGCCGTTGCCTTCGCGCATTCGCGCGGCATCATTCACCGGGACCTCAAGCCTGGACAGGTGATGGTCGGGGAATTCGGCGAAGTCCTGCTGATGGATTGGGGCCTGGCCCTTCTGCACGATGCGAAGCTGGCCAACGATCATGGAATTCCTCCGCAACTGACATCGTTGTTCCCGACAAAAGAAACTGCGACGAGTCCATCGGGCACGTTAGCCTTCATGGCTCCGGAACAGGCCAGCCCGACGGCAGACGATCTCGGTCCGCACACGGACGTGTTCCTGCTCGGAGGTACGCTGTACTACCTTCTGACGGGTCGGCCGCCGTACGTTGCCGAGACGACCCTCGAGTCGTTTGCGCGCGCTCGTCTTGGCGATGTGCTGCCGCCGAGCATTGCCGCCGAAGATCGAGACATTCCGCGCGAGTTGGAAGAGATTTGCATGCGGGCACTGGCTCCGGAACCGGAAAGCCGCACGCCTGGCGCCGGCGCATTTGTGACAGAGCTTCAGGACTATCTCTCTGGTTCGTCTCAGCGCCGGGAATCGCGCGCACTAACGGAGCAGGCTGAGAGCAAACTCGGCGAATCCGGTAGCGATTACCAGTCGCTGCGTGCCGGGCAGGACCTGGTTGAGCGCGCGCGCGAACTGTGGCCGCAGAACCCTTCGCTGCCGGCGTTGACACGCCTGGTTCATTACCAGTTGGCGCGAACGGCGATCGCAAACGGGGATCTTGTTCTCGCGCGCATGGAAGCTTCTCGCCTGGAGGCTGGCGAGGAGCGCGAGGGGCTTCTGCGTGAAGTGGATGAACGCGAGGAGCATCTGCGTCGCATCCGCCGGCAGCGGCGCGTTTTCTTCCGTGCGACGGTCGCTCTGATGGTCATCGCGAGCGTGCTCGCCGTTTGGGCCTACCAGCGCGCTGTAGAAGCGCAGAAGCAGCGCAGGCTGGCGGAAACGGCACGGGCCGAGGCCGAAAACGCGATGAACTTCCTGATCACGGAACTTCGCAAGGACCTCGAACCGTTGGGCCAGTTACGCCTACTGGGCGGCGTGGTTGGGCAAGCAGAAGAGTACTACATGAAGTCCGTCGGCCCGGATGCGGACGATGGAACGCTTCGGCGCGCGGCGATGTCGCTGAAGGGAATCGGCGATGTGCATCGCGGTGAAGGCGATCTGACGCAGGCGCAGGAAGCCTACGCCAGTTACAACCGCATCGCGGAGCAACTGTCTCGGCGGCCCGGCTCTCAGGCGGAGGACATTCGGCTGCTTGCGGATTCGCTGAATAACCTCGGATTTATTTCGACACGACAGGGCGATCTGGCCCAGGCGATGGCGCACTATCAGAAGGCTGCGGATCTCATGAAGCCGCTCGTCGATGCCAACAGCACGGATTGGAAGAGCATCGAGACGTACGTCTACACGCTGCAGGACATCGCCAATGTGCACGAAGAACGCGGCGAGTTGGCCAAGGCTGCGGACGTGCTTGAAGAGACGCTGCAACTCAGCCGCCGGATGGCATACGGGCCTGGACACGAGGAGCCAGATTATCTGTTCGGCCTTGCCAACACATTCGATCGACTTGGGCGCGTCCAGGAAAAGCAAGGAAAGCTGACGGCGGCCCTTGAGTCATTCGAGAGCAGTCTCGATATTCTGGAGCGGCTTCGCGCTCTGGAGCCGGACAGTGTGCATCACCGCCGCGACACAGCGACGGCTCTGTTCCGCATTGGCAAGATCCAGGAGGCGCAAGGCGATCTGCCCGCGGCGCTGAAGACGATGACGACGGCGCTGACGATTCGCCAGCGTCTTTCCGAATACGATCCACTCAATCGCCACTGGCAAGAACTGGTCGCGGACAGCTTGATGGATATCGCCGATATTCAGATGGCTCAGGGCGAAAACGAAGAAGCGCTCGCGGAGTACACCGACGCGCGCGATCGGCTCGAGAAGATGGTCGAGTTCGACGAGACAAATCGTCTTTGGAAACACAAGCTGGCGCTGGCATACCAGAAGACGGGCAAGGCTCAGGAAGCGCTCGGACAGACAGAGAACGCGGAGAAGAGTTACGAATCCGCCGAAGGCGTTCTGGAGAAGCTGACAGAGGACGAGCCCGAAAACCAGTCCTGGATTCGCGATCTGGCTGTGGCGAAAGAACGTCTGGCGGCCTTGGCGGCGCGTAACGGGAACCTCGGCAAAGCAAGGACGCTGTTCGAGGAAGGCCTCGAGGTGCGCAAGCAACTCGTTGAACTCGATCCCACGAACGTCGTTTGGATGGGCGATCTTGCCGCGAGCCAGAACAACCTGGGCTATCTCTACATCGCGCTGCAAGAGTATGGAAAGACGGAGCAGATGTTCCGCGCGGCTCTCTCGACGTTCGAGAAAATCGCCGCGATCGATGACTCGAATCTCGACAGTCAGCACAGTCTTGCGATGGCGAACTACAACCTTGCGGGTTTCCTGTCGCAAGTTGGGCAGATTCGCGATGCGGAGTCTTCGTATGAACGCGCGCTGGAAATCATGGAGGCGCTCGTCAAACACGATGCCACCAACGTGGAATGGCAGGATGAGTTGTCCTCCATTCTCGATCAATATGGCAACTTGAGTTTGGAGACCGGCAATTACCGACACGCACGCGATCTGTACGAGCGCGACCTTCAAATTCAAAAGGGTCACATCGCAAAGAACCCGGAGGATGCGAACCGGCGAAACCGCGCGGCGTGGGATCTCGTTCAGATCGGCGCAGCACACGAACACACGGGGGAATCGGAGGAAGCCACTGCGGCATGGGAAGAAGCGGTGGAGTTAATGCAACCGCTCGTCGCCGATATCGGAAGTCTGCATCCGGACGTCCTGGATACGTATGCCGAGGCACTGCTTTTCCTGGGACGTGTCGATGAGGCAAAGCCGGCGTTGGAACTGATCTGGAAGGCTGGTGCGACATATCCGCGACTGGAGGAACTCGCGGAGAAGCACGGCATTAGGAAAGATACCGACGCTCCGAAAACCGAAGGACCCGAGCCGGAATAACCATGTTGCTAGAGAAGAACATCATGTGGGCGTGCGTGGGCCTTTCGGGGGCTATAATCGCGCCCGTGGTGACGGATGCTCTAAAAGGCACGGATCGCGAGGCCACTTGGGTCCCGCTGGTCTCCGCTGTACTCGGCGCGGCCGGCGTGTATGGAGGGGCGCTGTATTCCGCCACGTATGCGTCGCCTCGGTGGCGTGCTGCGGGACTGGTGCTCTGGGCGGCGATTGCGTTGGCGCTGAGCGGCGCCATCACCGCGGGGGCACTCGGGACTGCGCCGACACCGCTGTGGCGAGTCCTGGGAGTTGCCGCGGCGTTCTTGCCGTCTGTCGCGTACATTTGCACACTTGTCATGGCGCGGCGGGAAATGGACTGATCGTTTCCCAGAATGCAACGGGGGTTGCCCCGCCGATTCCGGCGTGGTCATGATTTCGCCAGCCTGTCACCAGGGAGAAAGCGTACATGGGCTTGAGTTCGCGCGTGCGGATTGCCGGAGGGATGATCTTTGCGGTGTTGCTGGCGTCGGCGGGTTGCCGATCCGAGCCATCGCTGGAGGCAACGCCCATGCCTCCCCCACCGTCCAAACCGAAGCCCGAGGTCTCGCGCGTCGATCCGCCGGCGGTTCCGACTCGCGACGTTCCGACAAACGAGGAATGGTCGGAGAAGAGCATCTACTTTCTGATGATCGATCGCTTCTACAATGGCGATCCCTCGAACGATGACTGGGGCGGTTTCGAGGCGCGTCCCGACGATCCGCGCGGGTGGCATGGCGGCGATATCGCCGGGATTATCGATAAGCTCGATTACATCCAGGGCATGGGCTTCGACGCGATCTGGATCAGCCCGATCTATGAGCAGCGCAAGCAGGGATCCTATCACGGGTACTGGCCTTGGGATTTCTACGACATCGATGGCCACTTCGGCACGTGGGACGACATGGCGCGCCTGCGTGAGGAACTCGATCGCCGCGGTATGTTGCTGATGGTCGATGTGGTGGCAAATCACACGGGCGATTTTGTGTACGAGCCGACCGGGTACTTCGAGCGGGCTGCGCCGCCGTTCGACAATCCGGAGTGGTTCCACAACCAGGGCCAGATCGCGAACTACGACGATCAGCATTCGATCGAGGTCGGCGACATCGGCGGTGGCCTGGATGATATCGATCAGTCGAATCCGGAAGCCGCGGCCGAGTTGTGCCGCAACATTGCGTGGCTGCGCGAGAAGACGCAATGCGACGGGTTCCGGCTCGATACGGTGCGGCACGTGCCGAAGGATTTCTGGAAGAAGTACGTGGACGCCGCCGGCGTGTTCTGCATGGGCGAGGTACTTCACGGTTCGCCAAGCTATGTGGGCGACTACCAGAAGTACATGCCGAGCGTGCTGGACTTCCCGCTGTATTTCACGATGATCAAGGTGTTTGCCCAGCAGGGCTCACCAAAACAGCTTTCTCAGGCGTTCGCGACAGATCACGCGTATGTGAATCCGAAGCTGCTCGGGCTGTTTGTCGACAACCACGACATGCCACGTTTTCTGAGCAGTGCGGGCGGTGGCCAGGAAGCGAACTGGCCGAAGCTGGAACTGGCGCTGACACTGGTCTTCACGGCCCGCGGTTTCCCCGTAATGTACTACGGAACCGAACAAGCCTTCAGTGGCGGGCACGATCCGGACAATCGCGAGGACATGGTCTTCAATCCCGATCATCCGCTGTATCACTACGTTGCGCGCTTGAATGAGCTGCGTCGCGAGAACTCCGCGCTGCGCAAGGGAACGTTCTATGAGCGCCTGGCCGATTACGCCACGTATGCTTACGAACGGCGCGATGGAAACAACGCAGCCATCGTGATGTTCAACAACTGGCACACCCCGCAGGAGCTGAATGTCCGCACCGGTCTGCCAGACGGCACGGTGCTGACCGATGGGCTCCATGGCGGCCAGGCCACTGTCCAGGACAGCCACATCGTATTGACGCTGCCGGCAAGAACCGCGGCGATCTTCGTCGTGAATACCGCAGACTAATCGGGAGGTTGCCATGAGGAGAAGTGGCAATACTCTCGTCTTCCTTTGTCCGTTCGTTCTGCTGGCGATCTGTGCATTCTCCTCCCCCATCGAGGCGCAATGGCAGGCGGAACATCTGCCGTTTGGCGTGCCCGAGTCATCCGAGACGACCGGCACGCTGATCGTCCGCGAAGGCTACGTCCTCTTTCATAACGATGAACGACGACTCGCCGCCTGGGTGGCGTATCGGCTGGATCCAGAAGATCGGCGTGGAATCGACTACGACGATCGAGAGGCCGGTGTGTTCCAGGGCGACCCGGCGCTCGATCCCCATCATCGGGCGGAGGATTGGTTCTACGGCGAGGCGGACGGGTATGACCGCGGGCACCTGGCACCGGCGGCGGACATGAAGAAGAACCTGCGCACGTTTCACTCATCCTACTATCTGTCGAACATCGCTCCACAGATGGAGGAACTGAATCGTGGCGAATGGGTGGCGCTGGAAAATCATGTGCGCAGCCTTCTGGAGGGCCGCGGCGAGCTGTGGGTTCTGACCGGCCCGGCGTTTGAACCCGGCACACCTGAGAAGACAATCCGGGGTGGCTTGCCGATCCCGACGCATTTCTGGAAGATCATCGTCGATCGAAAGGCGGATGGTTCACTGACGGCGGTGAGCTTCGTGCTGCCCAACTCGCGTGTGGTTCCGCCGTGGTATGACTGCGCCACGACGATTGATGAAATTGAGCGAATGACGGGTTGGGATTTCTTTCCCGCGCTGCCGGACAATGAAGAGGAAGAACTGGAATCTCAGGTAACCCCAGCCGACTGGAATCCGCACCCCGTCTGGCGAACGCCCGATCCGAGATGGAATGCAACGCCGACCTGGCCGGAGTGATCAGTCCGCCGCCCGCAGTCTCCACTTCTGCTCGATATTCCAGTGGTTGAAAGAGCCTCGCACGTAGGGCTTTGCGCCGGGGGTGGGGCTCTCGTAGCGGAACGTGACTTCGTTTGTCTGGTCATTCACGGCGGGGTATTTCGCGCGCGATCCGTCGGGGTTATTCGCTCCGCCGGGGACTCGGAAGACAGAATTCGCAACGCCGCCTTGGGTGCCGGCCTCGGGATTCAATGGATCGATGAACCAACTATTGGGCGGCAGGTAGAGTTTGTACTGGTAGGACCCGGGGGGCAGTTGGATCGTCAGTTCGTAGTTTTTCGGCGGATGATCTGTCGGCAACAGAGTCATCGTGCGCGTCTGTCCCGGTTGTAGATCGGTGAGGGCTACGTGCGCCATCAGGCCGCTGGGAGTCTCGAAGCCGAAGAAGTAGCTGCCGGGGTAAATGTCGGCCAGATGAATCGCTTGGCCGATGTACGGGATGCGACGTTCCTCCAGCGACAGCGGCGTCATGAAATCGAAGACCAGGTCGCCGGACTGGTCGGAGGCGCCGGGCGGCAATTGAATCTGTACTTGGACGTCCGAAGCGGGCAAATCGAGCGCAAGGCGCTGGGTCTTGGGCTGCGCGCCGATCCGGTAATCAAGTCCGGTCCGGGTCATGCCGAATAGTTCGTGAAAGACCACGAGTTCGTACTCGCCGGGAGAAACGAATGCCTGGACGGTGTTGCCCTCGGTCGGCAACAGCCGAACGATGACCTGGACATCGCCCTTCGGCATCAGCCCAAGACGAACGCGATCGTTGGGAACGGGGCGTCCGTTGATGGCGACCGAACCGCCGACGCGAACGCGTTCGTTCACGTTCGTCTGAAATTCCAGAACGCCGAGGAAGCCCAACTGGTACTCCTCGGGGGGGAGCTTCCCGGCTTCATCCACGATCCGGAGCAGATAGCGTCCGTCGGCCATGCTCATCTTACCGAAAGTGCGGCTCTCGGAGACGGGCAGGTCCCACTGCTTGCGGACGGCGGAGTTGCTGCCGGGCTCGGGGGCGACAAGTGTCAGTTTCTGGGTTGGCGAAAGTCCCACGATGGAGCCGCGGAACACGGCGGATCCTCGGAATTCGGCTTCGACGGGCTCTGGTGTCGGGGGGGGCTCAACGATGTGCGAGCGCTCGTCTTCGAGGGACTCGAAGGCAGGATTATGGTCGACCTGAACTTCCTGCGCATATGCCCCAGTTGTCAGCAACAACGCCGTCAGAAGGGCGCCAATCCACTTGGTTGCGTGCATCTTGCTGCCGTTCCCCCCGCCCGCCAGTCTCGAATTCTGCAGCAGGCTGGCTGATCGTGGGGCGGAACGCAAGCGGTGAACCGATCCAATGACGCATGCAAAGTCACCCCCCTTGGCATTGACAGCCTCCGCTCAGCCGCCGGAACATATCGACGCCGGTGGCCGAGCCCTCCGGATCGTATCTTAATGCATGGAAACGGAGTCGTTTTGCCAGAACAGCACGAAAACGTCGTCGTCCTCAGCCAAAGTGAGATCCTCGATTTCTGCGGGGTGAACGACGAGAAAATCCGCCGGCTCCAGTCTCACCTGGATGCGCGTCTGGTTGTGCGCGGGAACAAGCTGAAGATCATCGGCAAGCCGGACGATGTGAAGCGCACCACCCATGTGATTCATGAAATGCTGAACGTCCTGCGTAAGGGCGGGCGCCTGACGGAGGAGCAGTTCCGGGGCGCGATGCGCTATGCGGCGGATCGTGCCCGCCAGGGCATGCCCCCCGGCCCCGAGGGGCCCCAGACTGACGAGGGCGAGGGCGCGCCACGGGAGGATACCTTGAGCGAATTGTACCTGGATGAGATTCCGGTGCCGCTGAAACGCCGCCGTCTGACACCGCTCACGGCCAACCAGCGCCGCTACGTGCGCGCGATCCGGGGCAACGACATCGTCTTCGGAATCGGGCCTGCGGGAACGGGCAAGACTTACCTCGCGATGGCAATGGCGGTGACCGCGCTTGTTGAAGGCGACGTGAACCGTATCATCTTGTGTCGACCGGCGGTCGAGGCCGGCGAACGCCTGGGATTCCTGCCCGGCGATCTGGCGCAGAAGTTCGACCCATTTGTGCGGCCGTTGTGGGATGCTCTGTACGAGATGATGGACTCGGAGAAGATCCGTTCCCACATCGAGACAGGCGTGATCGAAATCGCGCCGTTGGCATTCATGCGCGGGCGAACGTTGAACAATGCCTTTGTGATCCTGGACGAAGGCCAGAACACGTCGGTCGAGCAAATGAAGATGTTCCTGACGCGGTTGGGATTCGATTCGAAAGCGGTCATCACCGGCGACATCACGCAGGTGGACTTGCCCCACGGCCAGGAATCGGGCCTGGTGAACTCGCAGCGCGTGTTGAATAGCATCGCAGGGATTGAGTTTGTGCAGTTCACAGGGCGAGACGTGGTTCGCCATCCGCTGATCATGAAGATCATTCAGGCTTACGAACAGGCCAAGGCGGAAGAGCGGGGACGCAGTCGATCCCCACGCGTGTCAAAGCAGCAGGCGGGGTAAATCCAAAAGGATGACGATGGCGTGAAGGTTGTTCCGCTGGCAAGGCGAGCGCGTGAGTTGTCGCGCGGACGCGAGGTCCTCCAGACCCGCCCGCGGCGCAGTGCGCGCTGGGTTGCGCTCGGGTCGATCTTCATCCTGATCGTTCTGGTCACAGCGCCGATGTTCTGGCGCGATACCATCCCCCACGAGCCGGGGAAACGTCTCGACGGCCAAGTCGTCTCCGAACTGACATTCGAATACACGAGTCCCCGGGCGGAGCAGTTGCTCGAGGAAGAACGCCAGGCGAATTACCCGCGCATCTATGCCTACGATTATGGGCGGCAGATGGAGGCGAAGGATCGCCTGGAAGACGTTATCGATGCGGCGCGCGGAATCCAGACGACGGGTCAGGACGACCCGGAGAGTTGGAAGAAGGAACTGACGAAGGTCGATCCGCAACTCGAGCACTGGTCCGCGAGTGAAGTGCGCGATCTGGTGATGCTAGCAAAGGACCAGCGATTCCGCCGCTTCATCGTTCAACTCGTTGACAACGTCTACCGCGACTATCTGCTGACGCGCGACAAGGCCGAGTACCTTGGCGATCGCAAGAATGAGGTCGCGCGTGAGCTGATCCTGAATCAGCCACCGGACCTGGGGACGCAGGCTTTCGATCTGGATCGGATCGTCAAGTATCCGGATGAGATCGATGGTATTGTGCGAGAGCGCCTGCGCCAGAAGTTGCAGGAGTTCTCGCAGGAACAAGCCGCGCGCGCGCAGGCCGGATTGCGGCTTGTCATGATGGTGCTGGAACCGAACTTCTACAAGGATGAGAAGGCCTCTCAGGAGTCGTACGACAGCTATCAGCCTTCGCAAGGCACACAGCGTGTGATTGAACAGGGAACGGTTCTTGTCGGAAAGGAAGGCGAGGTCACGATTCTCTCCGACGATGAGGCGGATCTGCTCGCGGTGTACTGGAACAAGCTGCTGCAACGTAACCTGATGAAGTTCATGGCGCAGTTGCTCTTCATCCTGATCGCGTTCCTGATCGTGGCGTTCTTCGTCATGAAGTTCAGCCGCGAGCATGAGTTTACAAGCCAGACCGTTCTGCTGATCGGATTGCCGGTGCTTCTCGCACTGGCGATCGGACGCATGCTGCTGTTCCTGATGGGCGAAGACATCTCGTACATGGGCTTTGCATTCCCGGCCGGCGTCATCGGCATTCTGGGTGTGCTGCTGCTCGATGTGCGCATGGCGCTTCTGACGGTGACGTGGGGATGTCTGCTGTTCGGGCTCGAAGTGAATCTGGACTACCAGTACGTCATCGTTGGCCTGTTCGGCGGCTATACGGCGGTTGCGGCGTTGTACACGTTCCGCGAGCGACGCGAGGTTCTCTACGCAGGTTTGTTCATCGGCCTGGTGAACGCATCGATCATCCTGATCATCACGTACATTCACGATCCGACGGCGAACGCAGCGGCAGCAGCCCTGGTCGGCGCACTCTCCGGCGTGATGTGCCCCCTGATCTCGTTCGCTATCCTGCCCGTGTTCGAGGTGCTCTTCCATATCACCACGGACATGCGCCTGCTGGAGCTCAGTGGCCTGCAGCACCCGCTGTTGCGCAAGTTGGAGGAAACGGCCCCAGGCACGTGGCAGCACACGCTGAACGTGACGAAGCTGGCCGAATCCGCCGCCAGCGAGATCGGCGTCAACTACCTGCTGGTGCGTACGGGTTGTTACTTCCACGACGTTGGCAAGATGGGGCGCGCGGAGTACTTCACAGAGAATCAACTGACGCCGGAGGACAAGCGCCGCCATGCGGAACTGAAGCCGCAGATGTCGACGCTGATCATTCGCAATCACGTGAAGGAAGGCATCGAGCTGGCCAAGCAGTACAAACTGCCGCGCCAGATCATCGAGTTCATTCCGCAGCACCACGGCACGAGCCTGATCCAGTACTTCTATCACAAGGCGCTGACGGCGGCCGAGTCGGGAGACAGCAAGGAACCGGTGCGCGAAGACGACTATCGCTATCCCGGGCCGAAGCCACAGTCCATTGAGGCCGCGATCGTGATGCTGGCCGATACGGTGGAAGCGACCGCGACCGCGAAGCTGAGCGGACGGACCGTGCGCGAGGACGACATCCGGATGCTCGTCCGGAATGCGATCTTCGACAAGTTCAACGACGGCCAGTTCGATCACTGTAACATGACGCTGCGCGACTTGAATACGATCCGCGAGTGCTTCGTGAAGGTGCTGCGCAGTCGCTTCCATTCGCGCATCGACTACCCATCGAAGAAGGATGCATCGGCTAAGAAAGAAAAAGCGCGCGAGGAAAAACCCGCGCCGCGCAAGGAGGCTCGCGAAGCCGACGGCGCCGCCTGATGCAATCCCATGTCGCCCCAACGTTGTCCCATTTGCCGGCACTCGTATCCGGATGAAGAAATCACTCGGCACCACTTGGTGCCGAAGAGCCGGAAGGGGCGCGAGGTCGTCGACATCTGCGTGCATTGCCACAAGCAGATTCATGCACTTTTTGCCGAGAAGGAACTCGAGCGGCACTACAACACCATCGAGGCATTGCTTGAAACCGAGGCGATGCGACGATGGGTGGAGTGGGTGACACAACGGAAGCCGCGGTCGCGGGTCTTCACGAAGAAGAGCCGCCGAATTCGGTAGCGGTTTTGCAGTATCGGAATATGCTTATGGACCAGATTTCGCAAGCCGGTCCCTTCGAGTTTTGCAATCCAAGAGGGAGATTCAAGATATGGCATCAAAGCGCGTACTGATCGTCGGAGGTGTGGCCGGAGGAGCGTCCTGTGCGGCGCGGCTGCGCCGGATGGACGAAGAAGCGGAAATCGTGATGTTCGAGAAGGGCCCCTACGTGTCCTTTGCGAACTGCGGTTTGCCCTATCACGTGGGTGATGTGATCAAGGAGGAAGGCAGCCTCCAGGTGGCCAATCCGACGCTGTTCCGCAACCGATTCAACATCGACGTTCGGGTCAATCACGAGGTCACTGCGATCGATCGCGAGGCCAAGACGGTCGAGGTGTGCGACACGCACTCCGGCGAAGTGACGACGGAGAGCTACGATACGCTCGTGCTTTCTCCGGGCAGCAAGCCGATCATCCCGCCAATCAAGGGCGTGGATCGAGAAGGCGTGTTCCGTTGCCTCACGATTCCGGACACGAAGGCGATTCGCGAGTGGATCGTTTCGCGCCAGGCCCGCAGCGCCGTCGTGATTGGCGGCGGGTATATCGGGCTGGAAATGGCCGAGAACCTGCGTCACCGCGGGCTGGAAGTGATGCTCGTGGAAATGCAGCCGCAGGTGATGCCGCTGCTCGATCCGGAGATGATGACCGAGGTCCACGCGCATCTGCAGGAGAAGGGGATTCACCTCCGCCTGGGCGCGCAGGTTCAGGAAATCGACGGCCCCGAGGGCGGTCCGCTGACCGTTCGCCTGGGCACCGGCGAGGAGCTCGAAGCAGATCTGGCCATCATGGCGGTCGGCGGTCGCCCGAACACGGACCTGGCGAAGGCGGCCGGGCTGGAAATCGGCACCACCGGCGGCGTCGCCACGGACGACCAGATGCGGACCTCCGATCCGAACGTCTTTGCGGTCGGCGACGTGGCGGAAATAAAGGATTCGATCACTGGCCGGAAGGCCCTGGTCCCACTGGCGGGTCCGGCCAATCGCCAGGGCCGCGTTGCGGCGGATGTGATCGCGGGCCGCGAAGCGAAGTTCCGCGGCGCTCAGAGCACGGCGGTCGTTGGCGTGTTCGATTTAACGGTGGCTACGACGGGCAGCAGCGAGAAACAACTGCGCCGCGCCGGCGTGCCGTTCCAGAAGGTCTATCTCTTCCCAGGGAATCACGTCGGGTACTACCCTGGCGCCCAGCCGATTCACTTGAAGGTCCTGTTCCGGCCCAAAGACGGGCAATTGCTCAGCGCCCAGGCCGTGGGACGCGCGGGTGTCGAGAAGCGCATCGACGTGATTGCGACGCTGATCCAGATGGGCGGAACGGTGTTCGACATGGAAGAGGTCGAGTTGTGCTACGCGCCGCAATTCGGCGCCGCAAAAGACCCGGTGAACATGGCCGGCTTCATTGCGGCCAATCACCTGAGGGGCGATTCGCCACTGACGCATTGGGATGACGTGGCAGAGGCGGAAGGCGATCCCCTGATCGTCGACGTGCGCGAGCCCGAGGAATTCGAAGCCGGGCACGTCGAAGGAGCCATTAATGTCCCGCTCAGCCAGATGCGCGATCGCCTGGATGAGCTGCCGAAGGACCGGGAAGTCTGGTGCCACTGCGGCGTCGGGCAGCGGTCGTATTACGCTGTCCGTGTCCTGCGCCAGAATGGCATCGATGCCCGCAACCTCAGCGGCGGCATGAACGAATACATGCGACAGAAGTAGGAGGCGAGTTTCCTCCCTTCCGATTTCTCGGGGCGGCACGCAAAGTGTCGCCCCTTTCGCATTTCGGGGAGTCCAGAGCCGGGACGGGCAGGCATGGGCTCTCTGCCTGGCAGGCCCCACTGAATGACTTTCTCCTCGCCTTCGCCTGCCACGTCGCTGTTTGCTGGTGGCGAGGTGGATTGGCATGACCGAAGAGCCCACACCCAAGCCGACGACACCCAGTCGCGACCAGGTCGACGAATGGGCAAGAAACCCGGAGAAGTTGCTGGAGCACGTGGATCAGATCACCGATCCCGAACGCCGCAGCCGAGTTCACAAGCGGCGCTATGTGTTGTACTTCTTCCTGTTCACGCTGCTGTTCTCGATCGGATCCGTGCAGGTCTTTCACCAGGAGGAATCCGGGTTCCTACGGCTTCAGCGCATGTACCAGCGCCAGCGTCCGTTCGCGACGCGCGCTCCGGTATCGGTCAACGAACGGGAACTGGCCCGCGAACTGGGGATTTCTCTCGAGGATTATTATACGGCGGAGAAGGTGATTGATCGATTCCAGCGCAAGCTGGAGGACGAGAACCTGGGCCCGCTCGACTGGGCGGTTCGGCTGAACATTGGCGACTACACGATTGTGTTCAGTTATCGGATTTTCCTGAACATGGCGATCTCTTGCATCATTGCGTTGGCGCTGTATCTGCGTGCCCGAGATCGAGCGGCATCGGGGGTGATCGACGAGCAAAACCGTCGTCTCCGCGATCTGAACGAGGAACTGGAGCGCAAGGTCAACGAGGCGCAGAACTACCTGGATGAGCTGCAGCAGGCCCAGTCCAAGCTGCTGGCGGCGGAGAAGCTGGCCTCGATCGGACGCATGTCGGCGACGCTGGCGCATGAAATCCGCAACCCGATGACGATCATCATGTCGTCGGCCGGGATGGTGGCGGAAGACCTGGATCCGGGCAGCCCCCAGTTGCAGGCTATCGATCTGATCCGCGAGGAAGTCAGCCGCCTGAACAACATCATCAACGAGTTGCTGAACTTCGCGCGGCCAAAACCGCCGCGCCTTGAGATGCATCGGCTGAATCAACTCGTGAATGCCTGGATGCCGCGTATCCAGGAGGAGATGGACAAGTACGGGATCGATCTGGATGTGGAGATCGATCCGGCGATCTCGGAAGTGATCGTCGATTCGGACCAGCTCTACCAGGTCTTCCTGAACGTAATCTGGAACGCGCGCGATGCGATCAACGATCGCGGCGAAGGCGGCCGGATCCAGATCCAAACCGAGGAAGCCGGGCGCCACGGCGTGTTCCTGACAATCCGAGACGATGGCCCAGGGATGGACGAGGAGACGCTGAATCAGGTCTACGAGCCATTCTACACGACGAAGACGCACGGCTCCGGCCTTGGGCTGCCGGTGGTGCAGCAGTTGATGGAAGGCATGAGCGGTTCGGCTTACGTGGATAGCGAGAAGGGGAAAGGAACGACAGTCCACTTGCTTCTCCGGACGCCGCAGGAGCACGTTCGAGAACAGATTGAGAGCGGCGAGTACCAGAAGTCGGCGCAGGTGGCTGAAAATCCAACAGGGTGAAGTGAATGAAGCCGAAATACAGACTGCTGATCGTAGATGATGAGCCTCGGATGTGCCAGGTTTTGAACCTGCTGGCGACACGCTGGGGGTACGAAGTGCGCACGGCCCAGAGCGGCCGCGATGCGTTGGAGGTCCTGAACGATTTCCCCGCCGAGGTGGTGGTCAGCGATCTGAAGATGCCGGGAATGGGCGGCGATGAGTTGCTGCGCGAGGTCCGAGCGCGCTATCCGGACGCGATGGTCATCATGATGACCGCGCACGCGACCGTGAAGAGCGCGGTTGAGGCGATGAAAGCGGGCGCCTTCGACTATATCATGAAGCCGTTCGACAACGATGAGCTTCGCCTGACGATCGATCGAGCGACCGAACATCGGGATCTGCGCACGGAGAACAAGGAACTGCGCGCGGAACTTGGACGCCGCTACAAGCCCGATAACCTGATTGGCGAAAGCCGCGAGATGCAGGCGGTTTTCAACATGGTGGAGCGCGTGGCGCCGACGAAGGCGACCGTTCTAATCACTGGCGAAAGCGGCGTCGGCAAGGAGGTAGTGGCCCGGGCAATCCACCAGCGCAGCTCGCGGGCAGGCGAGCCGTTCGTGGCGCTGAACTGCGCCGCCCTGACGGAGACGCTGCTGGAAAGCGAACTGTTCGGCCACGAAAAGGGCGCATTCACGGGCGCCAGCCGATCGCATCGGGGCAAGTTCGAGGAGGCGGACGGCGGCACGATCTTCCTGGATGAAATCGGTGAAACGTCGAACAATTTCCAGACGAAGCTGCTGCGCGTGCTGCAGGAAGGCGTCCTGGTCCGGGTCGGCGGAAACGATCCCATCAAGGTCGATGCCCGCGTGATCGCGGCGACGAACAAGGACCTGAAGGGAATGGTCGACCGGGGCGAGTTCCGCGAGGATCTGTTCTACCGCCTCCAGGTGGTTCCGCTGGAGATCCCGCCGCTGCGCCAGCGCCGGAGCGACATCGCGCCGCTGGCACAGCACTTCGTGGTCAAGGCTTGCCAGGAGAACGGCCTGCCGAAGCGCGAGTTGGCCGACGAGGCCATCAAGCTGCTGGAGAACGAGGACTGGCGAGGGAATGTCCGCGAACTGGAGAACACGATCGAGCGCGCCGTGATCCTTTCCCGGGGAGAGCGAATCGAGGCGGACGATCTGTGGCTGACACCGTCTGATTCGCCGCTGGCGTCGCCCAAGAGCGGGGCAACGAATATCCCGTCGGAGTTGTCTCACCTGAAGCTGAGCGACTTCATCGACGAGATGACCAAGCGCTACGTGCTGCGGATGCTGGATGAACGCCAGTGGCGCAAGCAGGAGGCGGCGGAGGCTCTCGGGATCGACCGGGCGACGCTCTACCGGATGATCAAGCGGTTCGGGCTGGACAAGGACTGAAATCAGATAACGCCGCCGGATGCCCGTTCACTATGACGGATTTGTGCCATAGGTCGGGCACAGTCGAGGCTCTGACCTTGACATTCGGCGGCTCTATGCACGGGATAGCCCTCTTCGCAAGACGAGGAGTGATAAACATCTATGGCATTGATCGTTCAAAAATACGGAGGCGACGCCCTGGGCGATAAGGGCAAGGGAAAGACCGACCACCTGAATGAACTGCGTGGTGCGGAGTTCCTTGTCGAGAAGTTCCAGCACGTCGCTCGGCTGGCGGTAGAGTCGCAGAAGGCAGGCAACCAGGTCGTGGTGGTGGTGTCGGCAATGGGCGACACAACAAACCGGCTGCTGCGGATGGCGAATGCGCTGATGCCTGAGCCGGAACTGCGCGAGTTGGACATGCTGATGGCGACAGGCGAGCAGCAGTCGATCGCCCTTCTTGCAATTGCGATCAGTGCTGCCGGCGGCCAGGGCGTGAGCTTCACAGGTCCGCAGGTCGGTATACGTACGGACGAGTTGTTCGGGCGATCTCGAATCAAGGAGATTCATTGCGAACGACTGAAGAAAGCGATCGATGAAGGCAAGATTCCGATCGTGGCCGGTTTCCAAGGCGCATCGGAACATGACGAGATCACAACGTTGGGACGCGGCGGCAGCGACATCACGGCCGTGGCGCTGGCGGCGGTCCTGAATGCGGACTGCTGCGAGTTCTACAAGGACGTGGACGGCATCATGACGACAGATCCCCGGGTCTGTCCGACGGCGCGCAAGATCGATCGCATCAGCTACGATGAAATGCTCGAGCTTGCGAGCCTCGGAGCCGGAGTGCTGCATTCGCGTTCCGTGGAATTCGCCAAGAACTATCGCGTGCCGCTGCATGTTCGCAGCTTCCTGCACGACAAGCCGGGAACCTTCGTGATTGCCGAGGAGAAAGAAATGGAAGAAGTCGTTGTCAGTGGAGTCGCCTTCAATCGCGACGAAGCACGAGTGACGTTGCAGGGCCTGCCGGATAAGCCGGGCGTTGCGGCGGAAGTGTTCTCTCGCCTGGGCCAGGACGATATCGTGGTCGACATGATCATCCAGAACGAATCCAAGGAAGGCCGGAACGACATTTCATTCACGGTCGGCAAGAAGGATTTCGGGCGCACGAAGAAGCTGTGCGAGCTCCTTGTGAAGGAAGTTGGCGCGCTCGGATACCAGACGGATGAGTCGATCGCAAAAGTCAGCGCCGTCGGCGTCGGAATGCGCAGCCACAGCGGTGTGGCCTCGAAGATGTTCAAGGCCCTGTCCGATGCGGGCATCAATATCGAGATGATCGCTACGTCGGAGATCAAGATTTCTGTCCTGATTGACGAGAAGGACATGGAGCACGCGGTGCGCGTAATCCACCAGGCCTTCGAGCCGCACTCGTCGCCCGGCGCGAGCGCATAAGCGGTCGACCAAATACTCACAATCTGAATGGAAGAAACGGAAAGCAATTCCATGACGTCATTGCAAGCTGCAAAACGAACACACTACTGCGGAGAATTCCGCGAAGAGCACATCGGCCAGACTGTGGTCGCGAAGGGCTGGCTGCACAGGCGCCGGGACTTGGGAGGAATCGTCTTCTTCGATCTGCGCGATCGCTCCGGCATTCTGCAGATCCGCATCAATCCCGGCGACGTTCCGGATGATGTGTATGAGCAGTTGCACGCCATGCGGAGCGAGTTCGTTCTGGCCGTGAGCGGAGAACTGACGCGTCGCCCAGAAGGCACGGAGAATCCGAAGCTGCCGACCGGTAACGTCGAGATCGTAGCGCACGAGGTCGAGGTACTCTCGCCCAGTAAGCCGCTGCCTTTCCAGATCGACGAGTACAGCCACGTCAGCGAAGATATCCGGCTGCGCTATCGCTATCTGGACCTGCGCCGCGAGGAGATTCAGAAGAACTTCCTGATGCGTCACCGCATGTACCAGGCGACGCGCGGTTACCTGGCGAACAATGGCTTTGTGGAATTCGAAACGCCGATCCTGACGAAGGCGACGCCCGAAGGCGCACGCGACTTCATCGTGCCGTCACGCCTGGATCCGGGGAAGTTCTACGCCCTGCCCCAGTCGCCGCAGTTGTTCAAACAGCTGCTGATGGTCTCCGGGTTCGAGCGCTACTTCCAGATCGCGCGTTGCTTCCGCGATGAGGACTTGCGCGCGAATCGTCAGCCGGAATTCACGCAGATCGACCTCGAGATGTCGTTCGTGACAGTCGAGGATATCATCGAGACGATGGAAGGCCTTGTCGCGCACCTGTGGAAGGAATGCCTGGGCGTGGACGTGCCGTTGCCGATGGCGCGAATGAGTTACGCCGAGGCGATCCTGCGTTATGGCAGCGACAAGCCGGACCTGCGATTTGGACTCGAAATCGAAGATCTGACAGACATCATGAAGTCGAAGGGCTGTAACTTCCAAGTCTTCAACAAACTGGTGAAGGAAGGTGGCGTGGTGCGCGCATTGTGCGTGCCGGGCAAGGCGTCCGAGTTCAGCAATATGCAGCTTCGCCCGGACAGCAAATTCAGCCAGCAAGTGACGCGCGAGACGGGCATTCGTGCCTATGCGTGGTTCAAGGTGAACGAGGCCGGCGAACTCGAGAGCAGCATATCGAAGTTCTTCGATCCGGAGCCGCTGGCGGAAATCTGCAAGCGCATGAACGGCAAGCCGGGCGACATCATCTTCCTGGTCGCCAACGAGAAGGCCGCGACGGCGGCGGAACACCTGGGACGGCTGCGTCTGCTGCTCGGCCGCGAGATGGGTCTGATCGACGAAGGCCTGTGGCGATTCGTCTGGATCGTCGATTTCCCGGCGTTCGAGTGGAACGAGGACGAGAAGCGTTGGGATCCGCTGCACCATCCGTTCACGAATGTGAACGAAGAGGATCTGGCTCTGTTCGGAACCGACAAGCAGGGCGAGGTTCGCTCGCTGGCTTACGACCTTGCGCTCAACGGCGAGGAGATCGGCGGCGGATCGATTCGTATTCACCGTTCCGATGTCCAGGAGAAGGTCTTCAGCGCGATCGGCATCGGCGAGGAAGAAGCGCAAGAGAAGTTCGGCTTCCTGCTCGAAGCGCTGCAGTTCGGCGCGCCCCCGCACGGCGGCATCGCATTCGGATTCGACCGCATGGTAATGCTGATGACCGGGACGG
Source organism: bacterium (assembly GCA_020444065.1). Taxonomy (NCBI): domain Bacteria; species bacterium. The sequence continues at coordinate 110,878 of JAHLLQ010000008.1, read as the reverse complement.
ACAGCATTCGCGACGTCATCGCGTTCCCGAAGACTCAGACTGGATACTGCCCATTGACGGCAGCGCCGAGTTCGGTTCCGGAGCGCTCGCTGAAGGAACTGAAGATCAAGAGCACGATGAAGAAGAAGGAAGAGGAAGAGAAGGACAAGGAGTAGTCCGTACGTGGACTCCTGCCGAAACCTCTGGAAATGAAACCCCTCTCCCGGGCGACTTTGGTTGCCCGGGGTTATTTGTCTGGTTCACGATTGACGAAACTCGCAGGGAGGAAAACCTGCGTTCAGGCGCCCATGGAAAAACTGACCCAGGAAGACATTGATGTTCAGATTCGCCGCCGATCGCGCATCGATCATGATGTGGCCGCGGTGGAGTTCTGCAATGTCTCGAAGGTCTACCAGATCCAGCAGCGCGCCGCGCCACGGTTCGGCTCGTGGTTTGTCAGCAAGCTCTTCGAGTACCTGAAACGCGAACCGTTTCACGCGCTTTCGGATGTCTCCTTCCGCGTTTCGAGGGGCGAGATGGTTGGGTTTGTCGGTGCAAACGGAGCCGGCAAGTCGACGATCCTCAAGCTGGTCGCGGGCATCACGCAGCCGACGTCCGGCTCGATCCATGTCAACGGTCGTGTGACGTCAATGCTGGAACTCGGGGTCGGCTTTCACCCCGAACTGACGGGGATGGAGAACATCTTCTACAACGGCGCGCTCCTCGGAATGCCGCGCCAGAAGCTGCTGGAGAAGCTTCAGGAAATCATCGAGTTCTCGGGTCTGCGCAAGTTCATCTACGAGCCAGTGAAGCACTACTCCAGCGGAATGTATGCGCGCTTGGCGTGCAGTGTCGCGTTTCACTTGGACTCCGAGATTCTCCTCGTCGATGAGATTCTGGCGGTCGGCGATGCGGAGTTTCAACAGCGCGGCATGATGAAGGTGCTGGAACTCCATGAGAAAGGAACGACGATCGTTCTGGTCACGCACGAGACAGCCACAGCTCGTGATCTATGCGATCGCTTGCTGTGGGTTGATCACGGAATCGTGAAGATGACCGGTGCGTCGCGGGATGTTTCTCAGGCATATCTTAAGTTCATGTCTCAGCGTTCCATTCTGCCGACCCATTTTCTTGCACCGACGCAGGCGATCGTCGCCAACGGGGATGAGGCGGAGTTGCGTGAGAAGAAGTTGGACGAATACATCGGGAAGTCAGTGCCCCGATTCCGCAATGTGCGCCTGGAGAACGCAGAAGGAGAATCTGTCGACTCCGTGCGCACCGGCGATCCCTGCCGGTTTGTCTTCGATCTGGATGAGAATGGTGTGGAAATCCCCTACCGCCTTGCGATTTGCATCCGCTGGCGCGATGGCCAGGGGCTGTTTGAGGATCAAACGGAGATGCTTGCCCCTGGGGAGAACCCGCAGGTGGTTTACGATGTTCCAAATTGGCCAATGTTGCGCGCGGAGATGTCGCTCTCTGCAGCGCTGATCACCGACGATGAACCGCCGGTTGTGCTGGATCGTGCCGAGGATACGTTGACCTTCCGGACCTTGACGGACCTTCCATTTACCGAAACCGCTATCGCTCCACCGACGAACTGGACATTGCACAGAATCGACTGAGCCTCAGCGCGTTTGCCGTCCTGCAAATGCCAGCAGATTCAATGCTAACTTCTGTGCCACGGGATCGGGTCGACGCGGCCAAGACCCTGTCTTTTCGCCAAGCAGGCGACCGCGAAGTTGCACTCGATTTACGATAACAACGCCGTCGCCGATTCGCTTCGCTGACAACGCCGGGATCTTGAGTCTAATCCCGCACCGCATCCAGACTTCGCCGCGCCCCGTGATTTCCGCCACACCTTCGGAGACGACCATGCCGGGCGTGCCGCCACTGAAGTATGAGAGATGCTTGGGCTTCAGGCCGTGAAGCAACTCCTGCGGACACTCCGCGGTCGGATGAACGACAGCGTCGTACCCGCCCTTGTCGACATCGTTTCGCGGCCCGGCGACGATCTTTGTGCCTGGAAAGAATTCGATCTCTTCCTGGTTGTCACGTTCGAACTCCGGCTCCTGAACGATCAGCAGTCCCCCACTGCGCACGAAGGTTCGCAGCTTGGGTTGGATGTCCACAAACTCCTTTGACTGAAGCGCGCCTTCGCCAAGCCACAGAACCTGGTAGCCAGAGAGCGACTCGGGCGTTGGCTGACCAGTGGAAAGCCCTTGTCTCTCAGTCCAATCGTGCATTTCTCCGCGCGGATCGATCATAGCAACTCGCAGTTTGCGAATCTTTGTTGGTGCAACGGGCTTCGGAAGAATGTGGATGGTCTTCTCGCTGACGCCCATCTCTTGTCCGTCCTCGGTGAAGCACTTCGCCAGCAGGATCGCATCGCCGCGCGTTGGCATTTCGATCGGGATGCGCAACACGCGATGAGTCGCGGCAGACAGCTTGAGCTGCTGCACGTCTGGCTCGTTCAGCCAGCGCCGCGCCTTCGATGCAAATCCGAATTCCAATCGCATTGTCTTGGCGGTGGGATAGTCATTGAAGACGTGCACAGGTATTGTCCGGCGCTCTCCCGGGAAGAAGTGCCTGTCCCACAGGTCGATGCTGACGCCTAGTGGCGCGAGCGCTTCTTTCACGGCGCGCAACACGGGCTTTGGTTTCGCCTTCGTCAAGTCTCCATCGAACCAGTTCGCCGTACATCCCCCGTCGGCGCTCAGGTAAACGAAGGGTTGTATCGCTGCGATGTCCAGCCGACGCCAGACTTCGATGCACTCACGCGCGAGCCAGGCCTGGTATTCGAGACGCTGCTTCTTCGGTACATTCGTGCCGAGCCAGCGCTCGATCACCATGTCTGTCAGAACCGTGGTATCGCCCTTTGAATCCAGCCAGAACCAGACAAACTCATTGATAATCGCCGGGACATCGGAGTCGCGAATGTCCTCTGGTGAGCGCGCATGCCCCATCGCGCGCTCGGGCCACACCGGCGTTAGAGACCAATGGTAGGGGTGCTCTTCGTGGGTGTCGACATGGCACCATGGACGCGTGGGATCGAGCTTCTTCATTGCGGGAATCGCGCGCCGCCCAACCTCTGAGAGGTCGCATTCATTTCCCGGATCCCAAAGGATGATCGATGGATGATTCCCATGCGCTCGAAGCCACTTGATGAATGCATCGCGTACGCGCGGCATCGACGCCGACACACCCCAGAACGGCCATTCGTCCTGCAGCAGAATGCCTTCCTCGTCCGCGATATCGTACCAACATCGATACATGAGGCCGATGTGCGCGCGGAAGAACGTCATGTGATGCGCTTTGGGAATGGTCGCGAAAACGCGCCGTACCCATTTCATGTTCCAGGGCAAATCGCGGCGCGAGACGTCGCCGAGAAATCGATGAAACGCGATGTTTCCACCGCGCAGAGGTCTCTTCGTTCCATTCAGATAGAACTGATTTCCGCGAATCTCAATCTTGCGAAGGCCAAAGCGGGCAGAGCTTCCATCGAGGATCTCGTCGTCTTCGATCAACGTGACATTGGCAAGGTAGAGGAACGGGGACTCCGGCGACCATCGCTTCGCATTGTTCCAGCGGAGTTGCAGTTCGACTTCCCTCGTTTTGCCCGATTGCAGTCGGACAGGTTCGCTTTGAGACTGGACGACCGCATTCGATTTGAACTCCGCCACTTCAGCGCGAACAGTGGCATTCAGACGCTGGCCACTGCGATTCTCGATGCGCGCGAGCAACCGGCATCCGCGCAAATCGTCATCAGGAAGGACTTGGATACTCTCTATGCGAGCGCGACGGAAGATATGCAGGAAAGCATCGCCCCAGATGCCGGGAATCCATTCGATGCGCTCGTGGTCTTTTCCCCCAACGTGATCCTCTGGCAAAGTATCGTATCCGCCGATGCGAACGGCGATCTCATTTCGGCCGGTGCGCAAATGAGGAGTCAGGTCAAAGCGTTGCGGCAGGTAACAATCGTCTGATTCGCCGACCGCGTGCCCGTTGCACCAGACGGCGGTCGTCCACATGCTCTGCTCCAGAACAAGATCGACTTCCGTGCCGCTCGGTGTTGCTGGAAGGTCGATTACGCGCCGGTAGAAATGATAGCGCCGCTTGCCGTACTCATAGCCTTCAGCAAGATCGACAAGCCCGGGCACGGGCAGACTGAAACTCCAGCGCTTCGGCACGCGCTTTCCATTGCGCGTACCGGGTGCCAATTGCCACTCGCCATTGAGATCGATCCGTGTTTTCAGTGCTGTTGGCTTCAATCTGTTACTCCATCTCAATCTTGATTGTGTGCGTACGGCCATCTCTGAAGGCCGGGATGCGATGTTCGGTTGCTCGATTCCCATCGATACGAATAGATGCGATCTGCAGCGATGATCCGGTGGGACTGGTAATCTCGATTTCGTAAGTCGCGCCACGCCATGGGCGACGCAAGCGCGCGCTTCTCCATGCAGGGGGCAGACATGGCGCGACTTTGAGAGAATCGAAATCTGGTTCGACTCCGATGATGCGATCCAGCAGTGCTCGCAGCAGCCAATCGGCCGAACCCGTCAGCCACGTAAATGTGCCTTCACCGTGCCGCGGGTTTCCGGGTCCGATCGCGTACTCGCAGAAGACGTGCGGTTCGCCGCGATATATCTGCAGGTCGCGATGGGGACCGGATGGAAGAAGCGCATCAAACGTGCGCCAGGCTTGCTCCGCGCGTCCCAGCTTCAAGTCCGCCCAGATTTTGAACGCGCCCGCATGAGTAAACAGCGCGGCATTCTCTTTCGTACCCGGTGCAAACGCGGTGATTCGGCCCACGGCGGGATTGTACTTTGTGTAAGCTGGAGCATGCATCACAGGACCGAGAGGTGAGTCGAGTTGCTCGTCAATGACGCGCAGAATCTTTGCTATCTGCTCAGCATCCGGGATCTCCGCCATGATTGCCCACGTCTGAGCATTCAGGTGAATCCTCCCCTCTTCATTCTTTCTTGAGCCAACCGGGCGGCCCTCGTCGTCGAATGCGATGACATACCAGTCACCATCCCAGGCGTGTCGATTTACGAGATCGCGCGTCTCCTGCCAGAGTTGACGACAGTGTTTTGCGGTCGCCTCATCGCCGCGCCACGCCGCGAGTTCCTCCAGTCGTAACAGAGCAAAACAATGCGCCATTGCGAGCCAAACGCTCTCTCCCTTTCCGCCGGCGCCAACCCGATCGAACGCGTCGTTCCAGTCCTGCGTGCCCATCAGCGGCAGGCCGCGTGGACTGCGCGCGCGGGCATGCAGGAAGTCGACGGCGCGAATCAGATGCTCGTACAGCGGTGCCTCGCCACCATCGAAGAATCGAAGCGGCTTGTCGAGAAAGTCTCCGTCCCCCGTTTCCTTCACGATATCCAGCGCGAGCATTGGAAGCCAGACGGGGAAATCGCTGGGTGGCTCGTGCGTCGACGGGCCAACCAAAGGGGTCCAGCCGGGCAATGGCTGGCCGGAGGACCGCTGGTGTTCGCACAGTTTCTCCAGGCGCTGCTGCGCAAACTCGGCATCCATGGGCAAGATGCCCCAGGCATCCTGGGCCGTGTTGCGGTAGCCCAACTCGCCGCCGCCTTCGTGGTACAGCGTCGCGCTACGCCCGAGCAGATTATTGATCACGACCTGGCGTTTCAGCCACAGGTTCGCGATTTGATTCAAACCTTCGTGCGGCGTCTCAATTTGGAAACTGTCCTCGGTATAGTAGCGTCGCGCCTCGCGCCGACGCTGATCGAGAAGCGCTCGGAACTCGTTGGGCGAGGGAGGAATCGTTGGTTCACCTTCACCGAGTACGATCGTGAACTCCAACTCTTCGCCCGGCTCCAGTTCCACATTATGCTGATAGCACGCCACCATCGGAACGCCCATGATGGAATCCGGGCTGGTCAACTTGCCAGCCGTGATTCCATGCGGTCGTTCCCATGACCCTCCGGGACCAGCAAGGAGTTCCTGATCGATTTCCCAGGCCTCGATCGGCAGCGAGGAAGCGAAGTATCCCTCGTACGGCCATGGTTTGTTTCCCCAAGGCGCCTGCGAGACGCGGATGGCATTGCGATCGCGATCAAATCGCCCGTGGTTCATCAGTGCGGTCAGGTTCGCAGTTCCAAGATCGGAGAAGTAATGCCCAAGTTGCCAGAAGATCAGCGGGTAGACGGCCAGTTCGCGTCTCTTGTTGCTTTCGTTGATGATTTGAACGAGCCACTCCTCGCGGCGCAGATCTTCTGTGAGCACAGTATAGGTCATGGAGGCGCGAATGCCGTTTCGCTTCGACTGGAGAGTCGTTTCTACGATGCTGTGACGGCCCTGAAAGTCCTCGGCATTCTGCGTCGGTTGGAAGTTCGGCGTCCACAGATCGCCGGTCGCCTTGTCGCGGATGTAGATCCATCGCCCAGGTCGATCGGCGAGGTAGTTCGCCGGCGCCCACCGGGTCAGATGGCCGTGCTCACAGTTTTCGAAGAAGGAATAGCCACCGCCCGTCTGCGTGATCAGGGCAAAGTGCTTTCCATTCGTCAGGTAATTCGCCCAGGGGCGCGGCGGCGTGGGCGTGTTGATAACGAGGCTGCCGTCAGCCTCGTCGAATTTCCATAGTTCATTCATGAGCGTCATCTCTGAATCGAGGCGTTGATCTTCTGAAGGCGAGCGGTTTGCCGAGGTCCTTGGCGCCAGTGCAAGACGTTGCCGCTTCGGCTGGAATCGATGACGTTCCCCGTCGCGTAGTCGACGACTTGCCACTGGGCATCCTTCTCGGCTGATTTCAGGGTCCGACTGACCGAGACTGGCTGATCGGAGACATTGTGGACGATGCGAGCGAGCCAAGTTTGCTGTGAGTAATCCCCAACCCAAGCGACGGAACGATCGGCGAGCAGATCGCTGTCCTTCATCAATTGCCAGACCTGGAAATCGTGAATACCAGAGAGCCTTGCGAGCAAGGCGTAGGGATTCTCGCGGGCGGCGCGCTGGCCGGTAACGTGAATCTCGATCGCAGGGGCTTCGGTTTCTTCCCATTCGGTGTCAGCAGTGCGCGCTTGGAAGGGGCGATAAGACTTCTCGCCCATCTCGACACGCCACGCACCATAACCCGGCGAGTGCAGTTCAAGTCGATTCCGCGCCTGCAAGACTATCGGTACCTTCGGAATAATCTCGAATGCACCTTTGCGATGTGTCCCAATACTACCGATTACCGTTCCGTTGACTTCGACAATCAGCGGCTCGTCCGGAGGGAACTCACTGTCGGGGTAGGCGCGCAGTTGAGTCTTCCGAAGGGTGGGGGGATTGGGGACGTCGACATCCCCAGGTAACGTCTCGAGAAGGAAGTCCGCGCCGAGGCGGCTGTCCGTGACATTCAGTGTCGAGCCGATGGGGTTGGGATGCTCGCTGTAGCGATCACCCACGGCCCAGTTGAAGTTCCAGTTATCGAAGTACTGGGTGACGCCGTAGCCCGGCGACCAGGCCAGTTCCATCACGGGCGCATCGGGGTCCACGATCCACGCGTTCCATGGCTTGGCGACGCGATGCTCGGTGTTCGGCCATTCGTCGGGGTTCAGGTCCCAGGCCTGCAAGGGCTCCATGCGCGTGGCGAAGAACTCCATGCCATTTGCTTCGCGGTGCTTGCGTGCGCCTGCAATCAGTTCATCCCAGGAGTGCGCGAAGTACCCCACCTCGGGATAGCATGTGTGGACATAGAATGGATCGAAGGTGAAGTGATGCCAGACGGCCAGCGTCTTGTGACCCATGACGTCGATGAAGTTGGGCTCGTGCTCGATCAGCCACGGGCGCGGGTCGTTTGTCAGCATCGTGTATGCAATGAATGCCGTGCGCAATTCGCCGGCCACATCTCCATCGGTTCGAAACCAGAAGGACATGCCGCCGCTGTCGACAAACACATCGGCCGCCAATGCCGTATGATCGGCATTTACCATGCCTGCGGCGTCGTAGTCGATGCGCTCGAGGATTCGCTCAGCTAATGGCGCCGCCTCGGGATAGGCCTCGCGCGTCAGAATCAGCGCCCACAGCCACCAGCCCTGGAAATAGACCTTGTCCGTCGTGGCATGGCCGGTGGCCGGATCGTATCCATCGAAGTAGAAACCGTGGTGCGTCTCATAATCTGCGACAGTGCCAAGCAGGCCCTGCAGACGGCGGACGGTCTCTTCGCGAGACATGTAGCCGCACTGCTCCGCCGCCATCCAGGCCATCATGTTCTCTGCCCAGATGTAATTGTAGGTGCTGCCCTCGGGCAACGACTGCGGGGTTGGCTGAGAGGCGAGCACAAGTTCGAGAATCTTCTGTGCAGGTTCATCCTCGCCGGGCGCGATATGGCTGACCCGAGCACAGCACGCGAGCGGGATTGTCAGTAGCAGAATTGCCACAACCGTCAGTGTGCGTTTTCTGATCATGGCCCCCACCGTCCGATGTCTCCGTCGCTGATTGTGCCGTTTGTCGGATCGTAGTTGTGCGTGACGGGGAAGAAGTCGAGCTGATCGGAATCGCGATCGGGACCGACCGAGAACAGAATCCAGTAGAAGCGCGTTCCATTTTCGGAAGCGGGCAACTGTCGCAGATCCGGATCATGCACGTAGAAGTAGTAGCCGAAGTACGATGAGTTGTCGACTTCCTGAAACGGATCGCGCGGAATCGACGTGATGAAGGATACGGGGGTCGAAAGCGGGATCAGGCTCTCGACTCCGCTGTAGGGCGGGGCCCCGTGTCCTGCATCTGGCGGGTACCTGTTGAAGGTCACCCGATAAGACTCCATCGCCGTCGCGAGAGTTCTGACATCCGCCTTGATGCGTGAGGTCTTCGCCCGCGTTTGTGCTTCGAGGAAATTCGGAACGGCAATCGCCGCAAGAATTGCAATGATCGCGACGACGATTAATAATTCGATCAAGGTGAAACCACTGTTTTTGTTGCCCAAACTCTGCATTGTACACCTGCCCCTGATAGATTCCACTCAGCCTTAATTGATGCCTTCCTCTGCCACTTTTGCGTGCACAATCTGGACGTCTGTCGGTGCAACAACGCCTCCTGGAGGATGAACCTCTGTTTCCAGAATGATCATGCGCGTTCCAGATTCATTCCTCTTCATGCGATAGGAGAGTTCTCCCCACCATGTCGGGAGATTGCTCACCGAGGCGCCGGCGTCGTACCATTCGTCCGGCACGCCGGCGGCCACGATGAGTTTTTCCCCATTCTCGTAGACGAACAAGTCGCGCACTGCATTGATCAGCCCAGAGCCAACCCACGTATGCGGCATGTCGCCGATGTAGCTGGGTGTACGCGGGTCGGGATGCACGACTTCGGCAAGGTGATTCCACGCTTTCGGGCGCACACCGTCCTCGATCAGGTAGTTCAGCAGGCCGCGCGCTTCGGCTGGACGTCCGAGCCGAATCAGCGCCGAAACCGTCCGCACTTCGTACGGCGTGTAACTGCTGGGGCTCGTGGTCCGTCTCTCTTCAATCCCGTCCAGATATCGATCGTACGTAGCCTTCAATGCGTCGGCAGGAAGATTGTCCTGCTCGTTGCCGACCATCATCGCAATCGACGTGGAGGTCGGATCGAAATCGCCAAGCTCTGCGCACGCGGGGAGTGTTTCAAGATTGTCGCGATGCCGAACGAGCTCGATGGATTGAAGCAGATCGGTGCGCATCGCGGCTTCTTCTTCTGCGTAATGATCGGCCAGTTCATCCTCTCCGTGGCGGCGAGCAAAAGCCTGTGCATCATGCAGCCCGCGCAGTGCCCAGAAGTCATCCCAGTAGCTGTGCTTCCCGGGGAAGTAACCCTCGTGACTGTTGGATGGAGGAAGAATTCCGTAGAACTCGGTGTCCTTGAACTCGGCTGTCAGGCGCTGCTTGCGCAGGTTCTCCTGATAGGACATCGCGGCTTTGACCTTCGGCCAGAGCAGATTATTGAGCGTCTCGTCATCAAGAAACTCGTCCGCCTGACGGGCAAGATAAGCGAGCTCTCCAAAGGAATCATACTCTGCCCAGTCGTTCGCCCATCCAGGCATTTCATTCGTCTTTGGGTCGACGATGAAAGGGACAAACCCATCGTCGTGAACGAGTCCAGCAAACCACTTGGCATAGTCCCGGATGGGTTCACGAACATCGAAGCGCAACATGGCGGTGGCGCTCATCGCTCCATCCCGAATCCAAGCGTGGTTATAATTGCGAGATCCCGGCTGGATGCTCGGTCCGTCGGCGTTGAGCAGCAGGTAGGCAAGATTCGATCGAACCAGTTGGGCGAGTCGCTTGTTCGGAACATCGATCGCCCAATCGCCGGTCCAACTGCGCCATTGCTCCAACACTTCATCGCGAGAATTGTCGAAATCGAATGCTGCGAGATCATCGATGCGGCCGGAAAGAGGGATCTCCAGTAGGATGCTCTTCGATTCTCCGGGTGCCAGTTGCATATCGAACCGCATCCCGGCAGAGATCACGCCAGGAGTGGCGGTGACAACGTCGCTGTCGTTCCCGCCTGAGACTAGCGTGCTCAGTACGTCGCTCTCCCCTGCCGAAACAAGCGCAGTCGCCGATGGCGCCGGGATAACACGGAGGGCCTCTTTGCCGTGAACGATCAGGCCTGCGCCATCGGCGACAAAACGCGCTTCACGAATCTCGGAGAATCCCCCGTGCTGCCACGGTGGATTGAGTTGAATCGGTCGTGCTGCCAGAAGCCACGAAAGATTTCGTGGCATCGTGCCTTCATTCGTAAGTGTTGTCCGCGCGATCGTTGCTCCGGGTTCAGCAGCAACTGCATCGATTCGAATCTTCAGATCATTGCCATTCCACTCGACGCTCGGAATCGGCGCCCAACCTTCGAGGAGTTCCTGCGTGACGGCAAAATCGTTTGCTGTCTTCATCTGCCCATCGAGGAGCAGAACCGGCGTGATACTGAATCCGCCCTGATGCGTCTCCAGTCGGCCATCCTCGTCGAGAAGCGACTCCTCCGGCGAACGAGGCAGACCAACGATGGTCCAGAACGCTTGCTCGCGATAGAGCCAGCGCGGCATGGCGCCCTTCGGAAGGCGCTGCGACAGCATCTCGAAGTGCCGTTCCGGATTCCACGTTTCGTCCGGGCCCTTCAGTGTGACTTCCGCCACTGCGGCAGTGCCTTCGAACTGCAGGCGCAATCCTTCGGCTTCCGTCCGATCGAAGAATGCATCTTCCACCGGCCCAGCACCGGGAGAGCGCATCAGCTCGTGCCAGGCGCCATCCGAGGCCTGCGTCTCCGCTTTCCATCCAACGGCATCGCCAGCCCAGACAATCTGCACCCCGCCAAACGCGGTGCGTTGCGGGAACTCGATGAGAAGCCAAGGTTTCTTGTCCGACGAATCGGACTGCCAGGCAGTTTCGCGCGAACCGTCCATGGCAAGTTCGAACGCATGATCAGCCTGCGCTGACGAGGCGGTGAGTTTGCGCGCAGCCTCGTCGCCAAGCACATCGACTTCCCAAAGCGAATACCCCCACCCCGTCCCGCGGCGGATCCCATCCATCCTAACGTAACGCGTCTTGCGTGGTCCAAAGTACACGACATCGACGCCGCCATCTCCGTCCCTTGTTTCTGCGACAGTTTGGAAGTCCTTCCCATCGCTCGAAACCTGGATGTCGTAATCGCGCCCGTAAGCCGTTTCCCAATGAAGTCGAACACCGCAGATTGTCTTCTCTGCACCCAGGTCGAGCAGCAGCCACTGATCGTCGTTGAAGTCGCTCGACCAGCGCGTTCCCGAATCGGAATCGACGGCATGCTCCGGCCGATAATCGCCGTTTCCGGAACTCGCAGTCGCGGCGATTTCGTTCGCGAATGCGGCAAATGTCATGCTCGCAGAGACAAGGAGGGCGGGGATGACTCTCTGATAGAGCGTCTTCATGGGGAACTCCGAGGATTGAGAACGTTGGGATTAGTTGGCGAGAAACGCGATCACTTCGTCATTGCTGGTGTTGGTGTCGACGACGAGTTGACGAGCTTTGTTCTCGCCTTCGATGATGACAAGCGCGGGAACACGCACGACTCCAATCTCAGCAGAGAGGCGCGTGTTCTCCGGCGAGTCCACATTCAGATAGGCCAGTGGCATGCCGGCCAGGACCTTCGCGATCTGGGGATTCTGCAGGACTGATTTCTCGAACTCGCGACAACGATCCGTCTTCGCGGAACGAACGTAGACGACGGCCTTGCCTTCGGTCTTTGCGGCCTGCATCACCATGTTGGGTTCGTAGGCGCTCCACTGCGGCTTGCCATCGCTGGCGCGCGTCGAAGAACGAGTCGCGGACGCGGGAATTCCATCCACGTCGATTCGATCCACGATGACTTCGCCGCTGCTGCCCGGGTACTCGTGAAAGACGAGTCCAAAATCAACGACATGGTGGAGGTTCACGGCGCCAGCCGCTGCCGGAACATCGAATACTCGATCCACCCAATCGCCAGTGGGGATCACGGGATCTCCGACGGCCAGACTGCCTTCCGATCCATCCCACATCCAAAGGCTGACGCGGGGAGAAACGGAATCGGAGGGAACGGCGACGCGAACGCGGATGCGCTTCCAGCCGCTGATGTCCTTTGGCGATTCGAAACGAGTCTTCAGTTCAGCGCCGTCGGTATCGCCGGTCCATGCAAGCGACATCGCCGTGCCATTGCCCAGATCCGGGGCGCGCTTGTACTCGGATCCTACGACGCCCATCCGGTATGCACCGTTGATGTTCGCGGCGAACCAAGGATTGAAGCCGCCGTTATACTCAAAGTCTTCCCAGACCTTCCCATCGAGAGTGATTGCATCTACCCAGATCTTGAAACTCCCCTTAGCGGTGCCTTCCAGGAAGATGACACCACAACCTGACCATTCCTTCGTGACAACGCTGGCGGGAAGGCGAATCGTCGTCCAATCGCCGACCTTCAATGGCGTGTCGGGGCTGCCCATTGCTGGGCCGCCATCGGGAGAGTAGACCTCAAACTTCGCATTCGGAACACCGGTTGCTCCCGGCTGCGCCTCGCAGCGAATGGCGACGGTGAGTCCCTGCTTGGGCGGAGGTAGAATCGGTGCGCTGCGCAGCGTCAATCCGCCACCCCATCCAACAACGTTGATTGTTGTGCGCAAGGATGTCGAGCCGGAGATAGCCATGTGATTGTCGAAGGAAATCTGAGATCCTTCGGTGATAGGCCATGGTTCCAGCGACCAGGGACGCGTATTGAAGTCCTCCCAAGTGACCCATTCGGCCGAAGCGAATGAGGCAACCGACGCGAACACAAGGATTGCTGCAAGAAGTTTCAGGAACCGCATGATTTCTCCTTCTTCGAATTGGCGGTTCAGCGGCGGGAGAGGTGCCGCGAGGCGCATCCTCCCCCGCCGCCGATAGCCGGTGGATGGAAGTATTAGTATTCGAACTGCATCCAGTCATTTACCCCGGCCAGGGGATTGTAATGAACTGATGCCGTGGCTCCGCCGGAATTGAACGCGTTGCCCGCATCGTCCGTCAGGAGCCCATCGACGATGCCGATAACGATGTCGCCCTCGACCGTCGCGCCACTGACCGAAACCGTGTACGGTCCAGTCTCGCCGCGTGTTGACAGCGTAACGACCGCGCTCAGAGAGCCAGCCTCTGTCGATCCTGTGAAGTCGATTGCGTTCTCGTCGAAGCCATTGACCGGTTCGTCGAACAGCACAGTAAAGAGAACGGGAAGCGTATCGGTCGGATCTGCTTGTCCACTGTCGGGAGCAAGTCCGCCGGAGGCAAGACCCGGAGCCGCCTTGTCGATGGCGTAGACTTCACCCGTGAAATCGCCATTGCCCGTGCCGGTACCGCCGAGCGCCAGGCCGGAGAGATCCTGAATCGTGTCGTCATCGACAACATTCAAGCCGAGATCGCCATCGCCCGTGCCGGTATCGACAGTTACCGTGTAGACCTGGGCAGGGCCGGCGGCGGGATCGACATTGGTGACGGAGGCGCCGGTCGGCGCGCCCGCCGCGAATGCGAAGTCGGTGGAATCGACGCCATTGACGTACTCGTCAAAGCTGACCGTGAAGGTCACGGACGATGCGCTCGTCGGCGTCACGTCGTCGCGAACGATCGAATTCACGACCGGAACCGAGTTCGTGTAGACCGTGTTGTCGAGGAAGACCTTGCCGGCCGCGCCGATGCCGCCGAGGACGATCTTGAGTTCGTCGATCGAGGCCTCGTCACCAGCCGGAACCAGCCCGGTGATGTCGAGCGAAACAGTTTCCCATGCATCGTTGGCCGAGATCGTCGGGCCAGTGTGGAAGGAACCGGCAGCGCCATCCCAGAAGAAGGCGCTGGCGACCGGAAGGGTCGTGCCGCTCGGGATGTAGAGATCGAACGCGATGTCGTCGTAGCCACTGAGATCGAGCGGCGTGGAGTAGAAGTGTTGGATTTCAACGTCGCCGTTCGAATCGCCGCTGAATTCCATCGCCCACAGCAGGCTGCCTTCGGTGGGCGCTGGGCCGGCGCTTGTCAGAACGGAACCGCCGACGGTTGCATCGCCGCGGGCAAACCCATCGACATTCGCCGGGACGACGGACGAGCTGTTGTCCTGCTCGAAACCATCCCACAGGGCGCCTTCGCGCTGAATGTTGTCGACCCAGATGTCGAACACGCCGGTCGCGCCATTATCCGGAATAATCAGGCGGAACTCTTTGTAGTTCTCGACGACATTGCCCGACGGGATCGTGACCTGCGTCCAGGAATCAAGCGTGAGCGCAGTGTCCGCGCCGGATTCGGCCGAGCCGGATTCCCCATTCATTTCGAGCTTGAACATCGGCACGCCGCTCGTGCCGCCGGAGACGTAGACGTCGGCCGTGAAGCCGGTGCTGAGCCCAGTGCCGACTTCCGGCAAAAACTCGCTGGTCTTCACTGCGGCCAGTCCGGAGGCGGGGTTGAATTGCAGGTGCAGGGCAGAACTGCCCTCGGTGGTGTGGGTGCCATCGTAACCCACGACGGGGGCGTCGCCGAACCACTGGACCCAGTTGTGGGTTTCGTAGTTTTCGGCGATTGTTGACTGGGCAGAGGCAGCGCCGGCGAGCAGCGTCACCCCAGCCGCGAGGAGCAAATGCTTTCCGTTCATATTGGAGGGCCCTCCAGGGAAAGATGTGTTGGGATTGGAATGAAAACCTGAAAACGTTTTCAACCATCTGCGCCACTGAATCGGTCTAAATGCCGCGCGTTGTCAACTCGTTTTTTGCGATCTGGTCGATTTTGGGGTGCGCGCCAATTTCTCCTAAAACCCTTATTTATATTGGCATTTCCAGTAGAATCAAGATTTTCGGCGATGAAAAGATTTCCTCTTGACCTGCGACGCATTGTTTATGAAAACGTTTTCAGTTTTCCGGCGAAAGGCTCCCCCTCTTGAAGCGATCTTTCCTGCCAATTCTCGGTCTTCTGCTTGTTCTCGGCCTCGCCGGGACAAGCTCCGCCGAACTGTCCGGCGAGATCACCGTCTGGGCGATGGGGGCCGAGGGAACACACCTGCCCAAGCTCGCCCGGGCCTTCGAAGAGGATCATCCGGGCACGACCATCAACACCCAGGCGGTGCCCTGGGGAGGCGCCCACGACCGGCTGATCACGGCCGTGGCGGGCGGGATCGCCCCGGATGTGACCCAGCTTGGCACGACCTGGGTTCCGGAGTTCGCCGCCATGGGAGCCCTGCGAAACCTCGCCCGCCCGGTCGAGAACTCGGACAGCCTCGGAAACGACGCCTTCTTTGAGCAGTCCCTGCGCACCGGCAAGTGGGAGGGCGGGCTCTACGCACTGCCCTGGTACGTCGATACGCGGGTGATGTTCTATCGGACGGATCTGGCCGCCGAGGCGGGCTGGGATCGCTTCCCTGAAACTTGGGATGAGTTGGAGCAATTTGGCGCGGATCTGACCCGCGACAAAGACGGCGACGGTCGCACGGATCAGTACGCGTTCAATTTCTCGGCCCGCGAGGAAGGCTTGCTGCTGGACTTCATCTGGCAAAACGGCGGACGCGCGATGAGCGATGACATGAAGGAGTGCATCTTCGCTTCGCCGGAGACGATCGAGGCGATGGCATTCTACAAATCGATTTTCGATCGCGGCTACTCCACAGAGGCGGTGTCCGGACAGATCGATCCGATCCAGGCCTTCCGCGACGGCTACTTCGCAGCCTGGATCACCGGCCCTTGGATGGTGGGAGAGTATCAGCGCAAGGCCCCGGACCTGGAGGGGCGATGGGCCGTAGCCATGTTGCCAGGACGCAAGACGCGCACGTCGTTCCTCGGCGGCTCCAACCTGGCGATCTTCAAGTCGTCACAGAATCCGGAGCTGGCGTGGGCTTTTGTCGAGTACCTTTCGCAGCCACGCACGCAGATCGATTGGTACAAGATCACCGGCGATCTGCCTGCAGCCAAGGTGGCGTGGGATGCGCCGGAATTCGCGCAGAGCCCAACGTGGAGCGTCTTCCGTCGGCAGTTGGGGGATGCCCGGGCGACTCCGCCGCTGGAAACGTGGGAAGCGATGGCGGAAGTCATCAAGAACGAGATGGAGAACATGATCCTGGGCGACGTGAGCCCGGAAACGACGGCGACACGCATCGAGGAGGGAATGAAGGGGATTCTCTCGCGCCGTCGCGTCGGTCCAGGGAACGTGCAGGATTGGATGGGAACAGTAATCGGCGGCGGAATTCTGGTCCTCCTGATACTCGTCGGGATGATCGCCTGGAAGCTGCGCCACGAGAAGAATGTGTTGCAGCGATGCAGAATCCCGGCGGTCTTCCTGATTCCGGTACTACTGCACTTCACGCTGTTCATTCTGCTGCCGATTACTGCGTCCCTCCTTTTGAGCTTCACGAACTACGACATCTATGCGATCGCCGATTGGCACCGGACTTCAATCGTTGGGTTCGAGAACTACATCCGCCTGCTGCAGGATCCGCTGTTCTGGCGGTCTGTCCTAAACACGGGATACTTCATGATCGTGGCGGGACCGCTCACGATCGTTCTGGCGCTCGGGGCGGCGATTCTCTTGAACAGCAAGGTGACGCCGATTCGCGGGCTGTTCCGCACGGGCTTCTTCCTGCCGGTCGTAACGCCGCTCGTGGCTGTGGCAGTCGTATGGCGTTGGATCTACTCGCCGCAGTTCGGCCTTCTCAATTGGGGATTGGGGTTGGTCGGAATTCCCGAGCAGGAGTGGCTGGCGGATCCACTCCTGGCGTTGCCGGCGCTGATCGTCTTGGCGATCTGGAAGAACTTCGGCTACAGCATGGTGATCTTCCTGGCGGGCCTGCAGTCGATCCCAAGCCAGCTCTACGAGGCCGCTTCGATCGACGGCGCGAATCGTTGGCAGCAATTCCGCAACGTGACGCTGCCGCTTCTGCGCCCGACCACCGTCTTTATCATGATCATCACAACGATCGGCTACATGCAATTCTTCGCCGAGCCGTACGTCATGACTGACATGGGCGGGCCGCAGAATCGCACTCTGTCTATTGTGCTTTATCTCTACAAGGAAGGCTTCAAGTTCTTCCATCTCGGCTACGCGTCAGCGATTGCCTATACGCTGTGCGTGATGATTGCGGTGCTGAGCGTCTTCCAGATGCGCTGGGTGCGCGGGGAGGAGAACTGATGAACGCTCGCCAGATCACTGAACGCGCGGTCATCCTGTTCCTTCTGCTGCTTCTCTTCGTCGCGGCCGTGATGCCGTTTGTCTGGACGCTGACAACATCGGTCAAGACGGTCGAGGCGATCAACACGTTCCCGCCAGAGTGGATTCCCCGCGAGGTCACGTGGTTGCATTACGATGAGCTCTTCGATCGCATGGCGTTCGGACGGATGTTCTTCAACTCGGTGCTGGTGACGCTGGCCGTGACATTCGTCAGCTTGTTCATGAATGCGATGGGCGGCTACGCGTTTGCAAAGTTCGACTTCCCGCTGCGCGGACCGATGTTCGCCTTGATGATCATTACATTGATGGTGCCGGCACAGGTGACCTTGATCCCGGTCTTCCTGCTTCTGAAGTCCCTGGGATTGCTGAACAATTACCTGGGATTGATCGTACCGGGCGCTGCATCGGTATTTGGGATCTTCCTGATGCGCCAGTTCATGATCTCCGTTCCTGATGCCTACATCGAGTCGGCGCGAATCGATGGATGCGGCGAATTCCGGATCTTCGCGCAGATCGTTCTGCCGCTGTGCCGGCCGGTGATTGCCGCGCTTGCTATCTTTACGTTCACGGCTGTGTGGAGCGACTTCATGATGCCGTTGATCGTGATGCAGAAGGAATCGATGTACACGCTGCCAGTGGCGCTGGCGAATCTGAGCGGCCAGCACAACGCCGAATGGGGCCTGCTGATGGCGGGCGCCGCGGTGACGATTCTGCCGATCGCTATAGTCTTCCTGGTACTGCAACGACGCTTCATCGAGGGCGTTACCATGACTGGCTTGAAGGGCTGAGAGAGGAACTATTTCCCCAAGAGGATGATTGACGTGACGAACGATCGCTTTGAGTGCAAGTACGGCTACTTCTCCGACAATGGGCGCGAGTATGTGATCACGCGTCCCGATACCCCAAAGCCGTGGGTGAATGTGATTGCGAACGAGCGCTACGGTGCAACGATCAGTCAGGCTGGTGGCGGTTTCTCGTGGCTGGATCACTCGACCCTCGGCGTACTGACGCGCTGGGAGATGGACCTGGTGCGCGATGCGTGGGGCAAGTGGCTATATCTGAAGGACGAAGAAACGGGAGAGCTCTGGAGCGCCGCGCCGCAGCCGACTCGCGCGAAGCTGGATCACTACGAATGCCGCCACGGCATTGGTTATACGGTCATCACGACGCAGGCACATGGTATCGAAGTGGAATGGACGATCACCGTTCCAACTGATGCCGCGATGGAACTGTGGCGCGTTCGCATTCGGAATCTCGGGGTCAAACCCCGCAAGATTTCTGTCTGTTCGCACTTCATGTGGTGCCTGGGCGCCGCCCCGGACTCGAAGCGCGAGTTTCATCGACTCTTTATCGACAGCGCCTACGAAGATGGTCTGATTACGGCGCGCAAGTGCCTGTGGGAAGTTCCCGACGAGAAGTACGGGCACTGGAATACGAACTGGCCACACGTCGCTTTCCACGCAGTCTGGCAGCCGGGCGCAGGCGTTCCGGCATCCGTTGCCGGCGCTGGAGATCATCAGTACTTCCTCGGCCGTCACGGCGACTTCTCCGCACCGGCTTGGCTGGGCGCGGATGAGCGCGAATCCGGCGGCTTCGGTCGATTGACGGACGGCATCGCGGCTCTTGCAGCGACGATCGAACTGGCGCCGAAGGAAGCGACCGACCTGATGTTCGCGCTGGGCGCCGTGGAAGAGAACGGTTCGCCGCGCGAGGCGCTTGAGCCATTCAGCGATACCAACGCGATGGATCGCGTGCTGGCCGATGTCGAGAAGGCCTGGGCGGAGAAGCTCGAAGCCGTGCACGTCGAGACGCCCGACCCGGCATTCAATCTGCTCAACAACACATGGTTGATGTATCAGGCTATCGCGGCGCGCCTTTGGGGGCGCACGGGGTATTGGCAGCAATCCGGTGCATTCGGATTCCGCGATCAGTTGCAGGACAGCCAGGTCTTCCTGCCCAGCGATCCCGCGCGTTGCCTGAAGCAGCTTCGCCTGCACGCGCGTCATCAATTCGCGGATGGAACAGTCTATCACTGGTGGCATCCGCTGAGTGAAGTTGGCCTGCGCACCGAAATGACGGACGATCTGTTGTGGTTGCCGTTTGTCATGATCTCGTACCTAAAGGAAACGGCCGACTTCGATGCGCTCGATCTTGCGGAACCATTCGTCGATGACGATAATGCCGTGACGATTTGGGAGCACGGCGTGCGCGCGATCGAGCGTGTGCTGGTGCGTTTCAGCGATCGCGGATTGCCGCTGATCGGCGAAGGCGACTGGAACGACGGACTGAGTGCGGCTGGCATGCACGGCAAGGGCGAGTCGATTTGGCTCGGGCACTTCCTGTACGGAGTTCTTTGCGACTGGTCCGACTTGGCGACGCAGCGCGGCGAATCGGAGCGTGCCGCGGAATGGACGGCACGAGCCGACGCTCTGCGCGTGGCGATCAATACGCACGGATGGGATGGCGACTGGTATCTGCGGGCGACTCTGGATGATGGTTCGCCTCTCGGCAGCGCATCGTGCAAGGAAGGTCGCATCTTCCTGAACGCGCAGACGTGGTCGATCATCAGTGGAACTGCGGACGAAGAGCGCGCGAACCAGGTGCTGGATGCGGCTGAGGAGCATTTGCTGCGGGAGTACGGGCCGCTGCTCTTCACACCGGCGTACTCGACTCCGGACGCGCGCGTGGGTTACTTGACGCGTTACGCCCCGGCGGTGCGAGAAAACGGCGGCGTCTACACGCATGCGGCGATCTGGGCAATCCAGGCGGCGTGCAAGCTCGGTCGCGCCGAAACGGCATGGAGTGCATTTAGCCGACTGGCTCCACCCAATCGTGGCCGCAAGCCGGATCACTACGCGGTGGAGCCGTATGTCACGCCGGGCAATATCGAAGGCCCCGAGTCGCCAGGATTCGGCCGAGGCGGATGGACCTGGTACACTGGTTCGGCGGCATGGTTGCGTCGGATTTGTTTGGAGTGGATTCTGGGCGTTCGTCCGGAGTATGATGGCTTGCGCGTGGCACCGTGCTTGCCGGCTGAATGGGAATCGGCGCAGATTACGCGCCCGTTCCGTGGCGATCTGTTCGAGATCACTTTCGAGGGCTCTGGATCGGGAGATTGGGAGATCGAAGTGGATGGTGAACTTCACGATGCGGGCCAGCCAATCGCGGCAAGTGGCGAGAAGCGCGTGCGCAAGGTTCTGGTGCGTGCACGGCGCCCCGTATCCCCGGGAGCAAGACAATGACAGCCCTAGGCAAAGGCCCATCGATTCACGACGTGGCGCGTGAGGCGAATGTCTCGATCGCGACAGTTTCGCGCGTCGTGAACGGCCCCAGTCGCGTGGCGGAGAAGACCCGTCACCGAGTTGAGGCCGCGATGCGGCGGTTGAACTACAAGCCAAACATCCGCGCGCGTGCTCTGAGCCGCAAACGTTCGGAAACGCTCGGCCTGATCCTGCCAGATCTCTTCGGCGATTACTTCGGCGAATTGATGCGAGGCGTGGACGATCGCGCCCGCCAGGAGGGCCTGCATCTCATGGTTACTCGCGCTCAGGGCGAGCGCGAAGAACACAATGCAGCCGAACAGTTCCTGCAGGGTGGCCGCGTTGATGGATTGGTGCTGATGATTCCCGAAATCGCCGATCGGACACTCGAAATGTTGAGCGACCTGGCTGCGCCGATTGTGATCCTCGACAAAGATGTTGGTCACTACCACCTCGACAACATCCTCGTGGATAACAAGACGGGCGCGCGGGACATGACAAATCATCTGCTGAAAGCCCACGCACGGACGGACTTGATCTTCCTGGGCGGGCCTGAACTGAACATCGACACGCGAGACCGCGCTGATGGATTCCGCGATGCGCTGCGGAGCGCCGGGATTCCGCCACAAGACGATCAGTTCGTTTACACGGACTACGATTACGATGCAGGCTATGAAGTGGGTCGCGACCTGGCCAAACGCGTAAAATCGCGCGATGGCCATTGGGGAATCGTGGCGGCGAACGATGACTTGGCGAAGGGTGTCATCGATGCCTTTGCCCGCGCGGGTATTGAAGTGCCGAATGACGTCGCCGTGGTTGGCTACGATGATTCGCGCATGGCTCGCCTGACACGACCTAGCCTGACGACGGTGCGCGTGCCGTTGCGCGAAATTGGCGCTCTAGCCGTCGAGATGTTGATCGAGCGCATTTCCGGTCAGCGCACGCGCCCATTCAAAACCATCATGAAAGCTCAACTGGTTCCGCGCGAGTCTTGTGGCTGCCCGGATCCGAGAGACTTGAACGGCAATTCGCGGAGGAAGAAAAGGAACGAAACATGAAGAGGATTTTCCGTAGGAAACACAAGAGAGGGATGGGATTCACGCTGATCGAATTGCTGATCGTTGTTGCGATTATTGCGATTCTGGCGGCGATTGCCGTGCCGAATTTTCTGGAAGCGCAGACACGCTCGAAGATCTCGCGCATCAAGGCCGATGCGCGCACAATCGCAACCGCCGTCGAAAGCTATCACGTCGACAACAATCACTATCCGCTGAGCCAGGAACTTCCGGCCCAGTTTCCGGGCAGTCCGTTCAATGATATCGGCGGGGGCTACTTCGCCTACACAGCGCGACTGACGACGCCAATCAGTTACCTGACGAGTTGCCCGCGCGATCCGTACAACATGCGGAATCCTCTGGGATACGGATGGGATTACTTCGAGTTCTGGAGCGAACCGAGTGTCGGGTTCGATCTCGTGGATGTGACTTCGGGTTCCGGCGCGGCTGTGCAGTACGTGATCTGGTCGTGGGGGCCGGATCTGGATTCGGACAATTTCTTCCTGGGCATTTCGACGATATACGACGCAACAAACGGTACGGTCAGCGACGGCAACATCTATCGCTTCGGACCTTGAGGCAAACAAATGCGGTCATTATTCCTCGCTGTTCTCGCAGCGACACTCTTGAGTTGTGCCTCGGCGCCAACGGAAAGTGCCTCTCCCTTCGGCCAGGTGGGGATCGATGGCGATTGGCTGACGGTGGATGGAGAGCGGTTTCTGGTAGTAGCCGTGGGCTACGAAATCGGCGCGCGACCGGGTCGTGCTCCGTGGGATCATGACGATCAGCCGCAACTCCTGCAGGCAGATTTTGAGCGCATTCGCGCCGCGGGCTTCAACACGATTCGGACATGGGGTCCGCTGAAGGATTGGGAACTCGAAATGGCCGCAGAGTATGGCCTGTGGGTTATCCAGGGGAACTGGATCGATCCCGGTGGCGACTTCGCCGATCCGGCATTTCAAGAGCATGAACTCTCGCAAACGCGCATCAATATCGAGCGCTCCTCTGAACACCCGAACATCCTGATGTACTTGATGCTGAACGAACCGCATGGCGACGCCATGGAACGCGCGGGTACGGCGAACGTCGCCAGCTACTTCGGTCGACTTGCGGAGGTTGTTCGTGAAGAGGATCCCGGGCGCCCGTTCAGCTTCTCGAATTGTGTATTCGGCGACTATCTGCCTCCCGATGTCTGGCCGGTGATCTGCCAGAATGTCTATCCGTACAGTCCTGACACGATTCGCCGCGCTCTCGGCTATCGTCATTACCTGGAGGTGTTGAAGCGCGATCTGGCGCCGAACAAGCCCTTCCTGATCACGGAGTTCGGCCTCTCTGTCTCCCCCACCGGCGATGGTCGCGGTTACGGCGGTAACTCGATCGAGCAGCAACGCGATGGTGTCGTGGCATTGTGGGACGATGTGATCAACTCTGGCGCGACGGGCGGAGCGGCGTTCATGTGGATCGATGGTTGGTGGAAGCGCGACGATCCCGATACCCACAACGACCATGCTGAGGAGTGGTACGGTCTGCTGGAGGCAGAGACCGACTACGTTGGGACTCCGCGCCCAGTGTACTACGCGCTTGCAGATTACAATCAAGCCATCCGTGTGGCTCCGCACGACGAGGCGATCGTCGAGGGAGAGTTCCCCATCGAAGTCTGGGGACCAGATGTGGCGCAGGTGCAGTATCGTGTAAACAAGATGGCCTGGCGAGATCTCGATCGATCAGGAAACTGGTGGCGCGGCACTGCGAAGATGGAGAAGGGAGCGACGAATCCGGTTCTCCTGGCAACGCGCGGGCTCGATGCAGATGGCCAACCCGTCGGCGAGAAGACATGCCGCGTGTGGCCACAATCGGCCTCCGTCCCTACTTATCAAGTTGCTGTTCTTTCACCCAAAGACGGTGCGGAACTTTTCGGCTCCGATCTGCCGATCGATGTTCAGGTCCTGGACAATGAAGGGACTCCCATCGTGAATCAGCAGGTTCGTGTCGAGATATTCCTCCACAATGGCTGGTACGAAGAAGGTGCTGATGTCGTAACAGATGCCGATGGGAAAGGGCGGGTCATTCTGCGTGGCCCGGGTAACGGTGGCATCGTTTCGATCGCAGCAGGAGTGGAAAATCCGCGCGGCCGTGGCCGCACGGGCGATTACATTCACGTTCGATTCAATCCCACACCTCGGAAAGATGAACCATGAAGATTCTTCCCCTGTTTCTCCTGATTGCACTGCTGAGTGCGTGCGCAACGCCATCGACAAAGAAGTCCGATTCGAAGTTCTCTCCGGAGGACGATGCCTTGCTGGAGGAAATCAGTTCCGCGGCATTTCAGTTCTTCTGGCAAGAGGCCGATCCCGTAACCGGTCTCGTTCGCGACAAGACCGGCGTCAACGATTGCAGCGTGGCCTCGCAGGGATTCGCCTTCGCCACATATCCGGTTGCGGTGGAGCGCGGCTGGGTCACGCGCAAGGCTGCAGAGGATCGCGTGCTGCGTTCGCTTCGGGCACTCGATCAATCGAACGCCCGCCACGAGGGCATCTTCACGCACTTTGTCGACATGAAGACCGGGAACGTAACAATGGGGGGATATGAAAGCGAAGTCTCCTCGATCGATACGGCTCTTCTCGCAGCGGGAATGATCACTGCCGGTAATTACTTCGGCGGCGAAGCGCGGATGCTGGCCGACAAAATCTACGCTGAGATGAATTGGAAGGCCTGGGTGGATCCGGAGAGAAACCAAGTCTATATGGCCTGGCGCCCCGCGGTTTGGGGGGAGATGACGGAGAATGGTAAGTTCGACAAGCAGACGTGGGATTGGTACACGGATGAAGCGCTTCTGATTTCGATCGTCGGAATCTCTGCTCCCATTGAAGAACACCGCCTGCCCGCGAGCAATCTGACCAGTTGGGTTCGCCGCGAAGGCGATCTGGGCGACTTGCATTACACGTATAGTTGGCCGAGCACGCTGTTTACCTACATATTCGCGCAGTGTTTCGCGGACTTCTCGCGCATGGGACCGGACCCCGGTGGTACGGACTGGTTCTTCAACACGGCGATGGCTTCGCGCGCGAATCGCGATTGGTGTCGTTCCATGGCTGGCGATTTCCCAACGTATGGACAGAATCGCTGGGGCATTACGGCGTGCTCTGCTCCGAATGACAGCTATGCCGTTCCCGGTCATCAGCCCCGCGGCGAAGCCGGGGACAATCCCTGCGGCGGAATTGTCGCTCCTTACGGGGCCGGAATGGCTGTGCCGTTCATGCCCGCGGACGCAATCACAGCTCTTCGCCACATGAAGGGGCTGGTCATCGATGGCAAGCCTGTCTGGATTGATCCGACTGACGGTGGCTATGGTTTCGTGGATTCGTTCATCATCGATCAGAGTTGGGTTTCGGACCAGGTCATTGGCATCGCGCACGGTCCGATGATTCTGTGCATCGAGAACGCCCGCAGCGGACTCGTTTGGGACAACTTCATGAATCACCCCGCGATCGCTGCCGGACTCGAGCGCGCCGGATTCGGCCCGAAGGTCGAATGGCCGCAAGTCGCCGAAGACGATGAGGCGTACTTGCGCGACGTCATGAAGGACACGTGGGATTGCATCGCGTTCTACGTCGCTCCGGAAACGGGACTTCCCTACGACACGAGCACTCGAGACGACTACTCGTCGGTCACGAACCTTGGGTACTACGCCGCGAGTTGTGCAATTGCCGCAGAGATTGGGTACATCACCCATGATGAGGCCGTCGATCGCGTGCGTCGCGTGCTCGACTCATACGAGCAATTCGAGAAATGGAACGGCTTCTCCGAAAGCTGGAATAACGTGCACACGCGAGAGCGTGCGCTCCACGACCCAATGATTTCGGTTCTCGATTCCGGCAACATGGTCGCGGGCTATGTCGTCGCGGCCCAAGCGCTGCCCGAAGTGCGCGAGCAGGTCGAGCGCATTGTGAATGGCATGAACTGGGCTGCCTTCTACGATGAAAACGTCGGCCTCTTGTACGGCGGCTACAACATGACGACGGAGAAGATGGATCCCGGCTGGCACGTGGGCGATTACGCCGGAGACGGACGCATTGCACATTTCTGGGCAATCGCTTCCGGTGTCGCACCCGCAGAGAGTTGGAAGAATCTCGGTCGGAAGACCGAAGAACACTTCGATCTGAAGATCTACGGCCCCGGATGGATGGGCGGCGGATTGTTCATGCAAAGTCAGGACGGCTTGTTCCTCGACGAGCAAATGACGCCGGCCGGGCGCTCGACGGCAAACTTCGCGTACGCTCAGATGCTCTATGCGAAGACGCTCGATCTGCCGGCCTGGGGCTGGTCGGCGTCGTTCTCGCCGGACGATCGGTACCTTGGATGGGGTGGCCTGGAAGCAAACGTCGTCACACCGCATGCAGCGGGAATGGCCGCGATGCATTATCCGGCGAAGGCCGCAGAGTCGCTGCGTACGCTTGAAGAGATGGGCGCGCGCGATCCCATGATGATCGATGGTGAAATGCGCGAGTTCGGTTTCCGCGACAGCATCGATCTCACGACCGGCGCGGTCAGCGACAAGTACCTGCCCGCCCTCGACCAGACAATGCTCTTCTTCTCGCTGGCGAATGTTCTCGAGGACGGTGTTGTCCAGCGTCTGTACGAGAGCCATCCGACCGTGAAGAAGGGCCTTGCGGCCATCGATGAATTCACATGGCCTGCCGATCAAGGCTGGTTGGCAGAACTGAAGCGTCGCGACACAAGTCCACTGGTTCTGCCGGGCGCGTCCGCTGCAACGGGTCCTGAATCGATCCTGATCGACGACTTCGAAGGCACCGACCCGATGCGCAATCGACTCGGCGGACAACTCGTTACCTGGAAGCGCGATGCGGCCGACGATACCGTGAACTTCAATGTTTCGTTGGAGAAAGTTCAACGCGATGGCGCAATGACCGGAGCGATGCGGATCGACTACGATGTCGATTCGCCGAACCTGGCCTTCGGTGGGGCGACGTTCGACCTCGAAGGCATCGACGCTTCCGGCGCGCGTTCCGTTCAGTTCTGGGCAAAGGGAACGCCGAATGACCTGAAGATCGAATTGCACGGTGCCGGCGGCGTGGGCGTTGCGCGGCTAAATGGGCTCAGCGAAACCGAATGGCGCCACTTCACGATTCCGTACACGCAGTTCGGCGGCATGATTACCGACTGGAGCCGCCTGACCCAGTTCTTCATCGTCTTTGAAGATGGGCACTCAGTGCCAAAGGAAGGTACACTCTGGCTGGACGACCTGAAGATCGCCCGGTAAGCGAGACGTTCAAACAAGCAGGAATCAAGGCACTGTCCCGTTGCGGACAGTGCCTTATGCTTTTGATCTGAGCGAAGATTGCGTGCCCGGTTAGTCCTCCACGAGGACCTTCATCACGACTTTGCGGACGATTTCGCTTTGCGGGATGCGGACCTGGGGCATGTGGGCATCGTGCGGATAGAAGAGCGCAAACATCTGGGGCAGGCCGTTCAGCAGAGTGTACGCCTCGGGCTTTTGGAAGAACCCGACGTCGGTCTCTGCATCATAGGGAGTCTCCACCTTCAGCCCCTCGGCCGGGGCCCAACCCATGGCTTCGGCTCCTCCGAGAACGACCTGGATGTCGATGTATTTCCGATGCGCCTCAAAACGACAGTCGGCCTCCGGTTTCGGGGGATAGGACTGCACGAGCGCAAAGACCTCGTCGCCGACAACATCTATCCGACCGTCCGGGGCGTTTGGATCGAGTTCATTGAGCAGGAATTCAAATGCGCGGGCCAGCCGCGATCCCGCGGGAACGTACTTGGGTCCGTTTTCCATCACGTCGAAGATCATGCCATCGCTCCTCCGCCTTCACAGAATTTGGACGAGTTCCGCACACCCTGCCCACGAGGGCAATATCAACGTGCCATCCATCCGATCACATTGATCGATCCATCCAGGTTGATTCGATACGTGACGACCCATTGATCTCCAGGAGTCTCGTTCGGCCAGGCATATGGCGTGATCGTGACAGTCCAGGTCTCCCCCGGCGTGAAGGTCACGGAATCGCCGAGTTCCGTCACGGTGTCGGTCCATAGTTCCATCGGTCCGTGCGTAACGGGAGAATCGTCGCCATCGCTCTCCCACAGGTAGGAGAAGTAGGCGTACTTCTGATCGACGTTGGTCGTGAGGCTGCGAATGTCCACGCCCAGGATCGGCGCGACTTGCTGGATCGTGGGGGGGGCAGGGGTGCGCTCGCACAGGTTCGCATCGTCGACGAAGATACTTGTCGGCCCGTCGCCATTGACGTCTGAGTAGAATCGAATCGTATGCAACTGAGGCGGCGCATTCCTGTATGTGGAGAACTGACTGAGATCCAAGACGACTTCGTTCCAGTCGTTCCCGTAGGTGTTCGCGTCAGCTGCTGTCACCTTCCAGACTTCTGTCTCGTCGACGAACACCGACACGTAGTCAGTGGTCGACCCGTTGGACACGAACATGCGAAAGAAGAAGCGCAGTTCCAACGGCTTCAGTCCGAAGAGAACATCCTGGCTAGCAACACCGATTTCGGAGCCGGGCGATTCGATGCCGCCGAACCAGAGGAAGCGCTCGCCGGAGTGCCCCGGCTGCGGTGTGCCCACAAAGCAGGTTCCATCGCAAATCGGCGTCCCGAAGTTTGTGGAACTGGTTGTCCAGGGCGAGCTCCAACTTGGAACCTCGAAACTCGGATCGAGGAGGAGATTCGACTCGCAAAGGTCGTAGGAGCTGTCCACCACGCGGACGGTATCCGAAACGAAGGTCATCGAAGAGATGCAGCCGGCGGACGATGGACAAATGGATGAATTCTCTCCGTAGAGCAGGCAATCGCGCGCCGGAGATTGCCCAGCGTCGAAGGGATCATCCGACTCCGTAGTAGATTCGGCTCCGATTGTCAGATCCCCGGGAACGGTCGCCGTCATGGCGAATTCGGCAAGTACGTACTCGCCGCCACCCGCCCCCTGGAGTTGTCCTGAGAATGAACCGAGCGCATCGATCTGATTCTTGAACCCATCGTTGTCAGGATCGATCAGCCCGGTCTCCCCCGCCGTTGGAGAGGCTCCGTTTCCGAAGATGTCCGTATTGTGAAGATACGGCGTCGATTCGGATGAATTCGGAAACGTCACAAATGGCAGCGACTCGACGAGCTGCGCGGATCCGCCGCCCTCGCTGATATTCACGTCCACGTAAGTCGCGAACACGCCCTGTGGGGCTTCGCGCAGATCCTCGACGAAGACCTTCACCACGAAATCGTCGCCGGAGGGGATGAAGTCGATCTCCCGTGTCGCCTCCACCCGGATCAGATCCGCCACCGGGCCGCGAGCGATGGAGTAGTACGGGTAGTTTTCCGGCCGCTCGTAGATGCGGACCTTCACCCTCAGCGCTGGATCGGCAATAGGAGTGCCCGCAGGTTCATCGGACGCCGCCGGGAGAAAGGTGGCGAGGCCCAGGCAGATGATCAGGAGATTCAGGATCGTTTGGGACGATATGCTCATGAAGGACCTACTTCTGGAGGATTCCCCAGGGTCAGGGCTTCACAACTCTCCGTCAACCGGCAACCTCTCGAGCGGGCGAAACGAGAAAACGCCGGACTCCGAAGAGCCCGGCGTTTGGGAAACCTGTGGTGCCGTCGAATGGAGTCGAACCATCACGGGCGCAATGCCCACACGGACCTGAACCGTGCGCGTCTGCCAGTTCCGCCACGACGGCACTTGAAGGGCGGGTCGTCGGCGGGCTAGCGCCCGCAAACGAGGGGGGTTGTGTAGGCTCAACCCCGCCCGCCATGCAAGGGTTTTTTTGAGTCAGTGGCGCGACTGGTCCAACAGTCCCTCGATGTCGTACCGGTGGGCGGTGTACAGGGCCTCGGTGGCCTCGCCGGGCTGCCCATCGTTGATTTCGTGCTGGCCAATGGCAACGAGCGGCATGATCTCGATGACGGCGTTGGTCAGAAAAGCCTCGTCGGCGGAAACCAACGCGTCGGCGGTCAGAGATTCCTCGGCGAAATCGAACCCGCAGGCGCCGGCCAGCCCGGCAATGCGGGAACGCTGGATACCTGGCAACGCGCCGTCGCTGATCGGGGGCGTCAACACGCGTTCACCGCGCACCACGAAGAGATTCGTCATGGACCCCTCGGCGAGCAGTCCCGCCGTGTTGAGCAGGATGGCCTCGTCGAAGCCGGCCTGGCGAGCCATCCGTTTGGCCAGAATCGAATCGAGGTAGTTGGTGCTCTTGATCGTGGCCAGCGGCGAGCGATGGTTGCGCGGAATCGGCACGGTGACAGCTCGCCAACCGCGGTCTCGGGTATCGTCCAGGCTGTCGTCGAGCGCCGTCGCCGTGATGGCCAGTGTCGGTTCGCCCTCGCGGCTGGCGATCGGCTGGCCCCGGAGAGGCCCGGCGGTCAGTGTCAGCCGCAGGCGAGCTTCCTCCAGCCCGTTCGCGTCCAGCACCTGCTGGCAGAGGGCGAGAAGCTCCTCCGGCGCGAAGTGGAAGGGGATCTCCAGCACGCGTGCCCCGCGAGCCAGCCGCGCGAAGTGGTCCGCGGCGTGCAGCAGGATGCCTTCTTCGGCACGCATCGTTTCGAAGACGCCGTGCCCGTGCATGAAACCGGCATCGGTCGGCGAGATGTGCGCTTCTTCCAGCTCGATGAATTCGCCGTTCAGACAGATGATGTTCATGTTGGCCGCCGAAGCGTCACGCGGGGATTTCGCGCGCCAGGAACCGCCGCACGCGTTCGTCCGTCGAGGCCCGGAACTCCGCAGGCGTTGCGGAGACGATCACCTTGCCCTCGTGCAGCATGTGCACGATGTCCGCGACTTCGAAGACGCTGACCAGGTCGTGGGTGACGAGGATGGTCGTGGCGCCGATGTCTTTGTTCACCTGCAGGACGATCTCGTCGACGGTCTGCGCCATCGGGGGATCGAGCCCGGCGGTGGGCTCGTCGAAGAGGAAGCACTCGGTCTCAAGCGTCAGGGCGCGGGCAATCGCGGCGCGCTTGCGCTGGCCGCCGGACAGCGTGCCGGGCATCTGATCCTCGCGCCCCTCCAGGCCGACATCTTGCAGCTTCTCCGCGACCTTGCGCCGGATCTCGCCCTTCGATGTGTGGGTCAGCTCATTCATCGCCAGGGCCACGTTCTGCCCGACGGAGAGCGACTGCAGCAGGCCGCCCGTCTGGAAGATCATGCCGAATCGACGCCGGATCGGGTTCAGTTCGCGTTCGCTCATCGGGACGATGTCCGTCCCATCGATCAGGATGCGCCCCTTGTCGGGCTTGATCAGGCCGACGAGGTGCTTCAGCAGCACGCTCTTGCCGGTGCCGGACCCGCCGACGACGACGGCCTTCTGGCCGGCTGGAATCTCCAGGTTCAGCCCGTCAAATACGACGGTTTTCCCAAAGGATTTGTGCAGATCCTCGATCTTGATGTGCATAGCGCGCTCCTGTGCGTGTCGACAGACGGGTAATCTGCTGCCACACGGGCAGGCGGCGGGTCCAGGGGGGATTTGGGGGCTCGGCAAGTGAAACCACCATCCACAGATTTCGCAGATTACACAGATTCTGAGCAGGGAGATGGAGTGCGCTTGCCAAACAGCGAGAAACGCCAGTAGATTAAGCGGGATGAATGGAGGGGGTCATGTCTGCACGAGGTCGATGGGTCGTTCTTGCGGTACTCCTGGCAGGACTCTGCAGTAGCTCGATCTTCGCCGAGGGACGAGATTACAATCCCAAGAAGGGCCTGGGCCAACGGTATCTGACCGGTGGCGAATTCGATGGGCAGAATCTCGATTTCTCTCCGGATGGTCGGCTGGTTGTGTACGTCCGACTCGGACGATCATCCGATATTTGGATTACGGATCTGGAAGGAAATCAGAAGGCTGTTACTTCGACGCCTTTCTGGGAAACACGACCATTCTTCGCTCCGTCAGGAGACGAGATCGTGTTCTGGAGCGATCGGGAGACCGATGTTGGCGAGCCCTACTCCGTTTTAACGACTGGCGGCGCGGCAAAGCGGCTGCTTCCGAATGTCTCGCATTGTCGAGAGGTGAAGTTCGCTCCTGATGGCGCCTCTCTGGCATTCGTACAGGGAACCTCGAAGAGCGATGTGCTCTGCTGGCGGGCTATCGACTCGAACGACGAATGGAATGTTCGGGTAACCGGAGAGGGTATTCACTCGGTGATGTTTCCGCCGGAGGGCGGCCGGCTCTTCGCAACTGCCGCGCAGTTCGATGCGATACAGCGGCGCAAGTACTGGAGCGCGATACGATTATCCAACAAAGCCCCTTCCCAGGTTGAGTATCTCCTGACGGACTCCAATCCAGTAAGCACTGTCGGATGGGCAAATGAGCGGCTTCTGCTGCGAAGGGAAACCGGGATCGCGTACACGCCGAGTTACTGCCTTCTGTCTGAGGATGCAGCCACATCGACGTCGATAGCCCTGACAATCCGACACGGAGCCAGCAAGACGATCATTTCGAAAGGTGGGGATGCCTTCATCTACGATTCCGACAAGGCGTCGCCGTACGATTATGATCTCTATCGGTACGATATTCAAACGGGAGAGGATCGCCGACTGACGCACGAGAGCGGGCTTCTTCCGTCCTTCACCGTATCGCCGGATGAGCGGCAATTGGTCTATCTTCTTGGCAAGCGGCATTTCTTTGCGCGACACCCAATGAGCCGGGGGGAACTGATCTGCCTGGACATCGCCACGGGCGCACGGAAGACGCTGGGGGAAAATGACTGAGCTTTAACATCAGCATCGCGTCGACCCGCGGAGGAACTTCCCGGCGTAGTGGGTTGTCAAAGGACCCAGACACGGATCGGGGAGCAGCGGTGGAGAGATCGATGATTACGATTATGGTGTTGGTTCTTGGACTTGCCGCCGCTGCGCGGGAAGTCTTTCCTGATCCGACAAACTTGCCCGAGCCCATTGCTGTCATCTTTCATGAAGGCTGCTGGGGAGGCGGGTTTCCCGCCAGGCACCCCCGTATTGTCGTATACGAGGACGGTTCCTATATCAAGGGGGTACGCTGGCCTGATCAGTTGGGCGCCGAAGGAGGCGAGCTGAATCGGGTCGAGTTGAAGCGCCTGAAGAAGCTGATCGGCGATCTGCAGAACTGCCAGGGCTTGGAACCGGCGTATGATCTTGCTCCGACCGTCTGCGATCTTGTGTACACGCGCCTCTTCGTGCGCCAGGGCGATCGCTCGACCACAGTGACAATCTATGGGATATCACCAAACAGAAAATGGCTGCCGGTCTGGAATATGGATGACTTTGATATCGGAGCCGACCGGCTGCCACGGCAGCTCGCAGCTCTCTATCAAGCACTCTACGCCATCGAGCCGATGGAGGAGTCATGGCGGCAGCCTCCGTGGACGGAATTGAGACTCATCAAGGATTGGAGTCAGAACGATCCCGTGCCGGAATTTCAATGGCCTGAAGATTGGCCGAGGCCGCGAAGTCTGCACGCAGTGGACATCGCTTACCGTCGAGAAAGACAAGTACGTGCGATCATGGACAACAGCGACGTTCCGATTCTCCGGGCGAGGCTGAACATGATGCCTCACGATGGACAGAGGGTCCTGGCCTCGGATAGTCAATGGCGGTTGGAATGGCACTGGCCAGCCTATCCGCATGAGGAAATGTGGCGGGAGGCATTTGGCACGGCCCCCACAGCCAGCGCCGCCCGTGAGGAGTCTCCCTTTCCCCAAGTCCCCCGCGCCTCGACCAGGGCTTGCCCTCGTCCGGGGGGGTGAAGTAGGCCCTTGAACGCATGAAAGGGGGCCGCGGTGGACTCTCCGCTGGTGTCGATCATCATTCCGGTGCGAAACGGCGAGCGTGAGCTCGCCCGGTGCCTGCGTGCGATCGAGCGCCTCGAACGGCTGGACGAGGCCGAGGTCCTGGTGGTCGACAACGGCTCGACGGATGGCACAATGGATGTGGCCGCCGGGTTCGAGTTCGTCCGCGTGCTGGAGGAGCCGAAGCCCGGTCCGGCGTGCGCCCGGAATCTGGGGGCGCGAGAGGCGCGCGGCGAGTTCCTGGCCTTTACCGATGCGGACTGCGAGCCCGATCCGCGCTGGCTGGCGGACCTTCTCCCCCACCTGGAGAAGGACGAGTTTCTCGGAGGTATCGGCGGAACGATCGTCGCCGGCGAGACGACGGCGTTGCCCGCGCTGTACATCGATTGGCGAAAGCTCTATCGCGCCGAGCAGATGTTCTGGGACCAGCCATACAGCCCGCCGTTCTTCATGACGGCGAACGCGATCTATCGCCGGGCGGCTTACGAGCAGGTCGGCGGCTTCACCGAGGAACTGTGGCCGTGCGAGGACGCGGACTTCTCCTGGCGAGTAGCCTGGGCCGGTTGGAAGTTGTTACAGTTGCCCGATCGCGGGCGGGTCGTGCATTACCACCGCGAGACGGTGCGGGCGTTTGCTCGCATGATGTATTTTTACGGTTGGGGAGGCGGCGTGCTGTTCGCGCGACATCGCGAGCGATTCGGCGGGCGGCATTGGGTGGAGTGGGCAACTTACTGGCGCCTGTTGAAAGGCATCGCGAAGATTCCCATTTGCCCGGTGGTTTTCCGCGATCCGTTGCAGAAGCGGCGCGGTCTGTTCGATACGATCCTGTACGCTTCCTTCATCGCGGGACGATGGCGGGCGGCGATTCGAAATAAGGTGCTGATTTTGTGAGAAACGATGAACCCATCGCCTTCTGGCCACGTGTGGCGAAGTTCTACGCTGTGCGCGCGTGGATGAACATCCCGCTTGGGTTGCTGGCGTTGCCGTTTCTTCTGGCGGGGACGCTGGTGCGCGGCTGGTGGATTCGTCGCAACCGTCGGCCGGAGAAGGATTGCAATGGCTGGAAGGTCGTCTGCGTCTCGCACGTTCCGTGGGACCACGTGTGGCAGCGCAATCACCACACGATGTCGCGCCTGGCGGAGCGCGGGCACCCCGTGCTATACATGCGGCCCGTGTATCTGCACGTCGTCGCGCGGTGGCCAACGTGGGTCATTCACGATCCGGCCAACCCGGTGCCTCCGGGCGTGGTTTCGCTGAACCCGGCGATGATCCCGGGCGGATCGCGCTACGAGTGGATCGATCGGTTGAATGCGTGGTTGCTGGAAAGCGAGGCGCTCTATCGCGGCTTCAGCAAGGACGTGCTCCTGTGGTTCTACTATCCGGCGCACGAGCGGCTGCGCGATCGGCTCGCCCATCGCGCGTGCGTTTACGACATCCAGGATGAGTACAGCGCCTTCGAGTGGGCATCGCAGTCGGTGCGGGATGCGGAGGTTCGGCTGCTCGATACGGCCGATGTGACGTTCCCCGGGACGTATGCGCTGTATGTGC
This sequence comes from bacterium, assembly GCA_020444065.1. NCBI lineage: Bacteria > bacterium. The sequence goes on along the minus strand of JAHLLQ010000008.1, from coordinate 75,587 downwards.
GCAAGAAGCCGTCGAACGGCAATTCGCACTTCTTTGCCTGCGGCGTGGACGTCGATCACTTCGGCACAGTCCCGGACGATGTGATTCGCGGCGAAGATCCCTCGCGCCCGCGGCTGGGGTTCTTCGGAGCGATCGACTCGCGGACCGATCGCGACATTCTGATTCGGCTGGCTGAGGCGCATCCGGAGTGGGATATCTTTATGCTCGGCCCGATCGACAGGACTCTCTTCGACATTCCCGATCGGCCAAATCTGCACTTCACGGGGCCGATTCAGTACCAGCAACTGCCCGCGTGGCTGCATGGATGGAACGTCGCGTTGATGCCATGGGCGCGCAATGATTTGACGGAACACATCAACCCGACGAAGACACTGGAGTACCTCGCCGCGCGCAAACCCGTTGTGGCGACGGCAATTCCGGACTTGAAGCAATTCTACTCCGATGTATTGTACCTCGCGGAGGACAGCGACCAGTTCATCGCCGGGTGCGAAGCGGCACTGGCGAATGAAGGCGAGGATGAGGAGCGCCTCGAGCGCGGTCTGCAGATGGCTCGTAAAGCATCGTGGGACGGCGTTGTGGGGCGGATGGAGGAACTCATCAACGAGGCAATCGCACACCGTGAACGCTGACACGATTATGGCGAACCCCAAGGTGCGAATCACGCTCTCAATCTTGTTGGGAGTGTGGCTGGTCATGATGCTCGTAAGGAGCATCAGCGAAATCGCCGACATCAACGATTTCGAAGTTTATTACTTCGCCGGAGAACTGGCGGCCGATCACGATCCGCGGCTGTACGAACTGAAGTCGCCGGAGAAGAATCGCCCGTTCCTGTACCCACCGGCAGCCGCGATCATGTTTATTCCACTGACGTGGGTGCCACAAGTCGTCGCGGGAGTCATCTTCTCTTTCCTCAAGGTTCTTGCGGCGGCGATTCTTCTGGCGGGCGCGATCAAATACAGCGCCGCCGCTCCGCGCGGCCCGACGTGGGCGCTGCTGTTGATTGCGGCGACACTCTTCCTCAACTATCGACCGTTCAACAACGACTTCGGCAACGGGCAGGTCAATATCGTCGTCGCCGCGTTTGCCGCGGGCGGCGTGTGGATTATGATGACCGGCGAGAAGCGCCTGTCATGGATCGGTGCCGTGTGCCTCTCCGTCGCGGTGGCATTGAAGCTGACGCCTCTGCTGCTGTTGGCGGTGCCATTCCTTCATCGCAAGTGGCGCGATTTCGGGCTGACCTTGATCTTCAGCGTCTTCCTGCTCTTTGTCCTGCCCGTCGCATGGTTTGGCAGCGACGCCATCGGACCGATGAGAGAAGAGTTCAACGCGGAGTCGATGGAAAGCCTGATGAGCGCGCGCGGAAGCGATCGCCAGGTTTCAATCAATGAAATGCTCATCTTCACCATCGCGCAGGTGAAAGCCGATCCGGATCTGATCCTCGAGGATGGCGACGAGTTGTATCGTTTTGAGAATGGCGAGAAGATTCGCGTCCGTCTGCCACCACCTTTCAGTGATCGTACGGCCAAGTTGATCTGGCTAACGGAGGGACTGCTCGTCGGCGTCCTTTTCCTCGTTGGTCGATGGATGCTCTTCCGCGGACGGAAGTTCGATTGGACGTGGGACCTGGCGATGTTGTGCGTATTGATGCTGCTGCTCTCGCCACTCGTTCGCAAGGCGCACCTGGTAGTGCTGGCCGTGCCGATGGGCTGGATCGTCACACGGATGGGAATGGTGTGGCATCAAGCGGGAACGCTCAAGGACGCATGGAAGCAACGCCGCAATCTGTGGATCGGTGTCGGGACCATTCTGGCACTCAGTTACGCGTCAGAAGAACTGCCGATCCCGGTGCCGGGACTCTTCCCCATGCCGTACCGGCCGGGGCTGTTCCTGCTTTGCATCGTGCTTGTAGTAATGCTATGCGCGATGGCCACGCTGCAGCCCATGGAGGACTCACAGTAGCGATTACCGCACGAGCTCCGTTTCCTGCGAAACCGATACGTCGCCTGTGTCGATCACGCCGTCCATATTGCTGTCTGCGTCGAGTGTCGGGTCTGCGAATCCGAGCAGTATGTCTGCGATATCGGTCGGTGTGAAGAGCGGCGGAAGAACGTTTACGGTGACTTCCGTGAACGCTTCGTTGCCCTTCGAGTCCGTCGCCGTCAGTCTGATCGTCGTCGGTCCGCTATCACTAAACTCTGCAACGAGGTTCGTACCAGTGGCGGAGAACTGCGAATCGCCAATGATGGACCAGACCAGGCTGTCGCCGAAGAGCGAGCCTTCCTCGAGATCGTATGCTGCACCGGAGAAGGTAACGGGCACATTGGCAAGGAAGGCCAGGTCTTCGGGGTCGGGCTGGACGATGGCAACAACCGGCGGCTCGTCCGAGAGTTCGATGGCCGCTGTGGTATCGGACTTCGTATTCCAGCCGTCGCTGGCTTGCACGATGAACCGGCCGGCAGCGCTGCCCGGCAACCCATCGGTAGAGACCTCTGCCGAGCCCGTATTCGCAATGTTCGTCAGAATCGGTAGAAGCGTTTCACCGTCGTCCGGAGTGTAGAAAACATCCACAAAAAGCTCTTCTGCGCGGCGGGTGTCGGCATCGGTCGAAGTCCATTCAAGCGTGAATGGCTGACGTGGCAACGTGCCGCTCAATGTCGTCGTGATGCTCATCGTCGGCGTGGCCGGACTCGGACCGAGCCGGCCGATTTCAGAACCGTTCTTCGTGACGATGATGCCCGTTGCCGCCGCATTGTCCTGTAGTACGGCGCTGAACCCGAAAACTCCAGAATCACCATAGCCGCCGATCTCTTCGCCGGTAGCGACAATAGTGCTCATCGTTTCGACTTGCGAATCGGGATAAAGAGGGACGGAGTCAAGAATCGCATCGCCTGCTCCGACGAGTGCGATGACATAGTCCGACGGGACGGGCGAATCGTAGCGCACGGCCTCGCCATCCTTGCGGACGATTGGATCGAAGGAAACAGCGTCGCCGGTTCCAATGGCGCCAGTCACGATCACGTGCGTGTTCAATGCCTGCGTCGTTACGGTGTCGATCGCTCTGCTACCCGAGGGCTCGGTGCCGCCAACGTTCAGGAAGATGCGATGCCAGGCCTGGCGCTCGACCCATGCGTAGTTCTGATTCCCCATGAAGTCCACGACATCGAGTCTGCTGCCGGCCTGTGTACCGATCTGCGCCGGTCTGTTCGATCCTGGGCCAACCCCGGTCGGCGAGTAGGCGAAGTCTTCCTCGAAGACCAGAATACCGGCGTTGGTGACCTTGGTGGGATCGGTCGGACGTGGGTTGATGTCGTCGCTCAGATCGCCGTCTGCGTAGGTGTCTCCGAGGTCGAACGGATCCGTGTGACCAAACTCATGGGCGAGTGTCTTGCCACCGTGCCCAAGGCGCCCACCCGTTCGATCGCGGACGATTGTCACCTTTGGAATACTGGGATAAGTGTAGCCCTTGAGTGTACTCTGCGAAGTTGCCGATTCGAAACCGGTGGCACCGCTCATGAAGCCCGCGCCATACTCCGGCGTCTTGCCGCCGGGAAGTCGCGTCCGAGTCCGGCGCTCGTTTACTTTGACAGCCATCTCACGTTGCTTGCCACTGTCCCACGGAAGCTGGTCGAACAAGATGGGTGGCATCATTGTCAGATTCTGGGCAAACGCCTGCGGATCAAATGGGTAAACATCACCGAGGAACTTCAGTGCCGCTTGAACATTTGAACTGGTGGGAAGTTCCAGGCCTGTCCCGCCATTGGCCGGTGGCGTACCGAACGAGGCAAAGCCAACGGTAAATGGCGTCGTACGTTGGAAGTAGAAATCGCCCAGCATGATATGTCCGCGGCGCCCTCCCGATGTGTCCTCGAGGATCGCCTCGACGGGAATGATGCCTGCGGGGGGAGTAAACACAAACTCCAACGCATTGTGTCCCAGTCGACGCCCCGGCGCATCGCCGTCGTAACCGGCGAATGGACGCATCAGGATGTCTTTCCGCTGGGGCGCAACGTTCATGACATCGTTGACAACAAGGTGACCGCCGAGGCGGTGCTGGGCATCATTTCCCGTGTTTGCGAAGATTCGAACCGCTGTCGGCTTATTGGCGACGAGATAGGCCGGATCATCCGGAATCGCATGGGTCAACACGCCGATCGCCCACGGCGATAGAGCCGACGTGTTGTCCTGGGAATCCGTCACGGTTGCCGTGATGATGCCCCTGTTGGAAAAGGAGCCGATGTTGACCGTGTAGTCGCCATCGCCATCGGCTGTGCCAGTCAATTCGTATTCCTTCGCCTGTCCCCAATAGCCATCCTTTGTGAATTCAATTCGATCCGTGAAGACCTCCACAGTCCCATTGGCGATGGTTGAAAGTGGAATGCGCGTGGTCGAACGACCAGGCTTATACAAGAAGTCCAACGTTGGTGTCTGGATCGAGTCATTCGCGCCGTCTTCGAGGTAAATCGCACCGCGTTCGTTCAGATGAATGGAGTTCTGTGTGAATTTGTTGCGTCGGGTATTGGAATCGCTGGCAAGGATTCCGCGCTGCTTGTTGTAGTGGATGATGTTTTCTTTGATGATGGCGCGCTGGGCTCCATCGCGCAGCCAGATTCCGTTTCGCGTGTTCGCAACAACATCGGCCTTGTTCATCCCACAGCCGATGTGATTGCGATAGATTTCAACGTGCTGGGCATTTGATTCGACGCGGATGCCGTCCCCACCATTGGCAGAGATCACGTTGCCACGTGCATCGAAGCCATCTTTCCCGATGGTCGTATCGAGGATGTTATCTCCCAACACTCGAACGCCTGCGGCACCATTTGGTTGAGCTGCGCGCCCGCCGGACATGGTGCCGATGATGTTGCCTTGGATGTCGATGCCAAAGATAGACGTATCTGCGCGGCTTGACGGTGCTTCCACGCGAATACCATCGCGCGTGTTGCCGGAGATAACGTTGCCTTCGTCGAAGCGAGAGCGGTCATCATTTGCGATGCCATTATTCGTGCCACCGATCAGCAGACGGTCTCCCCCTGCGCCGTTGGGTCCCATGATATGAATACCATCGTTGTTTGGGAACGGATTGATGCTATTCGAATTCGTCCCGATGTAATTGTGCGTGATTCGTACGTTAGCAACAACTTCGTCGGAGATATAGATCCCAGCCTTTGTGTTACCGGAGATCACGTTGCCGGCGTGCGGCTCAGAAGTCGTTCCGATCTTGCCGTCACGCAGATTGCTGAGCTTGATACCATTCTCCTTGTTCGGAATGGCGATTGTCTGCATCGGATCGAGACCGATAATATTGTTGTAGAGTGCCCAGCCGGAGGCTTCGTCTTTGATCTCGATGCCGTTCTTCCAGTTGCCGGAAACCACATTGCGCCGGGCTGTATCCGTGCGGCTTCCGATGGTCACACCTTTGACGTTCGAGCCTTCAATGCGGATGCCTGCTTCGAGGTTGCCGCGTTCTTCCGTCGCGTCGCTGTTTGCGCCGATCAGGTTTCCCTCAATCAGGATGCCGCGCAGTTCCTCCGTGCTCTGTCCTTCCGTCGCCACGTAGATTCCCGCAAGGTGGTTGCCGGAGATCACGTTGCCTTGCTGTAGTGCGCCGCCACTCTGGCCATCCATGAACGCACTCGCACCTCCAATACGCAGCGTTTCATTCGCCGGCGGCGGCGATGCGATCCACACGCCATATTCGTTGCCCTGGCGCCCGGATCCGTTTGGAAGGAGGCCGATGTAGTTTCCGAAGAAATCGACGTCATAGCAGTGATTCTCGAACTTGATGCCGGACACGTCGTTTGCAGACAGGAAGTTGCGGCCAGACGTCAGTTGTTCCGACCCCAGTCGGATATCATGACAGCCGGAGAGGAGAACGCCGTTCTTCAGATTCGGCCGGAAGGAGTCGCCAGCCGGGTTCAACCCAAAGGTGCCGGCGCGGACTTCCACGCCGGAGACATTGCGCATGTAGAGACCATTCTCCGTGTTTCCGGAGCTGACGACAGCCTCTCCTTCCTGGAATCCGCCAATGTCGATGTTCGACAAGGCGACCGCGTTGCCGCTTTCCGGACCGAGAATCTCGATACCATTGCCTTCGTTCTCGATCGTGAAGCCAATCTCATCCTGTCCGGAGTATAGATTGCGGATCTTGATGTCCGAAGGGACGACGCCGGTGGCATCCACGCGAATACCAGGCCCTTTGTTGCCGGCAAAGGAACTTCTCATCTCTTCGCCGGTTGCGAAGACGATATTGTGGGCTCCATTTGTGATCAACATCCCACCCGCGAGATTCGGGTAACGCGATGAGTAGAATTGCCCGCAGATGATCTGACGGAGCTCGATGTTCTGCACATTTGGACCATCGAAGACAAGACCCCAGCCCTTGGAGCCATTCGTGGAATTCGGATGATCGAGCAATCCGATGATCACACCATCAACGTTGCCAGACACGTGAATTACATCGCCGCCAATGGTCTGGAGATTGTCTCCCCGCCCACGGTCGCCCATGTGGTAGTGCTCGAACAGCAGGTTCTTGATGGGATTCTGTGGGTCGTCGCCGTTGATGAAGAGCGCGTGCTTTCCATCGCCGGTCGCGTTGATTTCATTGTGCGTATTCAGGCGACCCGTGTGCGATGGATCGGGCGTGTAGCCGAATCGATTGTTTTCGGTACCGCCACGAATCTCGATGCCGTGCCCCTGATTGGGCTGCAAATCGGACGACAGAATGTCGACCCAGCCGATAATGAAACGCGTGAAGTCATTGTTGTTTGTGCCCTTGCCCTGGACAAGCAATCCATCGGCTGCATGACCGCCAATCGCGATCACACCGTTCGGTGTTTCCCAACCCAGCTTGTTGTACGTCGAGCCACCCTGCACAACCATCCCGGGACCGGTTCCGTTGCCTGGCCAGACGTCTTCCTGCTCCGTACCTCCGATAACCAGGGAGTGAAGAGTATTCTTGTGTGCGTTGTCCAGCAGCACGCCGCCCAGGGAATTCCCGGCCGAGTAGGAGATCGCGCTGTCATTGCCTGCATCGCCGATCCGATTCGCCCAGGCTCCTTCGTCGATGCGGATGCCCCACTGCTGGTTGCCCATGATCGTTTTGTTCTCGTCCACGCCGGCGCTCAACTGGATCATCGTGTTGGAGGACACATCGTCACCACTAATCAGGAACCCATTCATTTGGTTGGAGTATGAGAAGATATCGCTCAGGAAGTTGTGCGCCGATCCATCGGACAAGAGGACACCGTTCTGCGCGTTGCCACTCGAGGCAACGCTCCGCACGACGGCTCGTTCGGCCTGCGTCAGTACCAATCCGTTTCCTGCGCAGTTCTTGATGAACATCGCCTCGACCGTGCAATCGTCCGCCCAGATACGAACGCCGGTGCCGGGGAAGTTCTGCACCGTGAAGCCATGCACGGTGTAGTTGTTTCCAACCAGCAACAGGCCGGCGTTATCCGGATCGGCCGACAGCGCACTGCCGTCGATCGCATTCGTCGAACCCGCCTCGATCGTATCGCCCGAATCCGTCAGCGGCGGCAAATAGTCGCCCAGTCCGATCAGGCCACCCTCCCCGATCGCGACTTGAATGACATCCGCAACGCCGGCGCCGTAGTCGCCGCTGACGAGCGAGATCTCATCCGGGATGTCGGGGTTCGGGGATTCGAAGGGAACGCGCTGTCCTTCGGCGATCAGGATCGCCTCGCGCAGCGTCAGCGCACCGTCGGGCGCGTCGCCATCATCAGCAACGTTCACGGTAATGATGCCCGCCAGGGCGGGGCTGAAAAGGAAGGAAAGCGCCAGAATCGAAAGGGCCGAGCGGCAGAGGTGTCGCATGGTAGGGCTCCCATTCCAGCCTACAACGGGAGGAGCCTTGCAGGCCGGAGAGAATCGGCCAGAGGTCCGGGTACGAACCGAGACAGGTCGGCATGACGCCAACAGTGGGCTGGGATCGATTGCACCCAACCCGGCGGATATCGTACCTGTACCCCTAACCCTAAGTGAGGCAGCAAGAGATGTTCCCTTATATTACCAGGTGGGCATATGAGTCAAGCGTGCTGAAGTACAAGACTGAGGCGGCTTTACTTCAACGACACAGTCCCCTCGAGGAAGCGCCCCTGAGGGGCCGGATCGGCGCCATTGCCGAAGACGCGGTGTCCACGCAGATAGACAGCCTCGACGGTGCCGGAGACCTCGATCCCGGCGTACGGATCATAGTGACCGACGGCGGCGCCGGCGGGCTGGATCCGATAGCTCTTCGATGGGTCGAGGATCACCAGGTCCGCTTCGCTGCCGATCTGCAGCGATCCCTTGCGCGGGTAGAGGCCCGCCAGCTTCGCCGGATCGGCACACGCGCACTGGCTCAGGCTTTCCAGCGTCAGGCGCCACTTGGCGACGCCCTCCGAATGCAACAGGGGGAGAAGGTGTGTGATGCCCGTCCCGCCGCCTTCGGCGCTCATGGCATCCTTCTGGCCCTCGCGAACTTCTTCAACTGTCCGCGGGTGATGGGCGGAACTGACCATGTTGAGGAGTCCGTCGTCGAGGGCGCTCCACAGCGCGTGCTGAGCGCCGCGACCGCGCAGAGGCGGCCACGCGAACGGCAGAATCGCCGCGGTTTCCTCGTTCAGCATATCGGTGTTTAGAACCATGTGCGGCAGCTTCGCACCGCCGATCAGGCGGGTGCCGCGTTCGCGCAAGCGCTGCAGTTCGACGAGGCTCTCGGGGCAACTGAGACCCAGAACGACGAGCCGCGAGCGCGCCTCGTGCAGCAACGCGTCGTAGCTTCGCAGCATCGACGCTTCGATCCACTCGGGGAAGACGCGCGTGTAGTACTTCGGCCCGATTCGACCGCCGGAACGCAGATCCGTCCGGAAGTAGTGCTCGAACAAGGGATCGGATGGCGTTGTAATCGCGTAGCTGGATTCGGGCAACTCGCGCATCACTGCGTGAATCAATGTGCCGCCGGGCAGGGGGCTGCTCAGGCCGGCACGCGCAATCCAGACGGAGGACAAGCCGTTTCCAAGGGCCGAACGCAAGTGGCGCCGGCGATCTTCCGACCAGTCCTCGACAAAATAGTGGTACCCAAAATCAATGGAGGCAGTTTCTTCGTCTTCGGCCTGACGGCGCGCCAGATCTTCGGTGAAGTTCCCACGCAGATCCCAACTCTGCGCCGTGATCATTGTCGTGATGCCGCCGGCCAGTGCCTCGGAGGTCAGTTCGGCCACGCTGTGTCGCGACGGGGGGTAGAATTCACCCTCACCCAGAAGCGAAACACCCAGATCCACGAGCCCCGGCAACACGTACTTGCCGGTACCGTCGAGTGTCTCCGCCGCTTCGGTGCCGTTCAGTTGGCCAATGTGTGTCACGACGCCATCGGTCACGCCCAAGTCGGCGCGCATCTCAAGGCCATCGGTCACCAATGTCGTATTGCGAATAAGAAGGTCGATTTGCAACTTGGCCTCCGTCAAATAACCCCAATCGAGATGCGAGGAACTCAGCCGTTTTCGGCAGCGGCCTCTGCCGCGAGTTCCTCAAAGGTTCCCATGTTACGGTACTTCTCGAAGCGCTGGTCCATCAGTTTGTCTATGGATAGCTTCTTCAACGCCTTCAAATTCTTAGTCAACGCTTTCCCGACATTCTCGAATGTCTCTTCCGGATGCCGGTGCGCGCCGCCGAGCGGTTCGGGAATAATGTCGTCGATGACCTTCAGGCCGAGCAGGTCGGAAGCCGTCAGCTTCAACGCTTCGGCGGCCCGCGAGGCCATGGCGGCGTCCTTCCACAGGATGGCCGCGCAGCCCTCCGGCGAAATCACGCAGTACCACGCGTTCTCCAACATCAGCACGCGATCGGCAAGTCCGATGCCGAGCGCTCCGCCACTGGCGCCCTCGCCGATGATGACGGCGATGATCGGGACCTTGATGCCCATCATCTCCTGGATGTTGAAGGCGATGGCCTCAGCCTGCCCGCGCTCCTCGGCGCCGACGCCGGGGAATGCCCCGGGCGTGTCGATGAAGATCAGGATCGGCATGCCGAACTTATCCGCCAGGCGCATGACGCGCAGGGCCTTGCGATAGCCCTCTGGGTGCATCATGCCGAAGTTGCGAGCGACGTTTTCCTTCGTGTCGCGGCCTTTCTGCTGGCCGATGACGACGACGGGTTCGCCGCCGAAGCGCGCCATACCGGTGATCACGGCGGCATCGTCGCCAAAGCCGCGATCGCCGCTAATCTCTGTAAATTCAGTCGTCAAGGCTTCGATGTAGTCGAGAGACCGGGGGCGGTCCTTGTGGCGCGCGAAGAGCACTCGCTCCCACGGCGACAGCTTCGAGTAGACGTCTTTGCGCGTCTTTTCGAGCTTCTTCTCCAGCTCCGGCACCTGGGCTTTGGCCTCCTCATCGCCCTCCTCCGCCTTGGAGCGCGCTTCCTCCAACTCGCGGAGGACTTCATTGATCGGTTTCTCAAACGGGAAGGTCTGCTCAGCCACAGGCGGCTCTCCCAGCAAAAGGATTCCCGGCGGTATCGAGGTGATGCCAGGGCAAGAAACTGATTCTTAACCCCGATCACTCCCCGGAGCCAAGCCGATTCCTGGGACGAATGGAATTCCTCGGCGGAACGAGGGGGCCCGGACTGAAGGCCGATTGACGCCCGGCTATTTGGCAGGGGATGGTCCCGAAGGGACTGGGCTGGATTGTGGGTGGATGGTCCGGATGGCTCGACAGGTGCAGACCTCGATGGGTTCCTATTTCGACAACCGACACGGCGATAGAGATTGCTACGTGGGCGTATCCCTTGAACCTCAGAGACAGAAGAGCCCGGGCGAGCAGGAATTGATTATTATGATCGGGCTTCAGGCTTCCGGGAAGTCGACTTTGGTTCGGAGGTACCTGAAGGGCACGCACGTCTGGGTCAGCAAGGATCACTTCCCCCATCGAAAGAACCGCCAATCGCTCATCGAGAAGCTGATCGCAGAGAATCTCGACAAAGGCCTGTCGGTAGTCGTGGACAATACGAATCCCCGTGCGGAAGATCGCGCTCCGCTGATTGCACTGGCCCGAAAGAGTGGAGCCCGAGTGGTGGGGATCTTCCTGGCAGCGCCGCCGGAGGATTGCTTGCGCCGCAATGCTCTTCGAGAAGGAAAAGAGCAAGTTCCCGAGAGAGGAATCCGCGCGACGGCGAAGGTACTCCAATCGCCCGAGTGGTCTGAAGGATATGATCAATTGCTCCGGGCCGAATTGCTGCCAACCGGCGATTTCAAGATCCGAGAATGGGAGGACGAGTAGTGAATCCAAGTCACTTTGAAGATAGAATGCGCGCCCTGGAGTATTTCCATTCGATCGTAATACCGCCTGAAATGTGGGTTGTGGTTCGAGTCGATGGGCGGTCCTTCTCGAAGTTCACTGAGAGCCGGTTTGCCAAACCCTTCGATGAATCCTTCCGAGATCTGATGGTCGAAACCGCCCAGGCGCTTCTCGAGGAAATGGGTGGTCTCTATGCATACACGGAGAGCGATGAAATCTCCGTCCTGTTTCCTCTCGAATGGGATTTCTTCGGCCGCGAATTGGAAAAGGTTGTCTCCATCTCGGCATCCATCGCTGCCGCACGATTCACATTGTCGTGCGGGGAGGTCGCGCATTTCGACAGCCGAGTCTGGATAGGACCGAACTCGGGTACGGTGGTTGATTACTTCAGGTGGCGACAGAGCGATGCAACACGCTGCTGCTTGAATGGGTGGACTTATTGGACGTTACGCGAAGAGGGGAAGACCGCAAAAGAAGCAACGAGTCTCCTTGAGAGCCTCGGGAAGGATGAGAAGAACGAACTCCTTTTCGAGAGAGGAACCAATTTCAATGACCTGCCACTGTGGCAGCGACGAGGAACTGGGCTCTACTTCGAGACCTACGCGATGGAAGGATTCAATCCCCAGACGGAACAGGCCGTTTGGGCCGAACGGCGCAGAGTGAAGATCGATCAGGAACTCCCAATGAAGGACGAGTACTCGCGCTTCATCTCGCGCTTCATGGAAGAGTTAGCAGGATAGGACACTGCCTCATGCCGACCTCACCCCCCCCACAGCTATCGATAACCCTATTGCGCTCACAACTGATCGTTTTTAGCTATTCCACAACCTATCGAACAATTGTTATCGTTACAATATCCAGCTTGACACAGCCGCCTCCCGAGTCCCTAGCATGCGATCGTTTGGGGGAAGGGAAACGGCCGTGGACCTGCCATGCGATCGGCGGGCTTTGGGTTCCCCTCCTGCAATCGACTCCATCCTGTTCGGAGGATCGGCATGCGCCTATCGTCACTCTTGCAGCGTACAAGTCTTCTGCTGAACCGCGTGGTGGTCGTTGCTGCGCTGCTGTGCCTCATAGCGCTGGGCGCCGTCGCGCCGGGCCATGCTTCTGCACAGACGCCCATCTGGTCCGACGAGTTCAATGGGGCGGAGATCGATTCAGAGACATGGACGTACGATGTCGGCAATTCGGGCTGGGGGAATGGGGAGTTGCAGGACTACACGGCGCGGGCGGAGAATGCTCGCGTGGAGGGTGGCAACCTCGTTATCACGGCCCGCCGAGAAGCCTCGAACGGCAGCCAGTTTACTTCCGCACGACTGAAGACCCACGGTCGGTTCGCCTTTCGGTACGGCGATATCGAAGCGCGCATCAAGGTTCCCGATCTGGCCGAAGGTCTGTGGCCGGCATTCTGGTGCCTGGGGAATAACTTCGGCCAGAACGGATGGCCTTCGTGCGGGGAACTCGATATTCTGGAAATGGGCATGGAGTCCGCCCGACTGGATGGCGTGACGAATCGCCGGGTCAGCGCGGCAGCCCACTGGGATTACCAATCCAGCTACGCAAGCCATAGTCTATCGACAGATGCGGCGGTCGATCTGAACAACGACTACCATCTCTTCAAGATGAGTTGGACGCCGACGATGATCGAGATGTCGCTCGATGGCGTCCCATACTATTGGCTGGACATCAGCGACGCCGAAACGAATTCGCTGGAAGAGTTTCACGCTCCTCAATTCATCATTCTGAATCTCGCGGTCGGCGGGTGGAATTTCGTGAACATTACGAATCCCGCGCAGATTACGGCGCCCTTTCCGGCCGAGATGATGGTGGATTGGATTCGCATCTACGACAATGGCTTCACGGAACTCTATCCGACGGGCAACCCGGTGGAAACGGGCACGTTCGGCGTCTTTACCGACACGACGCCGGTAACGAATGCGCTGACGTTCGGCACGAACGCGGAACTCTATCTGTGGAACAACATGACGGAGGCTACGACGACTCCATTCGAGGGCGACAACGCGTGGTCGTTCGACGTGGCGGGCGGCGCGTGGTTCGGCATGGGCGTGTACTGTACCGTCGATCGCAACATGAAGAACTACTCTAATGGCAGTCTGCACTTCCACATGAAGACAACCACGACGCAGACAATCGACATCGGACTGGCCAGTTCAGCCGGCGGGGAAGCGTGGGTTTCTCTCACTAATGGCGGCGACGAGTACGGTCTCGTTCGCGATGGCGCGTGGCACGAAGTGACGATCCCGCTCAACGCCTTCTACAACGTGGATTACAACGCGATCCTGCAGATGTTCATGCTGAAGGGCGACGCCCCGGCCTCTTCGTTCAACGTGTCGATCGACAACGTCTACCTGGAACCAGACGGCGCAAAGCCGACACCTTCTGGCGGTGACTTCGGAATCTTCACGGAAACGCATCCGGTCGTCGATACGTTCGAGTTGGGCGTGGATGGCGACTTCTATGTGTGGGAGAACACGCTGGTGCCCGCCACGGGATCGCCGATCGAAGGAACTGACTCATTAGCTTTCGAATCGGCAACAGGACTGACCTGGTTTGGCGCCGCATTCACTCCGAACACGCTGTACGATCTGAGCGCCTACGATAACCAGGATGGGCTGTTGCACTTCGCGATGAAGTCCTCCAGCAGTACGCCCTTCAGCATTGGAATGAAGAGTGGAAACCTGGATGGCATCGGCCAGAAGTGGATTCGCTTTGAAGCTGGCAGCGACCCATACGGGTTTGCGCGCGATGGCCAGTGGCACGTGATTGAGATTCCCACGGTGGACCTTGGACCAGAGGTGGACTTCTCCAACGTTTATCATCTGTTCCAGATTCTTGGGACAGAAGGTGGCATCGGCGATATCGAAATCGACGATGTGTACTTCGCCGGAGGCACCGGTCCGACGCCGACGCCTTCCCCAACACCAACTCCGTCCCCGACACCCGATCCGAATGCAACGCCGACGCCGACGTTGACGCCCTCCCCCACTCCGTCACCAACGCCAACCCCTTCGCCGACACCAGTGCCGGATTGCGGTTCGAGCGCAAACGGCGAAGTCTACTGGTGCGTTTCGCCGCTGAACGCCGGTGTGGCAACAGTGACGATGGAATCCCAGGTGGGTTCGATCTGGGCGGACATTCATTACAAGCTCAACGAAGGCGGACAACAAAACCTCCGCATGGTCGACCAAGGCGGCGGCGTCCACACCTGGGATGTCAGCGGAAGTCACGGCGACATTCTGGACTTCTTCTTCACGTACGAGTCCAGCGCCCTCGCCTACGATACGGAATGGTTCCAGGTAATCCTGTCGGACGGTTCCATCCCCACACCTTCTCCGACTCCGACGCCCGCCCCTCTGCCGGGTGACGAGGATGGTGACGGCATGGTGACGCTGACGGAACTCAATGCTGTTCTGCTGGCCTATCGCGGCCTTCTGCCCGCGCCTGCCAGCGCCGATATCAATCCAACAGACGCGATCATCACGCTCACGGAACTCAACGCAGCGATCGCCTCATATCGCGCGGGGTCGGCCCGGTAACGCTCCTTTGACTTGCTCCCTGCGGATGGAGGGCGGAATACGTCCTGGCAAAATACGTTGGAGGAGCCACCCATGTCTCTCCGGAGAGTCTTTACTGCGCTGCTGGCGGCAAGTGCCATTGCGTCGTGCGCCTGCGGGACAGCTTCAAGGAAGAGCGCGGTTCCTGAAACCAAGGAGCCCTCTATGTCCGCCCGACCAACCTTCCTGACCTACGATGCGCCTGATCGCCAGTACGTCGACTTGCTTTCAAGGCTCGGCGTCTCCATGGATCCAAAGCTGGCAACGTTTGGAATCGCTCGGGGACATCTGGCGAGTCAGCGCGAAGGCAAGGTCTTCATGGCGCCCATGCTGCGGGCTGAGGTCATCGATCCGCAGAATGGCGCGATCCTGGCCGGAGGACTCGAAGGCGATCTGCAGTCTCGCCGCGTCGCGTGCCATCCGTGGGGATTCGAGGAATTCGCCGAGGAAAACGGAGTCGGCATCGCGTTCCGCGTCTCCTACGCCGCAATGGATGTTGTTGCCGTGAATGTCGAGGTGACGAATCGCCGTGACGCATCGATGGATCTTGCCATGCGATTTGAGAGTGCCTGTGCCGATGGTGCGGAAGATGCCATCGCAACGTGCAATGGCGAGACCCAGACGGTGGCCATTGCGCAGACGTCCAGGCCGACCTCGCAGTGGCAACTTCGGCCCGAGCCGGACTTCCGAATCGTCACGCTGCTGCGCCCGCAGTTCGACTTCGAATGCGACGGGCTGATCGGCGAAACTTCCTGTGCGGCAATCACGCCGACGTTCGAACTGGAGGCTGGTGAGTCGCGAGAGTTTCCCCTGCTACTGACGGCCGCGAGCCACGATATGCGGACAGAGACCGAGAAGAACAGCGAGGCTCTGGCAAGAATTCTGTCCATCGCAACACGGCGACTGGATGAAGCGGCAAAGCGCACTCCACAGGAGATCGTCGAAGCAGCGCGTGCGCGTTGGGAAGCGCAGTTCGCCGCCTACGATCTCTCTCGCATCGAGCCCGAATATCACGGGCTGGTGCGCCAGGCGATGACGATCCTGCTAAAAAACTCGATCGCCCCGCAGCTCGAATGCGATTTCGGCAGCCAGATGCACGGATTCCTGGGAACATTCCCCGCGCGCCACGGATACGAGGCCTTCTGGATTTGGGACTCTGCCAAGCACGCGTGGGGGTTCGCGGAGTGGAACACGGCGCTGGCGCGGGACAATGTACTTGTGATGCTCAGCAACCAGGATCCGGAGACGGGCCAGCTCTACATGGTGCATCCAGATTCGCGCATTGCCAGCACGCAACCGCCATTATTCGCCAATGCCGCGATGTTGATCTTCGAACGGGAAAGTCCGACGCATCCGCTCGCGGCGCGCGAGTTTCTCGCAGACGTGTACGAGCCGCTGGCAAAGTGGAACGCGTGGTGGTTTGCCGAGTGCGACACGAATGGCAACGGCCTGATGGAATGGCCGAACAACCTCTGCAGCGGGTGGGACGATTCCGCGCGCTGGGATACGGATCGCAAGGCCGGGTGGGGAAATGACGATGGTGCGGCGAAACTCGATGCAGTCGATTTGAATTCGTTCCTGGTCGCCGACATGCGCGAACTGGCGCGCATCGCGACGGAGCTCGGGCGCAATGAGGAAGCGCGGGAATGGCAGGGAAAGGCCGATCGCCTTGCGGAACTCATCGTCGAGAATTTGTACGATGAACGCGACGCGTTGTTCTACGATCGCCACATCGAAACGGACGAATTTGTTCGCATCCCGACGCCGGCCAGCTTCATGCCGCTGTGGGCCGGCGTGCCGTTGGATGCAGAGCGCACGCGGGATGTGCTGCAGAGGCATCTGCTGAACGAGGCGGAGTTCTTCGGTCCCTACCCGTTCCCGACGATCGCGTACTCGCACGCGAAGTACGACGCAGCGGGCGCGAGCGGCTACTGGCGCGGCCCCGTGTGGCTCGACCAGGCGTTCTTCATGCTCGCCACGCTCGAACGCCACCGTGACGTGCTCGATCCCGACTATCGCGAGCGAATCGACGAAGCCCGCCGCCGGATTCTCTCCATGGCCATGATGAACGGCATTCACGAAAACTACAACTCAAAGACCGGCAAACGCGGCGCGAACTCGAAGGAACACTTCTCCTGGTCCGCCGCCAGCCTCATCGCCATCGCCGCAGGCGAGATGTGACAGGTAAGCTCACGGCACCCTCAGCACCTTGTCTGAATACCAGAAGTAGTTGCATGCCCCGGGCAGAACTAGACGTTCGTATAGCACGCCATCAAATAGGCATGTATGCTCGGCCCAATCAAGGAGAACGGGAGACTTTTCGCGCCACGTTCAGCGGCGTTGAGAACTCCTCATAGAAGTACACGCGTTGCCCTGGAAGGGGTTCGCCGCTCCTGGGTTTGTCATTTACAGATGAAATATGAAAATAGAGCTTGTTGTTCCCCTCTGATCGGATGAACCCAAACCCGCGCTTGGGATTATAGCGCTCCACCTTTCCGGAAAGAAGGTACGGATCCTCAAAGTACTCCTTCTCTTCGTTCAGATGGGAGTCATCCTCACTTTTCGTCGAATTGGGACCTCGCTCTTGCGCCGAGCCGCAGAGCGCTCTCGTGAATGCCTTCTTCTGATGCAAGCTTCTGAAGCCTGAGGCTTCAGAGTCTATGGCATTCTTCACGGATTGAATTGCACTGCGAAGGGCGGGCTCAAAGGATTCTGGATGAAGAAGCTCTCGGCGAAGAGATGCACAATACGCCTCCATCTTCTTCGCAGAGAGCATGTTTGGGAGATCCTCGCCTCCCAAAGCTCTTCTGATCAGGAGCGCAAGGTGCGGCCGAAACCTCTTCTGAATCCCCCTCAGCCCTCCTCCCCTGTACTTCTTCTCTACCAGATTCCAGATGAGTGCGCTTGTGTGGTAGGGAGCGAAGGAATGCCCATCAACGAACATGGCTCCCTGGAATTTGCTTAGGCTCTGTCCATAATATTCGTCACAGCTATGCGGTTCCTCCAAGAATACGGCGATAAAGGATTTTATCTGAGCAGAGGGAGTTATTACGTCCACCGGCCTCACATCCTGGCCACTATATTGCTTCGACCGGCGCTCGTAATAGAGGAGAGGCCTCTTGTCCTCGCCTCGACAAGCTCGGTAATATTCCTCAAGGTCCTTGTGAAACGGTGTAAGGGAATGAAATGCCTCCTGGAGAACCGTAGTCTGCCGGTTGTTCGCATACACGATTTCGGAAATCACATCAATATCATCCGTGACTATGATTCGCACGGGAAGGTGGACTGCATCAGATACGAGATTCCGTGCCGAGTAGAGAATATTGCTTGTTTGGCACCCGTTAACAATCTGGAAATCCGTCAAGCGGAAGACTTTGCCGGTCTTCAATAGATCTCTTGCTACGATCGTCACTCCGTTGTTCAGAAGACAGAATCGATCACTTCGGCATTCATCCCGAATTGTGTCGTAAATCTCTTGATTTACCTGATTCATGCCCTGGAAATCGCGCACGTTCTCGAAGAATATGCCTCGTGATAGGTTGCCATCTCCATCGCTAATAAGTTTGACAAATTCCTTTGCTGATACGACTCCAAGGAGTGATTCCCGGACCTTGGTAACAGTGGGTATGTCACAGTACTGATCAAGCTCGACGGTTTTTACGCTCTTATTCTTGAGCTCCCTGTAGTAGACTTTGATTCGTTCTCGATCTACCATTTGGAAGGTCACATTTGAGAAAAGGTCCGTCTCAAACAATTCATGCTCAATGCTCTTCCTTCCGTGCTCGATGTTCTTGTCGCCCTGTCAGGTCCCTGTGGAGACAAAGAAGACATGACACTCAGGACTGTT
This sequence comes from bacterium, assembly GCA_020444065.1. Taxonomy (NCBI): domain Bacteria; species bacterium. The sequence goes on along the minus strand of JAHLLQ010000008.1, from coordinate 56,877 downwards.
TGAGAATCTTATGCTGTTCTTATACAGTTCATCCTTGAGCCTGCAAAAAACGCGCACCTTGTCGGTCATCGGCTTATCGGCAGATTCGGAGAAGAAGGCAGAGACTCCGTGGCCAAACTTGAGGATATCGCCTAGCGAAAAGGTCGGGCTGGTCTTCGCCTGAGTGAATATGAAGTCGACGGAGATGTTCTTTCGATTCTTAATGATCCCAGCGAGTTCGGCCTCTGTCGATATGAGGTTGCCGTTGACCAGGATCGCAATGCCATCGATATGGAAATCGTCTCCTTGCCCTGTATCCATGCAGTCGACATCGACACTCCCAGGCGAGAAGCGGGAGAGGATGGCGTAGTTCACCAGCTTCTCAAAAGCTTCAGCATCAGGAAGATCGGTCAGCATGTGATCTTCCTTAAAGTCCAGCAAGTAGCCCTCGATGATTTTGTCGAGCATTTTGGAGCCCCCTCCCGAAATCTGCTAGCGTTAGCGGCAAAGCCATTTCATTTACGCCTCCATCTCAAAATCCCAGTCGGACCGCAATCAGAGAATTCGCGGATGACCCATTCCAAGTAACAGAACCTCAGAGATCTGCCACCCATTGTCAAAAGGCGGAAGTCTGTGAGTGCCTTGCTTCCGGATCTGTACTGGTGGCCAACGAGTTCCCTACTCCACTTCAATCGTCACAATTTCCTTTTGCATCGCGATGAGTTTCTGGGTGCTGTCCTTTGCCAGGCCGAGGAGGTCCTGGAGTTGGGTGGCGCTGAAGGGGTTTTCTTCGGCGGTGCCTTGGATTTCGACGTAGTCGCCGCAGCCGGTCATGACGACGTTCATGTCGGTCTCGGCTTGCGAGTCTTCCATGTAGTTCAAGTCGGAGACGGCGCGACCTTCGACGATGCCGACGCTGACGGCGGCCAGGTAATCTTTGATGATCGGTTTCTTTCCGATCTGGCCGGCTTTGCGCAGGTTTTCGATCGCAAGTGCAAGCGCGACGAATCCACCGGTAATCGAGGCGGTGCGCGTGCCGCCGTCTGACTCGACAACGTCGCAGTCGATCGTGATCATGCGCTCGCCAAAGGCCGACATGTCGCACACCGCTCGCAGGGCTCGGCCGATCAGGCGCTGGATTTCAATCGCACGCGCGTTCGGGTAGTTGCGGTAGACGTCGCGCACGTTGCGCTGCTTGCCGGAGCGCGGCAGCATCGAGTACTCGGCGGTGACCCAACCTTCGCCTTTGCCAATCATCCAGGGCGGGACGTTCGGCGCCACGGTGGCTGCACAGATGATCTTGTTGTTTCCCCATTCCATCAGAACCGAGCCCTCTGCGAATCGCAGGTAGTTCGGCGTAATCTTGATCTCTCGCAAGTCCGCGGGCATGCGGCCATCGATGCGCGGCGTCGTGTTTTCGTTCTCCATTTGCAATAGACCTCCAGGTCAGTTTTTGTGGCCGATCAACATCGACGCGCGGCCGATGGATTCTTTCCGTTCAATGTTCGTGAGACCTGCGCCTTCCATCCAGTGACGGATTTCGGCTTCGGTATACGCATCGCCGCACTCCGTCCCCGTCAGCATGTTCAGTGCGAAAATCGCCCCGTGCGGCGGATGGATGCGATCTTCTTCCAACAGAAATTCCATCACCACGACGCGGCCGCCGGGCACCAGAGCCTCGAAGGCTTTCCTCAACAGCAGGCGATTCTGATCCGGCGAGTTGATGTGGAGAATCGCCGACATCAGCATCAGGTCGTATCCGTGGCGGAAGTCGGTCTCGAGGTAATCGCCTTCGATCGTGTGCATCTGGTCGGACAGGCCTTCGAGCGCTGCGTACTTGCGCGTCATCTCGGTCACGCGCGACAGGTCGAGCACGGTAGCTTTGGCATCGCTTCGTCCACGAACGATCTCCATCGAGTACACACCGCTGCCTCCACCGACATCGAGCACGTGGGACACATTCTCGCATCCGATGTTCGCCGCAACGTCCTTGGCGTCGGCTTTGCCGCGATAGTGCATGGCGTCGATGAACGCTTCGGTGTTCTTGGGGTCGCGCTGCTCGATTGGCTTGTGCACGACGCTGCGCCCCGCTCGAACGGCCTGCGTCAATGTTCCCCATCGATCCCACATGGCGGAGAGGTGGCGAAGCATCACCATGAAGTCCGGAGAGGAACTGTCCAGATAGCGCGCCGCCACCGGCGTGTTACGAAAGTGCCCGCCTTCCTTCTCCAGAATACCGAGAACGACGAGGCCGTTCATCAGCCTGTCCGTGGCGCGCGGATCGATGTGCAGCGCTTCGGCGATCTGCACGGCCGTGCGGCCCTCCGTCCCGACGGCGCGGAACAGGTCGAGGTCCACGGCGGACAGGAGCATTCGACTTCTCTGGAACGATCGCCCCAGGGCTTCGAGCATCTCCTTCGTCATTTCGTCGGGGAAAAACTCGCCGGCGCAGGCCATTGGAAGCGTCCTCCAGATCGATGTTCGCGCCGAGGCGCAACAGGTCCAGTAGAGCCGGGCGTAAGCGAGGGTGTCAAACTCAGTGAAGGGTCGCTGCCGGCCGGACGACATCCCTAAAAACAATTCGGGAGCCGTCTTGCGACGGCCCCCGGGATTCAGCGATTTCGCCGTGTCAGCACTTCTTCGCTTCGACGTGGATGACCTCGTCGCTGTTGGCTTCGATGGTCTTCAGCAGCGCTTCGCCGGGCATTTCGCTCAGGCGCAGAACGGCGACGGCGGCCTTGGCCCCCTGGAACACGGTGTTGGACATGTCTTCGATGTTCAGGCCTTCGGCCTTCAACTTGTCCATGACGTTGGCCAGCACACCGACCTTGTCGAAGTGCCGCACAACGAGCGTGCACTTGGCCGGCGGGGCGTCTTCGATGTTTACGCAGTTAGGAACTTCGCCCTTGGTGGCGAACTCGCGGATGATTCGGATCGTCTCCTCGGCGATGGCATCCTGGGCCTGGTTCGTCGATGCGCCGATGTGGTGCGTGCCGATCAAATTCGGCATGTCGAGAATCTCGTCTTCGAAGTCGGCCTTTCCGCTGGCCGGTTCGGGATCGTACACATCGAGTGCGGCGCGAATGTTCTTCTCGCGCATGGCTTTCTTGAGCGCTTCCTGATCAACGATGCCGCCGCGGCTGGTGTTGATAAAGATTGTGTTGGTCTTCATCAAGTTGAACAGCTTCTGATCGAACAGCTTCTTCGTGTCCGCGTTCTGCGCCAGGTGAATCGAGATCACGTCTGCCTTCTCGCAGAGCTCTTCCAGGTTGCCGCAGAAGCCAACACCAAGATCCTTGGCCTTCTCCGGCGTCAGGGAGCGCGACCAGCCGATCACGTTCATCTCGAAGGCTTTGGCGCGCGCAGCGAGGGCCTGGCCGATCTGGCCGAGGCCTACGACGCCGATGGTCTTGCCCTTCAGGCCGTCCGCCTTCGAGTACTCCTTCTTGTTCCACTTGTGAGCGCGCAACTCGGCGGTGCACTGCGGAATTCGGCGATCCATGCCGATCATCAGCCCCATGGCCAATTCGGCCACGGCGACGGAGTTCTTGCCGGGGCAGTTGGCGACAAAGATGCCGCGGGCGCTGGCCTGGGCAACGTCGATCGTGTTGTATCCGGCACCGGCGCGAATCACCAGGGCGAGAGCCTTTCCCGCATCGATGGTCGCGGCGCTTACGACTGTGCTGCGAACGATCAGGACTTCGTGATCCCCGATCTTCTCCGGCAACGTTTCGGCAGAGGCTTCCGGATCGAATGTCACCTGGTGTCCCAGGGAATTCATCGCCGCCAATTTGTCCTCGGGGAATTTGTCTGCGACCAGAATCTTCATTTTTCGAACTCTCCTTATATCGGGGGGCTCCCCTCTTCGTTGCAAAACCGGCTATCGTACAGAGACGACCGGCGTTGTCAAGCACACCCGGAGCGGGATTCTCCGAATCATCGAAGGGAAACTGCGATTTTCCCCTGTTGAATATCCACCCCGTCGTCGCGTACAAGTCCCGGCGAGTCCAAAAACCAGTCCGGAAGCGATCATGAATCAGAATCCCGAGCAGCCGTTCCTGAAGCTGGACCCCGAAATGCGCCGTATTGCGGTGACGATCGGATATATGCTTATTATTGCTGGGTTTGCAGCGGCCTTGAAGCTCTTGTGGCCGGTGATATCGACATTCTTCAAGATCATGTCGCCGTTCATCGTAGCCTTGGTCGTCGCATACGTGTTCAACCCGGTCGTGAACTTCTTCCAGAAGCGCCTGAAGCTGAGCCGCGTGGCGGGTGTGGCGTTCTTGTACCTGATGATCCTGCTGGTCGTCGGCGTCTTTATCGCGATCGTGATTCCGATCCTGACTGTCCAGGTAAAGGCCGCCTACCAGGGAACGAAGCACTTCGTCGTCGATACGGCATTGCCGTTCGTTGAGGAGAAGGTCCTGGCCGCCGAGCCGGATACGCTGGGGCACGAAGAACTCCGTAACGTGTTTGCGCAGTGGACAGCGAACGCCCCGGCAGAGGTCAGCCAGCGCTTCGATGCGTGGCTGGAGGAACAGCCCAGGCAGATTGCACCAAAGGATTTCGTCAGTGCTGTCGGGGTCTGGGACGAGGAGGCCTCAACTGCGTCCTCGGACAGCCCGAATCCCTACGACGATATTCAGGAGTCGGCCGCGGCCTGGGCGGCTGGGCGTGCTGCCACGTACGAGAATTCCCACGATCTGCCGGCACGCCTCGAGGCCTGGATGGCGGCACGCGATATCTCTGTCGATTCATTGGTACAGAAGGCCTTTGGTAGCGAGGGCGTGCGAACAGCGGCGACTTCAGCGGCGACCGAGGGCGCGGGACTACTGACGCGTGTGGTCTCCGGCATTGCCGGCTTCATATCGGGGGTCGTCGGCTCGGTAACCTTCCTCATTTTCGCCATTCTGGTCAGCTTCTACCTGCTGATCGACTTTGGGAAGTTCCGCGGCATCATCGAAATTCTGATGCCGGATAAGTACGAACCGAAATTCTTCGACGTCGCGAAAAAGCTGGACGTCGCGGTCGGCGGCTTCATCCGAGGCCAGATGATCACGGCCATGTTGGTCGGATTGATCGCGTTTATCGGGCTGACGGTCCTCGGCCTGGGCAAGTACGCACTGTTGATCGCCTGTATCGCCGCGATCGGTAACCTGATCCCCTACTTTGGTCCAGTGATGGGAGCCACGCCGGCAATTCTCTACATGCTGTTCAGCGACGCCCACGGCACCTTCCAGGCAAAACTGCTCTTCGCCGGCCTGGTGATCGGATTGTTCGCAATGATCCAGGTGATTGAGGGTTTCGTCTTCCAGCCCAAAATCGTCGGTCCCAATGCCCAGTTGCATCCGGTCATCGTGATCATCGCCCTGGCTGTCGGCGCCCAGTTCGGCATTATGGGTATGATCATCGCCGTTCCGGCGGCGGCGATGCTCCGCGTGGTGTTCGAGGAGTTCTTCTGGAATAAGCGCATGAAGCACTGGCAATTCACGACCGGCAAAGTGCACTATGACGACGAAGAACCCAAGTCGAAGAAGAAGGACAAGCAGCCCGTCAGCAAGGGCAAGATCCAGTCGGAGTGAATGTTCCGAGCAGGAAATGCGTAGAACCTGACGGAAGACCAAAACGAATACTCAGATCGAGGAGTTCCTCATGATTCGATATGCAAGAATACTCTGGAGCGCACTGTGCGCGATGATCTTGCTGGCCTCGGTGGCGGCGGCTCAATTGCCTGCACCGTTTGCCTATATCCCGGGAGATGTCGAGGGAATCGGCCGGATTGACCTGCAGAAGGTTGGAGAGAACCCCCAACTCGCGCAAGTGCTGCAATCGGCCGCCGAGCGGCAGGCCAACTATCAGGCTCATCTTCTCCTGGATGCCTACAAGAACACGGCCGGAAACATCGATCAATTGATCGAGGGCTTCCCGGGCCAGGTGCTGATTCTCGAGTCCGGGACACGCGAAGTCACCGCCGCTCAGAACCCGACCTACCAGATCGCCTACGGACGATTCGATGGCGCCGCCATCGCGAAGCAGCTCACGGCCGCTGGCTGGATCAAGGGCGAAACATACAAGAACTCGACGATCTTCATCGACCCGAATCGCCTCGTCTGCCTGACGATGCCGAATGCCTGGACGATCTTCACGACTTACGGCCCAACAGATATGAAGAAGATGATCGATCTGGTGGAGCAGCCGAACGCCCCGACCGCGCTGGCGCAGAGCAGCAAGTCAATTGCCGGCAGCGGCGGAGCCGCCGGCCGTTCCTATGTGTTCTTCAACCTGGAGATGTCGCCTGATCTGGTCAACCGGATCATGTCGGTTGCAATGGACGCTGCGGCGGCACAGGGCCAGGTCATGAATGAGCAGATGAAGGCCCAGGCGAAGTCGGAAATCACAAACATGACCCAGGGCGTGACCTCGGTGCTCTTTTCCGTTGCCGAGAACCAGGGTCTTCGCCTAAACTTCGCCGTCGATTGTGTGGATGAGCAGTCCAGAAATCGCGTGGTCACGCAGCTTCAGCAGGCCATCAGCATCGCGGGTACGATGATGTACTCGCAGGCTCAGGGCGATCCGGACGTTCAGGCCCTCGCACAGACACTGCAAATGGCTCAGTTCCAGACGAATGGAAACCGCGCTTACCTGTCCATCATTGTTCCTCCGGCAGCGATCGACAAAGTCATCCAGGGAATCAAGAGCGGGAACGCCGGGCCTATGGCCCCGTAAGGCGTCTCGCCGCATCAGGAGCCAATCGTGAGCAAGTCCCATAAGCGGCCCCCTCAAAGGCCGAACACGATGAACACGGCTCCTGCGGCGCAGCCCTGGACGGGGCGTCGACCAGCCGCGGCAGACGCGCCGCGTGAAGACAATCCGTTCGAGCTTGAGAGCGAATTCTCCCCTGCCGGCGATCAGCCGGAGGCAATAAAGAAACTCGTCGGCGGGCTGGCCAACGGCCTGCCGGCGCAAGTTCTTCTGGGAGCGACGGGCACCGGCAAGACCTTCACGGCCGCCCAGGTGATCTCTATCGTCAATCGCCCGACGCTGGTGCTGGCGCCCAACAAGACGCTGGCCGCACAGCTCTATCGCGAGTTCAAAGACCTCTTCCCGAAGAACGCCGTCGAGTACTTCGTTTCCTACTACGACTACTATCAGCCCGAAGCCTACATCCCAAGCACGGATACTTACATCGAGAAGGACTCGTCGATTAACGATGAGTTGGATAAGCTGCGGCTGAGTGCCACGAAGTCGCTGCTCGAGCGGCGAGATGTCATCGTGGTCGCGAGCGTCTCGTGCATTTACGGCATCGGTTCGCCGGCGGAATTCCACTCGATGTGCCTGTTCATCCGCGAGGGCGATGTCTACGAGCGGGACGAGTTGCTGCGCGAAATCGTCAGCCTGCAATACCGGCGCGACGAGATGGATTTCTATCGCGGGTCGTTCCGCGTGCGCGGCGACATCGTCGACATCTTCCCGGCGTACGAAGAGCGGAGTGCGCTTCGCATCGAGTTCTTCGGGGATGAGATCGAAGCGATCTTCGAGATCGATCCGCTGACCGGCGAGCGCCTGCAACGCCTGAAGCGCGCGGCGATCTACCCCACCACGGTGTATGCGACGAGCGAGGAGACGCTGCAGGGTGCGATCGTCAAGATCCAGGAGGAGTTGGTCGAGCGATTGCGCTTCCTGGAAGACGAGAACCGCCTCCTGGAATATCAACGGCTGAAGCAGCGCACGGAATACGACATCGAGATGATGCGGGAGATGGGCTCGTGCCCGGGGATCGAGAATTACTCGCGGCACCTGTCGGGACGCACGGTCGGCGAGCCGCCTTACACGCTGCTCGATTACTTCCCTGAAGACTTCCTGATGTTCATCGACGAGAGCCACATCGCGGTACCGCAATTGCGCGCGATGTACGCCGGCGATCGCAGCCGCAAGGAAGTCCTGGTTAATCACGGCTTCCGCCTTCCGTCGGCGCTGGACAATCGCCCGCTCCGATTCGAGGAATTCGAGCGGCGCGTCGGCCAGTTGATTTTCATCAGTGCCACGCCCGCAGACTACGAGTTGGAGCGCGCAGGCGGAATCATCGTCGAGCAGATCATCCGTCCGACGGGATTGCTCGATCCGCAGATCATTATTCGCCCCGTGGAGCACCAGGTGCAGGACCTACTGGACGAAGCGCGCACTCGCGCAAAGAAGAACGAGCGCGTCCTGGTCACGACGCTGACCAAACGCTTCGCCGAGGAACTGACCGAGTACCTCGGTGAGCAGGGTCTGAAGGTCCGCTACATGCACAGCGATGTTAAGGTGCTGGAGCGCGTGGAAATCATCGGACAATTGCGCTCAGGAGAGATCGAAGTGCTTGTCGGCATCAATCTGCTGCGCGAGGGCCTCGACCTGCCGGAGGTTTCGCTCGTCGCGATTCTCGACGCCGACAAAGAAGGATTCCTGCGGTCGGCGCGTTCACTGATCCAAACCGTCGGCCGCGCGGCACGAAACGTCGACGGCACCGTGATCATGTACGCGGACAGGGAAACAGACTCGATCCGGGAGTGCATCGACGAGACGAATCGTCGACGCGAGATTCAACAGGCTCACAATGAGGCGAACGGCATCACGCCACAGACGATTCGCAAGCGGCTCGCCCGGATCATTGAAACGTCCTACATCACGGAGGAACCGGGCGAATCCGCCATGATCGCTGCTGAGGCCGAGAGCGAGTATTTGACCAAGGCGGACATCCGTCGACGCATCGAGGAAATCCGGAAGAAGATGAAAGCCGCGGCACAGGAACTGGATTTCGAGCTGGCGGCGGCCCTGCGGGATCAAATGCTGGCCTGGGAGAAACGACTGAAGGAGTAGAATCGAGCGAAGATTCGACTCGCATCCCCCTTGGCGGCCCGTCTATGGGTAGCTCGATCATGCAATCCATCTTTGCGCGGGAGTCAGCCGTGGAACTGGTCGTTGAAGGCAATAAGGATACTCTCCAGGTGCGGATCATGGGAGAGCTGGTGGCCGACACCTGCTCGGATCTGCGGGATATGGTGCTGGAATCCGCGGCGAAGGAACCCAACAAGGTCGTGCTCCACATGGCGGAGACGCCGTTCATTGATACAAGCGGTGTTGGCGTGTTGGTTGGCCTGCGCGCGCACCTGCGCAGCAAAGGCATCGGAATCGAAATCGCGCAGCCCTCGCCACGTGTCCACCAGGTGCTCTCGATGATGCGCCTTCTGCCCATTTTTGGACTTACCGACGACGTCTGACTTCTCTCACTGGGGCCGGCAGTGACCACGACGACCCATCACGACGAGCATCGCATCCTCTACCTGGATCTGGCCGAAACGGAAGGTCCGCTGATCCGCTCGTTGATCGAGGACAACGGATGGGTGCCCATTCCAGCATTCTCCAGCGAGGACGTACTCCATCGTGTCGATCGCGAGCGCGTCGATCTGATCCTGCTGGATCCGGCGGCCAAGTCCATCGATTGCCAGACGGTTCTGCGCGAGTTGCGATTCAGCCTGCGCCCGACGCGATTCCTGCCGATCCTGATCGTCTATCCCGCGGGCCAGGGCGACGTTGCCGACCCGTTCCTGGATGCCGGCGCGAACGATGTGGTCTCGCGACCGATTCACCCGCGGCTTTTTGCCAACCGCATCCGGGCGTACTTGAGCGCCAAGAACACGCACGACCGATTGGCCGAGACGGCCGCGGAACTAACACGCGAACGCGAGCGGATGGTCGCCGCGCAGGCACGGATCGGTTCCGGCGAAATGCCGCAGTTGGAAGGAATTCACTTCTGCATGCGCCAGGTCCCCTGCGGAAAGAGCGGCGGTGACTATGCGGAGGTCTTACCGCTCGACGGCGAGCGATTGGCCGTAATCCTGGCCGACGTCAGCGGTCATGGCGCCGACGCAACGGTCCACGCCGCGATGCTGCGCACGGCTGTTTCTTCGAGTCTGCGATCCGGAGAGGGTCCCGCCGCGGCCCTTGTCGCTGCAAACAATGTCCTGCTCGAAGCCCTCGGCACCGACGACCTGATCACGTGCTACGTCGGTGTACTGGAACCGTCGACCGGCCGCCTGACACACGCGACTGCGGGTCATGCGAATCCGTGGAGCACTCGCCCCGGCGCAGAGGCGCCCGAGGAGATCGTTGTCGCGGGCGGACCTCCGCTCGGCGTTTTCGAGAGTGGAGAGTACGAACAATCGCAGACGATGCTCGAGACCGGTGCGCGGCTGTTCCTGTTCACGAACGGCATCTGGCAACAACGCGATGAGCAGGGCGAGCCATTCGGCCTGGCGCAGTTCCCTGGCCTGATCGCCGTGACGACCAGTCTGGAGTTGGAAGACGCAGGCGAGTTCTTGGTCAGCAGCGTCGAGACCCACAAGGGCGAGACCGAGTGGCAGGATGATGTGCTGGTATTGATTCTGGAACGGCCGCCGGTCGAGTAAGCCTACTCCGTCCCCACAGCACGACCCATCGCGACTTCGGTGCATTGCGTGAAGATCGGGCAATGCACGCAATCGCGCCAGACCTTGTGCGGCAGGTCGGCCTTGTCGACGGCGCCGAAACCAAGGCGTGCGAAGTACTCCGGCTTGTCCGTCAGACAGAAGACTTTCTCGACACCAAGCTCGCCCGCTTCGGCGATCAGGGCGTCTATAAGGCGTCGGCCAATGCCGGCGCTCTGGCGGTCGGCAGCCACCGCGACCGATCGAATCTCCGCCAGGTCTGCCCAGTCGATGTGCATGGCGGCGCAACCCACCACGCGGCCGTCCTCGATCGCCACGACGAACTCTCGCAGCGTCTCGTAGACTTGGCCCAGCGACTTCGGCAGTACAGGCGTGCGCTCCGCCCAATACGAAATCAGGCGATGGATTTCTGGCGCGTGCGCTACCCGCGCCTTTGTGACCTCAATGGTGCTCGATTCGATCATTCGTGGTACGGCTTAGACCTCCCGAGGGAAGAAGATGGATACCGGCCTGCATCGTTGCAAGCCGGTGACTTACCTCTCCGCCCGAATGTGAGCGCCCGTCAAGGCCGAAACGTGTCGTTCCGTTTTCGGTTGAGCCTCGATGCACGCAATGATCCACTTGTGCATTGAGTTTTGCATATCACTTTCGCAACACTTCCGGAGCAATCAAGTGCCGACTGTCATCACCAGAATCCCAGGCCGCAAAGCCAGCCTGGTGCCGAACTGGAATCTGCGGCTCCCCCACTTCAGGGACCGGGATGACGAGCCCCTGACGTTGCGGTGCCTGCTGGCGGGTCTCGTCGCCCAGGAGGTCGAGGCTTTTCACGAGCGCCAGAAGGACCAGCGCTACGTCACCGTGCTCTCCGAGGATGAAATCCGAGAATCGTTGGCCAAGGGCAAGGTCACGTCCGGTGGTCGCGATCTGCCGCCGCCGGAAGTCAGCGAGGAAGAGGCCATCGGGGTGGCGCTCCAGGCCTTCGAGGATGGCATGTACCTCGTGCTGATCGATGACGAGGAGAAGACGAACCTGGACCAGCAAGTTCACATTTCCGAAGACAGCACGATCACACTGATTCGGCTAACATTTCTGGCAGGAGGGTGATGGGGATGGAATCGGAGAGTCGGATGCAGCAAGAGGTCAAGGAGGTCGCGGAATTCAACTGCGATCGAGAGACCGAGCAGATCCTCGCCGCGTCAAAGGGACCGCATCGCCAAATCGTCCACGGGCTGTTCGAGTCTATGTACTTCGATGCGCAGAACTACAATCAGCGCCGGCAGATGCTGACCGATGCGATCGTGGAACTGTATCGCCTGCCCAGAAAGCAGTTCGATGAGATCATTCATGATCTCTTCCCTCACATCGGCGCGTACATTCTGGCATCACTTGATGACATGGTGGATCCACTCGATCAGTCCAGCGAGATTCAGCCTCGCCCCTACAGATTGGGCGCGCACGGGTTGAAGTACCTGACGAAAACGGAACGCCTGGCCCGTTCGATCCTAAAGCTCCAACAAATGCTCCCCGACCTGCTGCCATATCGGTCTCAAGACATCGTATGGTTCGCCGAGCACATCAGCGGCGTCACCGGGCTTCTGGGCTACTATGGCTATGCTTGGATGCCATTGGCATCGGCCATCGATGAAGGAGATGATACGGGCCGCCAGGTGCTCGAGATTCTAGCACAGAGCGTTCGAGGCGAGCACCCGATTGCCGAGCCTTCCCATCAGGCGTATGCGGCTCTCATGTCCTGCAATTGTCCCGAGGCATGGGACGTCGTCGAGAAGATGCTGCTCGCGGCGCAGCGCCAGGAAGGACTGCGACAGACGATTCTCGAGCAAGTCGATCTCAGTCATCCGCAGGCATTTCGTCGGATGTTGCGCCTCTTGATCGAGAAGAACATGGTGCGCTTCAGTTCCGTGGCGCGCGCCGTGAACGTGTGGCTGGGCCTCTCGTGGGATTCATCTGCCACGCGGCCGCTTCTCGAAGCGATGGAGACGTTGCTGCGATGTCTGGACGATCCGGATGCTCTGCAGGAATCATTGAAGTCGGAAAACGCGCAGGAGGTCTACTTCGCGCTGTCGGCGCTGGCTTTTGACGATATGGGACTCGCGATCGATGCGGCGGAGGCATTGATCGAACATGAGAATGTCGCTCACCGATTTGCGGCTGTCGTGATCCTTGCAAACTGCGGGATGATCGAATCGGCGCGTCGGCTTCTGAAGTCATTTGACGATCCGGATCTGCGCGTCGCGTACATTGCGATCACATCCTGCAGAGTTGAAGAACTACAACAGGAACGCACCGCTCGCGTCCGGGCGCAATTCGATCGGTGGCCGAAGGCAATGGATTGCGAGCCGATTCTGTTTCCATTCTTGAAGCTGCGAATTGAGCGAGAGAATATCGCCTATGGTCTTGTCAATGTCCATGAGACCGATCTCGACACGGCCTGCAAGTATCTCGAAGCGATGTCTCCCTTTGCTGCCGTGGACCTCATCAAGAAGTGGTCAGAGCAAGAACAGAAACCCAAAGGCTATCGGAACGTCCTTCTGCGTTTCGCTGTGGGCGGTTCCGACTACTGGGTAGAAGATGTTTATCAGATCCTGAGCAACTTGGATTCGCCTCTGACCGAGGAAGAGTGGCTTCAGCTTGAGGTGCCACTTCGACGCAAGTCGGCCAACCGCCGCAAACTTATCTTCAATCTTCTTCTCCAACAATCCGACGAACAAGTGCTGCGTTCGGCAAAGCGCCTGACAGAAGGCAAGAACGCGCATCAACGAATGGCTGGGCTGGAAATCCTGCGACGCCTTTCCGATGAGCATCGCTCAATCCCCGAATGCAAACGGATCGCCGAGGAGTACAAGCAGCGACGCACAAAAAGAACGGAGGCGGAAGACAAACAACTCGAAGCGATTATCTCCGAGGAAGTGCCTTTGGATTCAGAGGAAGCGATCGAAACCTGCTTCGGCCTGATCGATCCCCGCAATCTCGCCAAGCCGACCCGCCCGGAGAAGAATCCCTTCGATTTCGTGACCCCAGCGGCGGTTGCGTGCGTGAAGTCTCTCGATGCGCTCGTCCACGAGCACCGGGACACGCCCATCAAATGCCGATATGCTGGAGAGAAGCTCCTCGGAGATCGACAGTGCTTCTTTCCATATCCTGATCACGATGTGCCGATTGAGGAGCAGATAGATGACTTCCAAATGCGGGATGTATGGGAAACCTGGTTCCTGGAGCGCGGAGAGGAATTGCGTGATAGCGATGGGCTAGAGCTCTTGCGCGCAAGTCTTGCCCTTGGCATCGAGACTTCGCGAGATCTTCCCGAAGATGCAAATGATGCGATAATGGCAAGAAAGGCACTCGCGAGAGAACTCCTGGGGCCAATGCATAATCTGTCCCTCAGGTACGATAATGGGGTGATTCCCTGCGTACTGGAGTGGCTTCTGCGAATCAGTCGCCCCAAGAAAGCTGCTCAGTTCATCATCGATGCTGGGCTTCAAGTCGTCGCGCGCTGCGAGAAAGCCCACTTTGATGTTGCCGAGCTGGATGCCAGCACATCCTGGGGAGGCCGCAGATCCTGGGGATCGTATTTGCCTGGAAATCACTATATCTACCGAATGATCGGACCCTACGATGAGCCGTACCAGCAACTGGATCGTCCAGTACAACTGAGAATCTGGAATGCACTTCTGTGGTTCGACTCAGTTCTTCGACAGGCAAAGCGCGAAGTGTACTTCCCCCCCCTTCCGATCATGTTGTATGAATTCTGTCGCGGGAACGCACCCGAAGAAAACCTGATCAGCCAACTGATCTTTTGCAAACAGTCAAGAGTCCGTCGGGGCGGAGGCGATGAAGGGCACAATCTGAGCGCATTCACCGTGCGGAAGTACCCGGACTACGCCAGAGAGCACGAAGCACAGATTCGCCCGGTCGTTGAGAAGGTCCTGGATCGAGTGCTGGAGATTGAACTCGGTCGTGGCGAGAAGGAGACGCCCGTTTCGAGACTCGTCTATAGTCTCTCGTATATTGAGGGCGTGGAAAGGCTGATCGGCGTTCTGGGAGTGCTCGGGAAGACGAACTTCGAGCGTTCAGGTGATTATTGGGGCGATGGCAAGATCCAGGCAAAATCATTCAGCCGTCTTGTTCGCGCGATTCATCCCACAAAGGAAGAAGCAGAGGCTCCAAAGAAGATTGTTGCGAAACTGAACGCGGCCAAGATTCCCGAATCACGCCTGATTGAGCTCGCCATGTTTGCGCCGCAATGGGCGAGGCACGTTGGATTAGCTCTGAATTGGAAGGCCATGGAGGATGCCGTCTGGTGGTTCTACGCCCACACGAAGGACGGTCGCTACGAATTGCCGCATGGCTTGAGGGAACGCGTGGGCCAGGAAGTCGCCGGTCGCACGCCGCTTTCCAATGCGGATCTGCAAGATGGGGCGGTCGATGTATCGTGGTTTGCCGCGTGTTACAAGGCGCTCGGCAAGAAGCGCTGGGACAAGTTGCACAAGGCCGCGAAGTACACGTGCTCAAATATCGGGCACTCGCGCGCGAGAATCTTTGGCGATGCCCTTCGGGGCGAGTTGAAGGTCGATGACTTGATCGCACACGTTGTTAGCAAGCGAAACCAAGATCGCCTCCGTGCGATCGGACTGGTTCCGTTGCCGCGAAGCAAGAAGGCCGCACAGGCCGATGTACTAAGGCGCTACGAGTTCATTCAGGAGTTCATTCGCACGGGCCGCAAGTTCGGTGCGCAGCGACGCGCCAGCGAAGGACGAGCGGCCGAGATCGCCCTGGACAACCTGGCGAGAACCGCCGGCTATGCAGATCCACTGCGACTTCGCTGGAGCATGGAAATCGAGGCGATGAGCGATCTGCGCGAGGGTAGCAAGACGATCGCACGCGGGAACGCCTCGGTGACCTTGCGCATCGATGAACTCGGCGAGGCGGAGTTGCTCGTCGAGAAGAATGGTAAGCCGCAGAAGTCGATTCCAGCAAGCATCAAAAAGGACCCGGAAATCGTCGATCTGTGCCAGCGCAAGGGCGATCTGAAGAAACAAGTCTCTCGCGTGCGCCGCTCGTTGGAAGACGCAATGATCCGCGCCGACGAATTCGTCGGCAGTGAGCTTCAATTGCTCTCCGATCACCCGCTGCTTGCTCCGATGCTGACGTCTGTTGTGTTCTTGAACGAGGATGGCCGGATGGGGTGGCTGACAGCAGGGGGGAAGACTTTGTGCGATGCGGCAGGCGATGAGGAGAAGATCGGCGCAACGGATCTGCTTCGCATCGCGCACCCGTGCGACTTCCTGGCTTCGGGCGAGTGGTCTGCCTGGCAGCGTGATTGCTTCGTTCGCGAAATCACCCAGCCCTTCAAGCAAGTCTTCCGCGAGCTGTACGTGCCGACGAAGCAAGAACAGGAAGAGGATTGCACGGTCTCGACGCGCTATGCGGGCCACCAGGTGCATCCTCGCCAGGCGATCGCGCTGCTCGGCAGCCGTGGCTGGGTGCTGGCGCAGGAGGAAGGAAGCCGCCGAACCTGGTTCAAGGAAAGGCTCAATGCGCTTCTGCAGTTCGAGGAATACTTCTACACGCCGGCCGATGTCGAAGGCCTGACTCTGGAGGGACTGCGTTTCTATCCGCGCGACTCCTGGTGGCCCAAGCCATTGACCGAAGTGCCCCCGCGCGTGTTCAGCGAAACGATGCGGGATCTCGACCTTGTGGTCAGCGTCGCTCATCGGAGTGGCGTCGATCCGGAGAGCAGCGAGTCCAGCATCGAGGTTCGTGCGGCGATCGTGCGAGAAACGGCCGCTGTCCTGAAACTTGATAACGTGCGAATCGTCGAGCGTCACGTCATCATCCGGGGCGAGTTGGCGGAATACAACGTACACCTCGGAAGCGCCGAGGCGGCCGTCATGCCGGGCGGGCATCTCTGCATCATCCCGGTACATGCCGCGCACCGGGGGCGGCTGTTCCTTCCGTTTGTGGATGACGATCCGAAGTGCGCCGAATTGGTCGCGAAGGTGCTCCTCCTTGCGCGGGACAAGCAGATCAAGGACCCGAGCATTCGCCAACAGATCAGCGGTTTGACCAGTTGAACTCCTCAAGCTGAAAGAGGGCACAAACGGCTCCGTTTTCGGGGCTTAGCGCTTCCTTTTGGTCTTGACGGTGTTCGCATTGGAGGCGGAAGGAGGAACAAGCTGGCAGAAACAACGTAGGGCATCTTCGCTTCTTCAGAAACGCCGCAAAAAGCTGTGAATAACTCGCGCGAACGCTGTGCGAGAGACGCTTCCCTTTTGCCTGGTGGCCTACGGGTTCTCGTGCCTGCGAATCCCATGCTGGAGGCCTCTCCGAATGTTCCGTTCTGTCCGTCTGTCCCTTTTCCTCATGTTCTGCTCCTTCTGTTTCGCCCTGTCTACCGTCCCGGCCCAGGAGGGGTCTCCGGCTCCAGAAATCGGCGGTGAAATGTTGGTCTTCGATATGGAGAACAACACCGTGCATCTGGGGTCATGTCCGCTGAAGAAGACCGAAGTTCACGCGACGATCCTCGGCCAGGTCGTTCGCACAACCGTGCGCCAGACGTTCGCCAACACGTTCGATCGTCCCGTCGAAGCCAAGTACATCTTCCCCCTGCCGGCGGAATGCGCCGTCGATGACATGACGATGATCGTCGGCGACCGTCGCATCGTCGGCGAGATCCACGAACGCCAGGAATCGCAGCGAATCTACCAGGTCGCAAAGAGTGAAGGCCGCACAGCGAGTCTGTTGAATCAGGAGCGCCCGAACTGCTTCACACAACGCATCGCGAACATCGCCCCTGGCGAAGAGATCGTGATTGAGATCAGCTTCCTCGAATCCGTCAAGCTCGTTGAAGGCACGTACGAATGGACGTTCCCAATGGTTGCCGGGCCACGTTACGTGCCGAACGAAAACGGCGTTGTCGATACGTCGCGTGTGATCGATGCCGGTGAAATCGTTCCCCCGACGTTGCCGCCGTCGGTGCGTGCAGGCCACACGATTTCCCTTTCGGTCGATATTCTGAGTGCTGCACCCGTGACGAACATCGAGAGCGATCTGCACGCCATCGATGTGGTGTACAGCGATCGCAACAGCGTTCGAGTTTCCCTGGCCCGGCGAGATGAAATCCCGAACCGCGATTTCATTCTGCGCTATCGGACCGGCGGGCCAAGCATCCAGGAGGGCTTCTTCACCTACACGGACGAGACGGGGACTTACTTCAGCCTTCTGGTGCAACCTCCTACGCGCGTTGCGCCAGAGGCTGTCCTTCCGCGCGAAGTGATTTTCGTCATCGATTCGAGTGGCTCCATGCTGGGTCGGCCGCTGAATGTTGCAAAGGCTGCGATGAGGAAGTGCATCGCGACGCTCGGACCGGACGACACGTTCAACCTCTTGGCGTTTGCCTCGGAAACACAGGCCGCGTTCGAGGCACCGGTCCCCAGCACTGCGGACAACATGCGCGCCGCGCGCAAGTTCCTCGATAGCCTGCAAAGCCATGGCGGAACGGAGATGATGCCGGCCGTGCAGGCTGCACTTGGCGGAAAGCACGACCCTAATCGACTGCGTATCGTGTGCTTCATGACCGATGGCTACATCGGGTATGAGTACGAACTCCTTTCCGCGATTCGCGAGCACGTCGATACGTCGCGGGTGTTCAGCTTTGGAATCGGCGACGGCGTGAACCGCTTTCTGCTCGACCAGATGGCGCGGATCGGTCGCGGCGACGTGGCCTACGTACCGCTTGATGGCGACACGCAGAAGGCTGCGGACCGTTTCCTGATGCGGATTCACTCGCCCGTGCTGACGGACATCGACGTCGATTGGGGAGATCTGCCCGTGCGAGATGTGACGCCGGCGACCATTCCCGACATCTTCACAGAAACCCCGATCATGCTGCATGGGCGACTCGATGGCGACGCCCGGGATGCGGTTGTGACGTTGGTCGGCCAGACTGCCAACGGAGCCTACCGCCGAGAAATCACGGCCACAGAGCAATCCGCGGGCGAAGACTTCTCCTTCATCCGCAAGCTGTGGGCGCGTTCGCGCATCTGGGATCTTCGGATGTCAGACCTGAAGGCGGCACAGACCCGCAATCTTCCGACGGAGGTGCGCAATCAAATCATCAAGCTCTCCACGACCCATCGTGTACTGACCGAGGAAACCGCCTTCGTCGCAGTCGAGAAGCGCGTGAAGGTCGATCCCACGACAGCAATGGAGATCGTCGTTCCTGTCGAGATGCCTCAGGGCCTGGCGGCGACGGCGACGAACGACTGGGCGCTGCTCGGAGCAGGATTGTTGCTGCTGCTTGGAGGACTTTCCGTGCTCTTCATGCGGAGGGAACGTCGTGCCGTGGCGTAATCCTCCAATCAGACTCAGGCTGTTCGCGGGGGCGATGCTTCTTGCAGTTGGCATCGGTCTCGCCGGTCCGCCTGTGGGCCGATGGTGCCGCCGCGCGTGCTTGCAATGGCAAGGCGAGCGCACGTGGCATCGCGTGCTCGCGCAACCAGATCGGACGGGAGCGAACGATCCCGTGGCACGCCTTGAGATTATGGATATCGGTCTCGAGCAGAACGTCCTTCAGACTGCCACGCTGCAGCATCTCGTGCAGAGTCCTGCTTTTGTTGAGGGCAGCGGCTCGCCGATGATCCTGGCCCACCGCGATACGCATTTCCGCAAGCTGCAGAGCGTGCGCGTGGGGATGGAAGTGCAGCTTGAGACAGTTGAGCAAGTGCAGCGCTTTAAAGTCACGGACATCGAGATTCATACGCCACAGTCTCTGCAGCAACGCGTTGCCGAGATGAGCAAGCCAGATGTGCTTCTTTTGTCGACGTGCTATCCGTTCCGTTACGTCGGACCTGCGCCGGAGAGATTCCTTGTGATCTGTCGTTCCGACGAGGCGACGATTTCACGCGCCTTCTGAATGAAATCGGCGCAGGTCTGAAGCGGCTGCATGCCGTAATCGAGCGTCGGCTCGATGGTACTCGCTTCGGCGTAGTCATTCCAGGTCACAGCTTGAATCAGCGGCAGCGGAAGTGCCGCGTCGGGTTCGCCGGATAGGTGCGCCCGCAGGTATTGCAGCATCGCCTCGCACGTACGTTCGAGCGTGTTGCCCTCGGTCGTCTCGCGACACATCACACGCGGGCGCACGGGCGCATCGTCGCCACGCGGATCCCACGCCCATCGAACAAGCTGATCGTCAAAGCCCGGCCAGATACCCCCCATCACGTACTCTGGTCCGCGTTCTTCGCATGCAGCAGTGTTGGCATCATGCAGCATCTCATGAAGAAACTCGATACCGGCAGAGTCCGGGTCGGTCCACGCGTAGAGCGAGTCCGAGACGGCCGATCGATCGGGATGAATCCAAGGATACACGGCGCTCTCCCCTGAGCATGTGCATTGATTCATCCAGATCAGATCGACGCCATCCGCCCCAAACACTCGCTCGGCCGTTTCAACCCAATGCCGCGCGTTATTCTCGTACGGGAATGCGGCAATGATCGGCCTGCCGTTCCGATGCAGGTAGGCCGATCGAATCAGGAATCGGCGGATGTATTCCATGTCTTCCTGCAATGTCACCGGCGTCTTGTCTTCCGTCGCCACCTGGGCCTGCGAATCGATACACAGGAAGTACAGGAATGGCTCGTCGGGGTGCGATGCGTTCCACTCCTCGACACCGGCAAGGAAGTGTAGGGTCAGCACATTCTCCACCGAATTCTGCCCGTACCAGTTGATGATGAAGCCTGTGAACCCATGCTCCAGCGCCATCCGAATCTGCCAGAAGATGGTGTCGCGCGAGCGAGAATCGTATCGCCCGATCATCGGTTGGTGCAGGTGCGTGCGGCGATAGCCGGATCGGGCGTCTTGCCAATGGCGAAGGCGCCCGATCGGCGGCATGATCGGCACGGGAACATCGAGCGCATCGGCGAGGTCGAAGTCTTCCGGCTCCAACGTGTACCACGGCAGGAAATGACCGAACAGCAACGGAAGCGGTAGCGCCTCTCCCATCAACAGCGGTGCACTGAATTGCATCTCCACGGGCGATGTCATCCTTTTACACTCCCAAGCTGAATGCCACTCACAAGGAACTTCTGCAGAAAGACAAACAGGACGATCATCGGCAGAACCGACATCGTGACCGCGGCCATCAGGAGGTGCGTGGCCTGTCCCGCCGTCGAATCAAAGAAAAGCAAACCGACTGGCAACGTGTAGCGCTCGATGCTCTTCAGCATCACCAACGGCCAGAAGAAACTCTGGTACACAGAGACAAACGTGAAGATCGCCAGCGTAATCAGTCCAGGGCGCGCCAGCGGCAGAATCACATCCCAGAACGTGCGCCAGCGCCCTGCGCCATCGATCGCTGCGGCTTCGTCGAGGCTGCGCGGAATCGTCATCATGAACTGTCGCAGCAGGAACGTGCCGAACGGGCTAAAGGCTACGGGAATAATCAGGCCGGGCAATGTATCAACGAGGCCGAGCGTGACCATAATCTGGTAGTTCGGAATCATCAAGACGAGGCCCGGCAACATCATGGTCGACAGATAGAGAACGAAGATCCTGTCGCGGCCCGGCCAATCGATGCGCGAAAAACTGTACGCGGCGAAGGAACTGGTAACAAGATGCAGCAGCGTCACCCACGTCGCGACGAACAGGTTGTTCCAGTAGAATCGCGCAAACGGAATGACGTCGAAAACCTCGCGATAGTTTCCCCATTGCATGCTCTTCGGGATCCAATGACGCAGGCCGACTTCATCGAGTGGCTTCAGGCTGGTAAGCACCATCCACAAGAACGGCAGCACCATCGTGAACGCAATCGTCACCAGAACCAAGTGCCGCACAATTGTGCGAATGGCTGAGATTCTGATCATCGAGACGCCGCGATCGCCCGCCGAGAGCGACGCAACATTGGCTGCGCTGTTCTCAGTCAGTGACATAGCGATTCTCGAACTTCCACGTGATCAAGGTTAGAACAAACACCAGAGCGAAGATGACCCACGAAATCGCCGCCGCGTACGCGAGGCGCCCGGTTTCAAAACCTTCATTGTAGACGTAGTAACTGAGCGTCGTCGTCGCCCCCGCGGGCCCGCCGGCCGTCATCGTGCGCGCCATCTCGAAGCCGCCCTGCAACCCATAGATCACGCTCATAATGACGATGAACATGGTAACCGGCGCCAGTTGTGGCCAGGTTACGTGCCAGAATTTCTTCACGCCGGACGCGCCGTCGATCTCTGCGGATTCGTACAGCTCCTTCGGGACGTTGCTGAGACCTGCGAGATAGAGCAGCATGTTGTTCGATCCGACCGCCCCCCAAAACGCCATGATCATGAGCGAGGGCTTTGACCAGTGGTAGTCCACAAGCCATCCCGGCGGCCGAAGTCCATCGACAGCCATCTGGGGCAGCCGCAAGAGCACGAGTGCGATTCCGAGCAGGACGAACTGCAGCGCCAGAACCATCCCGCCGACAAGCAGAGCCGTCCCCATTCCTTCGGCTCGCGGAGCCGGGAAATTGCTCGTCCCGCGCTGCCGCATTGCTGTGACGATTGGAATCGCTACCATGACGAGAAGAAGAGTGACAGCGCCGATGCGGAGCGGAGTCATGAAGAACGTGAAGATCGGCGCCAGTGAGACAACTCCGATCCCTGCGGCCAGAGACAGTGCCCCGGTATCTCCCTCTGATCGCTGCTTCATCGTCGCCGAGATGAAAAAGCCCCCCACGATGCCGATGCAAAGAAACAGGGCCCAGCCGATTCCCTCGGTGATGGATGCGGGCAGCGCATTGACGGCCGACGCCAAGCCGTCGAGGACAGGCTCGAGTGTCGTATTCACAGGCCCAGTGTGGGGATTGTAGAGCTTCTTCCACAGCACAAAGGTCGCGACGCCGGCCGTGAAGTGCGGAATGTAGAACAGCGTGCGATAGAACGTGCTGCCCCAGAGGATTCCGCCGACAACAAGGCCGGCGCCGATCAGGAGGAGGAAAGTCGTCAAGCGCCCTGCTCCGCCGAGAAGTGCGATCGCAGCGAGCAGAATACCGACCCCCAGCAACGCTGCGATCACGCGACGACTTGCCGCCCGAGAATTCCCACGCATATCGCCGGTCAGCAACAAGGCCAGCACAAGGCTGCCGGCGATCGAGAATGGCACACCAATCATGAAGAATAAGGTATTGCCGAGATACTTCCAGAATTCGTGTTCGCTCAGCAGGCGTGTGAAATTCTCCAGTCCGACGAATTCAAGCGGCTGGTTCTGAAACTGGTTGTGCAGACGAAGATCCCAGTTCGTGAAGGCAAAGACAATGCTGAGGACAAATGGTACCAGTGTAAAGACCAACACGCCCGCCAGATTCGGCGCGAGGAACAACAGCCCGGACGCAAGATCGCGACGTTGCCGGAGGTTCATTCGAGCAACCCCTTCGCCGCGAGGTACCGCCGGGAGAAGTGATTATCGATCCACTCGGCCGGCACTGGTTTCCCTTCGGCAAGGCGGGCATCGATATTGTCCTGGCGCCTCATTGCCTGATCGTAGCGCGCCTGCAACTCGGGCGACTCTTCCAAATTGCGTTCGATCTCGCGATTTACGCGTTCGGCGGCGCGGCGACATGCCTCGCTCGCGTCGTACAACCCTGCCATGTAACCCTCGTAGTATTCCCGCTCCATCCGGTTCACGAACGAAGCGGAAACGTACGGACTGTAAACCGCTGCGACGGAAAGCTCCTTCGCCGCACGGGCAAATTGCTCGTGCGTCCCCCACTCATTTGGATAGTCCGCCGGGTGGAGAAATCGTTCTGTTTCAGTGTACTTCGGATTCGGAGGCAACGCATCCGCGACGTCTACGATCAGCATATTGTAGTCTTCACTGGCGAGAAAAGCCAAGAAGTGAACAGCGACCTCCGGATTCTGTGTCCCGGCGTAGACCGTCGAACTGCGAGAATTCACGTTTGTGTTTGGGAACTCAAAGTACGGCGGCTCGGCCACATCAAGTTGTAGCGCACCGAATTCGCGAAACTGTGTGAGAGCCCAGCGCCCGGAGAAGAGCAGCGCGAAGTTGCCATTGTTGAAGAGCTGAAACGACGAGCCTCCATACGTGTTTGCCGTCGAAAACGAAGCCACGTCGGCAGCACTCGGGATGATGCGGTCGTCGTAGGTCCACTTGTGAACGAGTTCGAGTACTCGAACCGCACGAGGATCATCCAGACGGCACTGCGTCAGCGTTTCGTTGTACAGGCTGAGCCCGAGACTGCGCCGCAGGATGTTCCGATCCACGCGATCGGCAAAGAAGAACTGCTGGTGCTCGCCAGGGGGATTTGCAGCTTCGACAAATTGTTTTCCAAGACGTTCGAACTCTTCGATGCGCATTCGGATCGGTGGAGTCTCGAGCCCGGCGTCCGCGAAGGTCTTCTCGTTCACCCAGTACAGATCGGGCGATACATTGCACGGGTAAGCATACTGGCGCCCGTCGATCGTGATCTCCGGGCGAATCGATTCCCACGTTGATTGCGGCCCGAAACCCAATTCCTCGGCCTGTTCGGTCACGTCTTCCAGAATGCCCATCGACTGGATGTACCGCAGCGAATCGCCGCCGTACATGTCGAGAATATCGCCCGCCATTCCGGAGACGCCCTGGATGATCTTCTTGGAATTGTCGTTGTTTGTGCTGTCCAGCCGCATGTCGATGTCGCCGTTGCCTTCGCGCTTCATCCATTGCTCGAAGGTCGACATCTGCTGCGCGCGCGCAGGATTCGCATCGGTCACCCAGTAGAGCACGGGGATCTTGCTCGTGGCGTGCGGCAACGATGCGTAGGTCACGAGGCTAAGTCCGATCAGAGCGACAAAGCTAAGCGCGAATATGTGCTTCAGAGCCATCCTGCTCTCCGCGTGGCCGGTCAGCCCCCGTTAATCAGAGCGATCGCTGCGGCGCCGCAATCAACTGGCGGAGTCTCTCCCCCGTAGCGCATGATGTCGCCACCGCTGATCGTCCCGTTCGTCGGATCGTAGATTGTATTCACGCCTTCATGAGGGCCAGGGTCCTGGCACTCGACCGCATTCCAGGCAAACCAACTCCCGATGGCCAGTCGCTGGTTCGGACCGACACTTTCCATCAGATAGCCGCGACGGAAATGCTCGTAGCCCGATGTCGCCACGCGATCCGCCCAGGTGATGCCGGACGCGGGGTCGATGCGTTCGTAATTGTAGTAGAGCCGACTTCCTGCTTCCAGACCGCCGACGGCCGTCCCGTCTTCCCACTCCAACACTCCCTCGGCCGGACGGAAGACGTCGCGCCACGGAATCGACGACAGATACGCAATCGGCGTCGTCAGCGGAACAAGTCCAACGCGCCAGGTCACGTCGACGTTGGGAACAGGATAGTGATTGTGATCGACGGAGTAAGATTCGATCGCTGTGGCCACACTGCGGAAGTCTGCCTTCGTCCGGCTGACCTTGCTGCGCGTTTGCGCCTCGAGGAAGTTCGGAACCGCAATGGCCGCCAGGATGGCGATGATCGCCACCACGATCAGCAACTCAATCAACGTAAAGCCTCGTCTTGCCTTCATCGTTCTCCTTCCTTCCAGACCCCTTGGGTTAATGCTCCGGTGAATCCCTCTTCAACAACCGTGCCTTGGCGTTTCCGCGGCAGAACAGGTCGCCCGCGGCGGCCGTACCAGATTGGGACCACGATCAGAACGGTTCAGTGCCGATTTGGGACTGGTCGGCGACCTTCAGAATCAATGGCTGACCGAATTCGCCAACTCCATCCAGCGCTGCCCGCAGGCGGTACTCACCGATTTCGTCGGCGGTGAACTCGACCGACGTGGCCGTCAGCGGAGCCACCTCGGTGGACAACGAGATCGTGCTCGCTTCATTGCTCGGCGAGACGATATGGACCGAGACATCGCCCGCAGCCCACATTCTCCATGAGCTATTCACGAGTTCAATGCTGAGCGCTTCCCCGGTTCCGACTTCGACTGGCGCACCGTAGCGATGCGACACCGCCCGGCCATTGCTGAGGATGTTGTCCCATTCCGCGTTCACACCTTCGATCGGCATGGGCGCGTTCAGGGGCACTTTCCCGACACCGATGAACCCGCCTTTGGAAGTTGAAACACCGAATCCTTCGGGGCGCATCTCCTCCAGCTCGTTGTGCTCCAGTTGATTCAGCGCCCCGCTGCGGTGCTCTTCCCAAAGGGCAGAAATCCCGCGTGCGTTCTTGAATCGCTCGAACGTGGAGCCGTCCCAATCATCGATTGTCCGCAGGCCTTCGTCCTGCAGCCGCTTCGAGAATCGCCCGATCTCCTCCCCCGCCGGTCGCCACGTTCCGTCGTAATCGATCACGCCGTAGTCGCTCGATTCCTCCACGCGCCAACCGGAAGGGAACCACCATGCGAACCCGCCGGCCGATGCAGATTGGTACAGCAACTCGTGCATGTTTGCGTAGTAGCGTTGTTGATTTCCCAGATCGCCCGCCATGGGCTGCTTACCGACGGACACTCCATACTCCAACCACACGACGGGCTTACCGCCGCTGACTCCGCGCCCGTATTGAACAATGAAGGCGCCTTCGAGAAACTTGTCCAGCCCTCCGCTGATCATGTAGTTCTCGGGCGAAATGAAATCCAAGTGGTAGGCGCCCGCGCCAAGATCGATGGGCATCAGCGGATCCGCCCAATCGTTGCCGGTGCCACCATAGCCGCTGCGTGCAGAAAGCAACTGACGCACGCCGCGATCACGGAGGAGGCGCTTCAGTTCGCCGTACTTCCGGCTCGTCCAGTCATCGACGAATCGGCGATAGAGCGCTATGCGGGCGCGGTGCGGCCCATCGGTCTTGAGCTCTTCGTCCGGCGGATTCGTTACGAGCCCATCGTCATCGCGCCAGAGGTCATAAACTTCGCATGCGTGTTCCAGCGAACCGAATTGCTCCACTAGCCAATCGCGCCAGTCCGCATCGAATCGGCGACGGCCATCGTGATCGCCAAGGTGCGGTTCCCAGGCCAGATCGATCGCCGCAATCGTGGGGAAGCGATCGAGGCGCGCTTCGTCCACCAGTGCCATACCGCGATTCAGTTCCTGCCAGATCGGCTGCAGGAAACCAATGAACGCAACGATTCGAATCCCTCGGCGCTGGGCTTGTTCGGCCACGAACCAGAGCTGCGGAGCCTGGGTTTTCTCGTGGTATTGCAGTGCAATCGCGTTCACTCCTGCACGTGCCAGGCGATCGAGTTCTGCCTCAATCAATTCCGGCGAGAAGATGCCCGGCTCTAACCAATGCGAATGCCATTCGTTCTCGAGAACTCCATTCGTTGTCCGTGGCCAGTAGTTAACACCGTTCAGGTAGACGGGTTCGCCATCCGAAACGAAATAGCCATTTGCGGTCTGCAACCATTCGTCATCGTTTGGAACTTCCAGCGGCAGCACGAGCACTTGTTGGCGAATAGTATCGGCAGCGGCTGAGTCGGGATTCAGTTGCAACTCAACTGTCAGGTCTTTGGCCGATTCATAACTCGGAACGGGAAGTAATTCGTCGATCGAATGCTGGTGTACAACCAACTCCGTGACGATGTGTGACTCGCCATCGAGGATTTTCGCGGCAATCGTGGCGTCCGGTGCGTCGCCGATAATGGTTGCCTGGACGCGAATCTTCTCGTCAGGCAAGTAGATGAATTTCGGACTGCCTGCCTTGAAGAGATACGCCGGCTTTTCGATTTCCTCCAAGGCAGTCTCAACAAGCGCAACAAGCACCTCGTCGGAGACCGTCGCTTCGTCGACGCCGATCCATGCCCAGCGCTTCCGGATTCGCCCTTCCTCGTCAGGTTCAACGTATATTGAAACCGGCCACCCAACGTTCTCTCCTTCGGCATTGAGTGCTTCGTAGATCGGTATCCAACGATACGGCGCAGCGGCTTCACCACCGGTGCCGAGTGCCCGCGGCAACGGCGAACCAATCACCGCGTTCAGTTCGATCGGTTCACCGCCGTGCATTGGAACGATGCTGGTTGCAAAGGTCTCGTACCGGCGAACCGGAGGCGAAACAAGCATCCAGTCCGGCCACCAACCCAGCCGATTCGCCGGACGGGGATCGATCACTGTGCGCACCTCGGACAACGAATAGCGATGGTCGCCAGGCATCTGTGGGCCCAGGTGCATGTCCAGGCCGATGCTAAGGTAATCCGCATTCGCGAGGTGCAGCGTGTCGTCCGCGCCGCCGCGGTTTTCGCCTCCCCAGTAGTACTGGAACTGCTGTGGGTGAAGAATGAAATCCTGCCACTGATCGCTAAGCGTCAGAACGGTTTGCCAATGCGATCCATCGCTTTCGCGACAAACAAGCGACAGGCGGGTTGTGGTACTCGTTCCGCGCGCGCTGAACGCCAACGCAACACCATCCTCCAACGTGCCTGAAGCGAATCGCCGCTCGAGATAGTCCGCTTCGTCCAAGTCGCGCGCAAATGCGCTGACCGCCGGCCAGTCGCTGCCGATGATTCGGGTGGGGGTTGGCTCGGATTCGATTGGCTTGTGATTTCGACAATGTTGCCACTCGCTCAGTTCACTAAATCCAGCGACGGCGTTCGCCGAGGCGCGCAGTTGCTTTTCCAACTCCTCGCGCGTCACGAGTTCGTCGTTGTGCGTCTGCAGGCGTGACTCCAGGGGGCTCCGTCCGATGAAGATCGCGCGGCCACCTTCTTCCAGAAACGCGGAGAGCAAACCCCAATTCTCGACCGGAAAGCGCTCTGAATCGCCAATAATCGCAGTGCGATTGTGCTCGAGTGCATCGATAAGCTGGGGCCAAAAATCATCGGCGCTCCCAATGGTGATGCCTTCGATTGCCGCAATCCCGTTCGGCACACTCTCGCCTGGCGAGGAGAAGTAAACGGCGCGGGCCGGTGCTCCACTCTCAGCTTCTTTTCCCGCGGCAGTCAGGCCACACGCAAGAATCGCCAGAAGGAGAAGAATGATCCTGTTCTCACTGGGCACAGTGCCCTCCGATCAGCGTTTCCCACTCGTTGAATCGACCGGAGCACCGAGGCCACCGATGATTGCGATTCCATCCAGCACAAGAGAAGCGGAGGGGTCGCCCTCCAACCAGATCTTGATACGATAACTACTTGTGCCCTCCGGCCACTTCAGATCGCTCAAGCGAACGATCTGCATTCCCGGGGCGTCAGTCCGCAGAACCTGCACGGAATCGAGGTACTTCCCGTCCTTGTCGAACGCAATGAGTTGCACGGCGCTACGACCATTCTTCAATTCACCGTAGCGAATCAGAATCGAGTCCTTTGGCGACACGTCGAAGGCGGCATCCGACATCGTTGAGCCATAGGTTCTGCCTGGCTCCAACAGAAGGCGTGTATTCTCGCCGCGCTGCATTGCGAGCAAACCATCCTTCTCCCAATTGTGCGGGAGAATCACACGCGTTGAGTGGCCATTTCCGGTCTTGTCGGGGAGGTAGTAGCGCAGGCTCGAAATATCGACACGCGCCCCCTCCGCGTTCACAGCCCAGATCTTCAATAGCAGGTACTGCGTGTTTTCCGGCAATGGTTGGGCCGCCATCGAAATGAGAACCTGTCCGCCAAGCGCGCGGTCTTTCACCATGTCGATCGTCTTGACGATTTCGCCATTCACAAAGGCGAGTCCCTGCACGGTGAACGCACCGGCATGGACCTTGTCGACATTGACTTCAAGCATCGCAGAATTGAGGTATGGGAGACGCGCATCGAGCAACGCATCGCCCCACCCCCCGCTCGGGTTCGATTCGGTAATGGAGATGACGCCGGGGCGAGCAAGCGAGACTGTGGCCCCTCCAGACTTCCAGTCCGTCATGTTCGATGGGGTCATCTCGTACAAGACAACATCGGCGCGCGCGGATGCCAAGAGCATCAAATTCACGACGACGAAAGCACAGAAGAAAATCCGCTTCACTTTCTGCCTCCCTCCAGCAATTTGCTGGGAAATGAAAGATTGGCACGGAAACCTATCTGTGCCTGAATTGAGCAATCGATATGCCAGGGGTCAGGTCTTTTCACCCCTGCCCGGCCGGCGGAGTTTCTCATGAATGGCGAATGCAATTCTCCTCTGCAAGCGTATCTGGACTACTGCATCGGGCGCGTGGGCGCCCACTCCGGTGCCATTCTCCAATCGACCGGGAAGGGAATGCAAGTCCTTGCCGGACGAAATCTCGATCACTCCCTTGTCGATGAGGTTCTTGATGCGGGAACCTCGCATTCCATACGGACCGATTTTCTGGAAATTGAACTTCCCGAGCCACACAAGAATATGGTCTCTTCCCTTGGTGCGCTCGATCTGAGCGAAACGACTGTCCTGATTCTGGCGACCGCCGCCGGAACTTCACGCCGCCAGATTGACAGCGATGAATTGGAACTCTTGCGAAAGCAAGGCGCTTCGCTCCTCCGATTGCAGTCGTCCATCCCCACAAGCGCGGACCCTTTGATCCGTGGCCTGCGCGAAGTTATTCGCATCGCGCAGGAACTACTTGCCTGCTCGACAGTCGATGAAGTCTACCACGGCGCGGTCACGGCCGCTCGCGAACGCCTGGGCCTGGAGCGCTGCTCTCTTTACTTGCAGGGCCCGGAACTCATCACCGGAACCTACGGTACGGATGAGCAAGGCCGGACCATCGCTGAGCACAGCCTGCAATTCCCCCTCAACGACCTTTGGCGCCAGCACTTTCACATGACGTGGGATCACCAGGCGCCGTACTTCGTCACGCAGGGCGAGCACAATTACTGGGACGGTGAGAAAACCGTGATGATCGGCGGTGGGTGGATTGTTCTGACGCCGATCGAATCGATGGAGCGACCGGTCGGCGTGTTCGTGAACGATGCGGGCCTGTCGGGGGCGCCTCTCAACAAAGAACGCCAGGAGTTGATCGCGATCTACGCGGCGCTGCTGGGAAACATCATCGAGCGCAAGCGCGCCGAGATCGAATTGCGCGAGGCGAAGG
Organism: bacterium; assembly: GCA_020444065.1. NCBI lineage: Bacteria > bacterium. The sequence goes on along the minus strand of JAHLLQ010000008.1, from coordinate 26,476 downwards.
ATGCCGCCGAGTCCGCGGATCGTGCCAAGACACGCTTCCTCAGTAGCGTCAGCCATGAACTCCGCACGCCGATGAATGGCATCATGGGTGCATGCGAATTGCTGCGTCGTACCCGCCTGGAAGAGATACAGACCCGATATGTATCGGCCATTGGAACAAGCGCCGAGCATCTGCTGGTCTTGCTCAACGATCTGCTCGATATCGCGCGGATCGAAGCGGGGATGCTGAGCATCAACGAATCGGATGTCGAAGTCGCCGGCATTGTCAGAGAGGTGGGCGAGATTCTGGCTGCCGCAGCCTCGGAGAAAGGGCTCACAATCGACATTCGCGTGGAACCGGCGGCGGATCGCTGGATTCACACGGATGCCAATCGCCTCCGCCAGATTCTGTTCAATCTGCTGGGTAACGCGGTGAAGTTCACTGCGGAAGGCCACATCGAGTTGCGCCTCGGAATGAGGGGCGACGAGGAAATCCTGATCGAAGTCTCCGACACTGGCATTGGAATCGAGGAGGAGAAGGTCGAACAACTCTTCATTCCATTCGTTCAGATTCGCGATTCTGATCGCACAGATGGCTCGGGCCTCGGCCTCGCCATCAGCCGCCAACTCGTTCACCTCCTCGGTGGCGAGATTGGTTACCGTCGCAATGCCGCGAGTGGCTCGACGTTCTGGGTGACTCTCCCCACACGAGAACCAAAGAACCCCCAGCCTTCAAACGGCGAGAACCCCATCGGCCAGTGCAATAGCGATCCGCATTTGCTCGCGGGGCGGAACGTCCTGATCGTCGAAGATCAACGGCTCAATCGGTTCGTGCTGGAGGGTTTCCTTGCGGAACTCGGTGCGCGTTGCGACGCGGCGGAAGATGGGCCACGCGCGCTGCAGATGATCTCGTCGGGCAACAGGAACTACGACGTCGTTCTACTGGATGTGCATCTGCCGGGCATGGATGGGTTTGAGATCGCGCGTCGGATTCGTACACTCCCTGGGGAGGAATCGCAGACGCCGCTCATTGCGGTGAGTGCCGGAACCGCCGGAAATATTGCTCAGGAAGCGCGCGATGCCGGAATGGACGGCGCCATTCTGAAGCCTATTCGCCTGGAGCAACTGGCGGCGGTTCTGCGCGACGTTCTTCCGCCAGGTGAAACCTCTCCCCCGCCCGCGCCGAAAGCACCAGCCCTCGATGAGACGCTTCGAGAATTCTATATCGCCGACATGGAGGATCAGCTCAAGGCGCTGGCCCCTGCGATGGAATCAAAGGACTGGCGTGTGGTCGAACGAACCGCCCACGCCATGGCGGGGATCAATGCGCAGACGGGCTTCACAGCGATCGAGGAATCGGCCCGCGCATTGATGACAGCCGCGCGGAACTCGAACGAAAGCGAAGCGAATGATCTGGCCGCAAAGATACGATCCGCGTATCGATGCATGTTGGATCAGGAAGAGTAATCCTGCGGCGAGATGCCGTGGTCCTTCAGATAGCGATAGAGAGTCGTACGCCCCATTCCGAGTTCTACTGCGGCGCGCGTCACGTCGCCTTCGAAGTAACTCAGTGCGTGCAGGATTTCCTCGCGCTCCACATCGGCCAGCTTGCGAACGGGCCGCCGCCCCGGAACATCCCCCTCAACGAAGTGGCGCGTGGATGGCACGGACCCCAGCCCAGGGAGAATCTTCCGTACGGTTCGCATGTCGATTCGGCCACTCGCGACCGAGAGCACTTGGGCCGCCTGCGCGAAATTCCGAAGCTCTCGGATGTTGCCCGGCCAGTGGTAACTGCGCAGCGCGTCCATGGCGTCCGAATCGATAACCGGCGGCTCGCGGTCGCTCTCTGCGAAGAAGTGCGCAAGCAGCGGCTCGATGTCTTCCAATCGTTCGCGCAGTGCAGGCAGAACGATCGGAAAGACGACGACCCGATAGTAGAGATCCTCGCGAAACCGCCCGGCGCGCACTTCATTCAGCAGATCGCGATTCGTCGCACAGATCAGCCGAAAGTCCGACCGTGTCGATGTGACGCCGCCGACGCGCGTGAACTGCTTTTCCTGCAGCGCGCGCAGCAACTTCGGCTGTGTCTCGAGCGGAAGCTCTCCGATTTCGTCGAGGAACAATGTGCCACCGTCGGCCTGCTCGAGCCGTCCCTTGTGACGGGCGAGCGCCCCGGTGAAAGCGCCCTTCTCGTGACCGAACAATTCGCTTTCCGCCAATGTCGCCGGAATCGCTGCGCAGTTAAGCTCGACGAACGGGCGCTGCATGCGTGAGCCCAGTTCATGAACGGCGCGCGCAACGAGTTCCTTGCCGGTGCCACTCTCTCCGGAAATCAGAACGGGAACCAGCTCGTCGCTGACGCTACGCGCCAAGTCCATGATGCTGTTCATCCGGTCCGATCGCGTGACGACAGGCGGGAAGATGGGGCTGTGATAAACGCGGGTCAGTTGCCGTTCGAGGTCCGCAGTTCGCAGACGCTGCGCACGCGACTCCATCACCTTGTTCACGGTAAACAGCAGCGCCTGCTCGGAGAGCGGCTTCGACAAGAAGGCATCCGCTCCGGCCTCGCGTGCCTTCGTCGCCAGCGTCTCAGTGTCCTCGATCGAGATTACTACGCAGCAAAGCCCGGGCTTCTGGGCGCGCATTTCCGAGACGAATGGCAGGCTGTTTTCTTCTGCCAGGTAGACGTCAGCGAGCAGCAAATCGAACTCATCCGCGCGGAACGCATCGCGTGCCTGTTCCAGATCATGGGCGCCTGTCACGTCCCAGCCATGCCCGGCCAGAAGACGGCGCAGCATCTCCACCATCACTCGTTGATCGTCCAGAACCAAGACCCGCAAGGCACTCCTCCTCGGTATGAGTCCAGTGGAGAAGGTATCTCCTTAATAGAGTGCCGGGGCGAGAGTTATTCTGTCTCGCCCCGGCGTTCGATTACGTTGTGATTGCTGCGTCAGTGCTCCATCATCCGCCAGTCGACGACGGAGGAGAGATCCGTCAGCGTAACCGAGTCCGTCGGCGCTACTCCATCGACGGCGTTGCCCGCCGCGTCGAAGAGGATGGAGTTGTCGATGGTCACGGTCAGGTCGCCGGCGACATCCACGGTGCCGGTAATACTGATCGTGTATGGTCCTGTTCCAGTGACGCCAATGTTCAGGTTGGAGAGATTGGCGGTGCCTGGGTTGTAGGACAGGCCAACGGCCGCCGCATCCAGACCAGCCACCGAAACGGAGTTGCCGATCGTATTGATCGCTTCGTCGAAGTCGATCGTGTAGGAGAGCGAAACAGCCGAGACGTCCGTAGCCGCTCCGCCCTGCAGCGCAAGCGCGGAGGACACCGAGGGGACGTCCGTATCCAGGACGATCGAATCGCTTGTGGTGCTGCTGGCTGCGACGGCATCCAGGCGAGCGAAGACATCGCGCGAGCCATCGCCGGCCGTCAGCGTATAGGCGATTTCGGTCTGCCCGGTGTAGTCAACAGTCAGCACGTTCTGCGAGAAGCCGGCGTCCTGGGCCAACGTCACCGAAGTCAGTTCCGCGCCGACAACCGTGCCGAGTTGCACATCGATCGCCGGATCGTTGGTGGCCGCGGTCGCGTCCAGAACATCCGCCCCATCCGCATCTGCCAGCGTCACCGAGTCGAGACTGATGTACTGCAGAATCGCGAAGTCATCGTCGGCAGCTCCGATCGATGGGAAATGTGGATTGTTCTGCTGGGTGAAGGAAGCGTTGTAGGGAAGCGCATCGCCGACATTCAACGCGTCGCCGTATGTTGCCTGAACGCGATAGATGTCGCCGGCGTCGTTACCCATTTCAGAAAACGGGATCTTGATTTCCCAGCCCTGGTCCGTGTTCGTGCTGATGTCGGCGCTCTTCGACCAGGCGATCTGCGTTCCGGCAAACGCGCCGGACGGATGCGTGATGATCGTGCCGTCGTTCGGAATCGAATTGAACTGCACCATCACGGCCGAGGCCTCGTCCGGGTCGGGAACCGTATCGATGACAGTGTAGTTGGTGAGGCTGATCGAGCCGGTCGTGTTGCTGCCTTCCTGGCGCATCGCGATGCCGTAGGTCACCGGATACTCCATCGTCGGGCGCAGCGCATTGCCGCCCGTGTAGCCGATCATGATGTTTGTGTCTGTTGAGACGGGAAGCTGGGTGAACGAGGGCCAACTGGCTCCTCCCTGGCTGCCCAGACCAACGAAAATCACCGAACCCCAGTAGACCCCATCGGGCCACGAGCCCCGAACTGCCAAGTACAACTCCTGAGCGTCGGCGTCCACGTAGCCGTAGAGCCCGCTGATACCACCTGCCCCATAGGTCGCGCTGGCTGCTTCATCCAGAATCGTGTACCCCTCCGTCCCCGGGTCGATGACGCCATCCAATGTCGGGACCGCAGACGCCGGCACAGCCACCAGAGCTGCTGCTGCCGTCGCGAACAGTGCCGCCAAATACCTCTTCGTAGTCATGCGTCGAAACCTCCTAGAGAATCGCAACTGGACTGCTTCAAGAACGCCGCTGATATTGCCACAAACATGCCCGTCTAATATGGGGTCCAAAACCAATGAAAGCGCAATCTGAGGTCCGAATCCAGCCCTTTTAGCTGTCGCTGTTCCAAAACGGGACCCAAACAGGAACCGGCGTTGGAACGCTCCGTCACTCGGCAAAGGTATCGTAAAGGCTCCGAACCCGGATCCCGACGCCCTTGATCTCCCCTTCCCCCACCGGCAGAAGACGGATGGACCGCGACTCGCCGCCCTGAAGGTGGAAGAAGTTGTCGTCCGCACGAACGCCGTCTTCCTCGAACTCCAGCCAGACGAAGAGCGCCGGGCGCTTTGCCGATACGGTTACGATCACATCCTTGGAGTCCCCGCACGATTCCACTCGATGAGAGAGCTTTGGCGCCCGCAGGCGAAGGTGCTTCGGTCGTACGAGCGTACCGAACGAACGCGAGACCGTCTCTCCGTTGATGAGGAACTCACAGAAGAGCAGCAAACCCTGCTCGCCAACGTCCCGGCGCGCATCGGAAACATCGATGTCGAGAACGTGACGTGCGCAGCGCGGCGCCATCGAGACGATCTTCGTGCCGCCTCCGATCTCGCGGCCGTCGGTATCGCACAAGACCCAACGCAGTTGCCCCTCACACTCAGTCAGAAGATCGCTCGTGATATGTAGAGAGAACTTCGCTGCCTTTGGATCGTCCACAACACTGAGCATGACCGGCGCGAAGAAACGCTTTGCGGCGTAGTGCAACGCCTTCCATCTGCCGAAGTAGTCGATCGACGACCAACTGGCGACGGGCCAGCAATCGTTCAATTGCCAGTACAACGCCCCCATCGTGCGCGGCATGTTTCTACGCCAGTGCTCCACGGCGTACTGGATCGCCGCCGCCTGAAGAATCTGCGACAACCAGAGTGTGTTTTCGAAACCGCAAGGCAGACGAAACCAGCTCAACATGTAGTCGATGATCGTCGCGTTGCCAATGCCGCTTCGTTGATGATGCTCCATCACGTAACTTGTGATATTGCGCTCATCGGCGGGAGCATAGAATTCCACAGAGCGCGGCTCGGGGAACGACTGGAAACCGAACTCGCTGCAGAATCGATGCGTGCTTGTCCAGTACCATTCAAACGGCTTTCGCCCATGCCACACATCCCACAAATGCGCGTCGCCGCACGTGGGATTGTTGAAATCGCATCGATCACCGATCGGTGAATGCGCGCTGGATGGCCAATAGTCCGTATCCGGATCTAAGCGCGCAATTACTGATGGAAGCAACTCGTCGAAAAGCGCGGAGTAGTCCTCCCAACTCATCGCGGTATCCGTCCACGTCTCCGCGACGATCCCTTGCTCCAGTTCGTTGTTACCACACCAAAGCGCCAGGCTGGCGCGATGACGCAAGCGACGTATCTGCTCCTCCGCCTCCAATTCGAAATTGCGCATCCAGGCGGCGTCAAAGCTCGGATAGCCGGCGCACGCGAACATGAAATCCTGCCAAACGCAAATGCCCAGCTCATCGCAGATGTCGTAGAATTCCTCGCACTCGTAAACGCCGCCACCCCATACCCGCAGCATGTTCATGTTCACTCCAACCGCATCATCGAGCAGACGGCGATAATCGCCAGCAGACGCTCGCGGCAGCAACGCGTCCGCCGGAATCCAATTCGCCCCCTTCGCGAAGAAGGGCACGCCATTGGCCGCAAACTGAAACGATTCTCCCCATTCATCGGCGTGCCGCTGCAATTCAAGACGCCGCAGGCCAATGCGTTTGCCTACGACGTCGCGCACGAAACCGCCCTTATCCAACAACTCCACGCGCAGTTCGTACAAATGCGCCTCGCCCATTCCATTCGGCCACCAGAGCTTTGGCCGCGTGATCGTGGCGGACAACGTGACCTTCCCCTCCGAGAAAGCCGCTTCGCATTCAGCAACGACCGCTCCGCCATCCAGGATGAATGCGCGAGCCGTCGCCTGCGAGGACGTCACCATCTCCGCCTCGACCGTCAATTGGATGCGTACTCCGTCCGCGCCATGGTGCTGTTGAAAGTGCGCGTCTTGCAGACGGCCGAATGAGAATCCAACAAGTTCGATGTCCTTCCAAATGCCGCACGTGACAAGCTTTGGCCCCCAGTCCCATCCATAGTTCGACTGGCACTTGCGAACCCATGGACCGCCGACCAGCTTCTCGTTTCCCTCGCTCCAGTTCGGAAGTTTGCGCTCGGATTGCTTTGCCTCTGTAAAGAGCAGCGCACTCTGAAATCGCACCTCGATATCATTCGCCCCAAGTCTCAGGACCGACTTTACATCGAACTCCCAAGTGCGAAACATGTTGTTGGCATCGCCGATCTTCACGCCATTCATAAAGACCTCGGCCAAAGTATCCAGGCCATGACAACGGAGCACGATCCGATCGCAATCCAGCGTCGCCTGGTCCACGTCGAACGCGCGACGGTAGCTCCAGACCTCTCGCGAAACCCACTGGCAGTCATCCTCGTTCTCCGCAACGAATGGGTCCGAAATCCGACCCGCCGCCAGAAGATCCAGGTGCACACACCCCGGCACGACCGCCGGCAGTTCTTCCTCCCGATCGGCGGCTCGCGACACCCGCCATTCGCCATTCAGCGACACCTTGCTAACACCGGAAATCTGCGACTCGATGCGATCCATGTAAGCGCCCGTCCCCTTGGTATGAATTCACTTCCGAGGCGAGGAAGTGCAATTCACATACCACGCCCCCGCCAAGCGCGAGACTCCCTCCGCCGCGATCAAGGCAGAGCCCGCAGACTCAATGAAGGTGAATGAATTTCCGGAAGAGAAGACTGGAGCGGGAAACGGGACTCGAACCCGCGACCCTCAGCTTGGGAACGCCTCTTTAGGCCTTCGCGTAAGTCAAGCCAATCCAGTAACCCGTGTCAACACAGTAATCTACACGATCGGCAGAAACGGCAGATCCGGCAGAAAATGCCCGAAAATCCGAGAATATGTCAGTAATCTGTCAGTAGACGACTCTTTTTCTGACTAAATAGGGTGCCGTATTCAGTCAGAAAACGGGTATTATGAAACAAAAACGGTTCGTTTTTGTTTCATAATGGCTTGATTCAGTTGGCGAAATAGCCCCATTCCTTCGGGTTGTTGAAGCTGAATCGGAGCCTATTCCTTCCAAGATGCCTGGAAAACAGCAGCCAACCTCAACGGCGATGAAGGTCCTCTTCAGGATCACTGATCACGGACCCGGTTGGGTGTTCACATCTTCTGAATTCACCGATCTCGGGACGAGCCAGGCGGTCCGGTTAGCTTTGATGAATGCAGAAAGGGAAGGACTGATCCGTCGGCTGGCTCGCGGCCTTTATGATGTGCCCAGGGAGCACCCGAAGTTGGGGACGCTTTCACCTTCACCCGAGGCGGTCGCGAAGGCTCTCCAATCGCGAGACGGCATACGCTTACAGCCAACAGGCGCTTACGCCGCGAACTTGCTCGGTCTCTCCGATCAGGTCCCAGCGAAGATCGTCTTCCTCACCGATGGCAGATCCAGAACCGTTCAGGTCGGCAACCAGCAGATCGTACTGAAGAATCGAAGCTCCCGCGCCATTTCTACCGCCGGAAAGCTGAGCGGGTTGATCATCCATGCCCTTGATCACTTGGGAAGGAATCAAGTCGATGAAGCCTTGATCAATCGGCTTCGAGAGAAAGTCAGCCCTGATGATCGCCGGGAACTCCTGGACGATGTGCGCTACGCTCCGGCGTGGATTGGCGACATCCTGAGGGCGCTGGCGACCGATGCGAGTGAATCGAACGGCACCCCACAGAACGACGCCTCGGATGTTCCCACTGAGGCCGAAGCCCGGCCACCTCTTGTGGTTGAAGATTGGAGCCCAGTCGGCGCGGCGCTCCACAACGCTCAGGAAGTCGATTGGCAGGAACTTACCGAGGGGACCGCCAGCATCATAAATCGTCCCCAAGTCCACGTGATCATCGAGGGCACCAAGTCGGAGAAGCGAACTCCGGGGCGAAAGAAGAACCTCTTCGCACCCACGAGTTCACGCGTCGTCCACTGGCTTCTTCTCCATTCCGGTAGAGAATGGACTGCACGCGAGATCGGAGAGGCTACTGGCGTGGACAGCGGGCACATGAGCCGCATCCTGGAGCGTCTTCGCGAGAAAGATTTGATCGAGTGCGAGGGAAGAACCATTCGCGTCCCAGAGCCCGACACACTCCTGAGTGCATGGCGTGAGGCTTACACCCCGCCATGCGGGAACATCCTGAAAGGCGTGATCCCAAGCAAGTCAGGGCAACAGGCGATGTCGGCCCTGGAGAAACGCCTGCGGGCCGCAAGACGCAGGTACGCTTTCACCGGATTCGGCGGAGCTTACCTTTGGGGTGGTCAGGCGGACTTCCAACTCGTCACCTGCTATCTCGAAGGCAAGCTCAGCTCCCAGCTCAAGAGGAAGCTCCACTTTGTGCAATGCGAGGAAGACGCCGCCAACGTCTGGGTCATGGAGTACGCTGACCAGGTCGCCTTCCTGGGCACCGAAAGGAGGCTTCAAACCCAAGTCGCAAGCCCCATTTTCACCCACGTGGACCTGGCAATCCATCCCGAGGGGGCGAGGGAAGGCGCTGCTCACCTGCTGGAGAAAATTGGAAATGAAGAATGCTAGCGCGAAGGCCGAAGCACCAGACTATCTCGGTAGCGAATTTGGACCTCATCACCCACCTGCCAAGTAACCGCCCCCTCAAGGTAGCGAGGAAACGCGTCCTGCTCCGGGTTCACTCCAAGTAGCCTTCCAACGAACCCCGCGAGGATCACATCGTGGGTAACGAAAAGGTGCACACCAGCCTTGCCATGAATCGTTGCGGAAATGTGATCCAACAACCGCGCTGCTGCCTTCTGGGGATCGGCCATACCTGGAAGTGGTTCATCTTGTGTGCAGATTCGCTTCATCACTCCGTCGTTCCCGAATCGCACCCAGTTCTCGAACGCCTTCTCACCATCGACAACGAAGACTCCAGGGTCTCCAAGCAGACTACTCTGGCTGATAGCCACACTTCCTGAAGCTCCTTCCAACATGGCTCTACTGGTTTGCATACATCGTTCAACCGGACTCGAATCTATACCGACTATCCTCTGACCGATTTGACGTCCAAGTTCCTGGGCTTCACGAAATCCAGCATCGGTAAGCAGGACCTCCATCCCAACTTCTCCCTGTAGGATGGGGCCACGTTCGGCGTGCCGCAACAGCACCGCCACAGGACAAGTTCTTGGCAGATCAAGGATTGCCCTCAGGGTGGTATGCACGTGGTCGGGGAGAACATCAGAAGTCATTTTGCAGTGCCTACCAGAACTGAAACGACTGACGAAGTCGAACGAACCTCCTTCAGCGAGAATCCTGATCGATCGAGAAGATCCGCGAACTCCTCCCGAGTGCGCTCTTGTCCGCCGGTCACAGCCAGAAGGTGGAGATCGCAAAGGGAACCTCCGAACCCCTCGTCAGGACGGATCATCTCGATAACGAAGAGCCTGCCTTTCGTCTCCAGCGACCGTCTCGCGTTGCGCAGGATTTGCACCGCATTTTCGTCGTCCCAGTCATGAAGCACCCGTGCCAAAACCACGGCGTCCGCAGTAATGGGCCAGGCCTCAAACAGGTCACAAGAGCAGTAGTGAAGACCACTACCGGGCCCCGGCTGCCTCTTTGCGGCCTCGATAACGTTTGGCAAATCCAGAAGCGTACAGTGAAGCGACGGGTGGACTTTCAGAAGTTGCCGCGCAAGCGCACCAGTTCCCCCGCCTGCATCGATGACACGCTCGTTACCCTCAAGGCCAAGGAGCGGCGGAACTTGAGCATAGTCATGATCAGCATAGCTGCTCAGCATCCTGTGATGCGGGGCCAGGCGCTCTTCATCGTTTGCAACAGAATGAAAGATATCTGGAGGCTGCCATTCTGAATGTGACTGCATCGCCGTCCGGAGACACTGCCACGGTTCCCTGAGCAACGTGCTGTACTCTGCGGCGGCCTCGGACAACGAAGAAGGATGATCACGACGAAGATAACTTCCCTTCGCCGTAAGGGCCCATTGCTCGCCTGACACCACCACCATACCCAACTCTCCGAGTCCCATGAGAAGTCGGTGGAGTCGATCCTGTCGCAGGCCTAGCTTCCCCGCGATATCCTCGGACCTTGCGGGAAGAGCATCCACTACACCAAGCTCAACGGCAGTGGCGATCGCCTCTGTCTTCCAGTAGCCAACGAGATCTTCAGACAATACAGCGAACTCCGAGCGTCGAGGGGGACAGAGTTCCACGATGCACTTGCCGCGCTCATTCACCACTTCGCGGGCTCCATCGAACCGTTCGATCCTGGCTTGGCCGTTGTAGAATGGCTCTACGAGCGCAAAGCGACGTGCGTACAGCGCCTGCCCGTCTGTGTTGATATGCATCCAGCCATGCTCATCGCGAGCCCGTGCGAATCCCTTGTGGAAGACGTCCAGATCCTCGAACCAAGCGTTGTGCAAAAGGCTGCCGTCCTGGGTTACGTGCGTGCACTTGCCGCTGTTGTTCTGGATGACGGCAACACCATCTCGAAAGTCGCCCGCATAGTTCCACTCGGGGTCTGTTGTGAAGACTCCATCGCGATTGATATGGCCGTACTTCCCACTCAAGCACCGCACTGCACATCGGCCTTCCTGGAAATTGCCGCACCACGCGAAACTCACTTCATAGGCTTGGCTACCTACCGCATTGATGTGAAACCATCCAGAGCCAGAATCCACCGCCGCGAGGTCTTCGTAGAATCCGAACGCCCGTCGAAATCGATTAGAGTAAGCATCAGACCCGTCGGGGCGAATGTGCCAAGCTTCCTTACTCGCACGAACCGGGGCGAGGCCCGGTGAATGGAACTTCAAGACCTCATCGAATCGCCTTTCGTAAGCAGGCTCTCCATGACGAAGATGATGCGTTTGATTCGGGGCTACGATCAAGTCCCTCCAAGTCATGGCTCACCGGCCTCCTTGACAGGTTTCCTCATGTTGCAGCCCCGACAAAGGGAGTGACTCCTGTAGTTTTCGAGAAGCTCACGATAGGGCTGGCCGCGCCATATATCCATGATGCCCTGACCGTTCAACTCGCCAAAGTCGCCAAGTGTCCGCCGCTGAGCATCTGGAGCACAGCAGGGGTCGAATCTGCCAACGGCACTGATCCACGCCTCTTGTCCAAGAAAGGGGCAGGGGCCACCAGGTGCGATGTCCTCAACCGCGTCCCTGCTTAGTGGGTAGATGTTTTCCAACAGAATTTGCTGTCCGTTTGGTAGTGTACGTTCCTGCGCAGCAGCGAACGCCTCCGAAACAGCATGGTTCCATCGATTGATTGACTCGGGCGTTCGTCTCATCGACTGCCCCTTGATCTCCTCGAAGTGCGCCCACAGGTGATGCCCCTTCACGCGATCAATCCCCAGGTCCACCGCCAGTCGTACAATATCCGCCAGCTCATGTACGTTTGCATCGAGAAATGTGAGTTGGAAGGTTACCCGGCAACGGTTGCCTCCATTCTCGGCAATCCGATCGCGAATGGCGATAAACTCCCTGACGTTCTCTAGAACCTTCTCCCAGCGAGCCCCGATCATGATCGACTCCTCGGTCGCCTTTGTCGCGCCGTTCCAGGAGATCTTCACATCAGAGCCGACTGGACAAACCAACTCGGCCCAGCGCTTGGCTCCGAGTCGCGGGAAGGTGCCGTTCGTGGTCAGGTTCAGCTTCACGCCGTAACGCTGGCAGAGATCGATGATGCCCTCGAAATGGTCGTAGAGCAGAGGTTCACCCATCGTAGAGGGAATGACCTCTTTCAGTCCGTTGGGAGCGGCCTCTGCAATTACGCGCTCTATCATCTCAAAAGGCATGATTCTTGGAGGACGCCCCGCTTCCTTCCGTTCCTTTTGCAGCGGGCTGTGGGGCGAGTGTTCCTCGCACATGATGCAATGCAGGTTGCAGGTGTCTGGATTGGTATCAAAGGTGATGCGCCAGGGACCTTTTGAGTGGCTGACTTCGTGTGAATCGCGTCGCCGAATTGCATCTCGATAGATGCCTTCAAGTTCCCTGACGTGATCCTCGATGGAAGGGATGTTTCCCTTCGGATCATTCAGATAGCCTCGATGCCCAAGTCGCCGCGCCAACTCCTTTTCCGAAGCAAGACGTTGCATCTGTTCCGCAAGCGAATCAACATTTCGGAAGTCAAACAGGAGCCCGTTCACCTCGTGCTTTACGTATTCGGCCATCCCACCCACATTTGCGGTGATGACAGGTACACGGGCCTGCTGCGCTTCGTGTATGACCAAGGGAGAGTTTTCGACCCAAATCGAAGGTACCACGAGTGCGTCGATCTTGTTGAAGACCTGATCTATGATCTCTTCGTTCCGGTACTCAGGAAGCCATTCTACCCGCTCTTGAGCGCCCTCACCAAATGACTCGACCAGACGCTTCAGGCTGTCAGTAACAGCGCCTGTATCCCGGCCCCAGATGCGCAACCGGACTGGGGGTTCCACCGAGGCGAACGCCTTGAGCAGCAGGTGAATGCCTTTCGGTGCTGTGTGTGTTCCGATGTAGCCGAATGTAAAGGGTTCGCCCTGAGTCCGCTGCCTGCCGGTGAACCGTTTGAGATCAAAGCCGTAGTCGAGGTAACGTATCCTCGACGCTGGCAGACCGAAGTCCTTCTCGAACTTCCGGGCAAGATAATGGGCGGGAGCGATGAAGGTGTCGATACTATCTGTCAGCGAGCGAACGTGCTGCATTCTCCGTCCGACCCAGTCAGCCCAATGCTCGATGTCTGTTGGTTGTTCCTCTGGGGCACCACTGAAGTACCGGGCGTAGCACCGTTCGGCGCACTTACGGTCCTCCTGTCCATCGCACGCTGCCCAAGTCTCGCCCTTCGATTCCGGGAACATCTGCATGAACTGACCACGGGGGCACATGAGCCAGTAGTCGTGAAGCGTCATTACGACAGCAATGGCCCGAGACACAGCCTCGTTCACCAAAGAGGTGGAAAGGTGGTTCAGATGGCCGACATGCACAATGTCAGGTTGAAAGTCATCAAGGAGGCTTCCGAAGCGAACATCGATGTCCGTGACGCGGTACCGATCCCGGTGCCTGGGGTTGTTCACCAAATGAAGAAGCACCCGGCTGTCCGTGGGGTCTGTTTCCTGGCGAACCTCGAAGTCTGGACGGAGGGGATCCTCCTCCCGCGTGAAGACCCGTACCTCGTGGGAATCCGCCAAGGCTCGACAGATCGTCTGTGAGTAAACCTCCGACCCCGCATTGTACCGCATCGGGTACCCATGAATCACTTTCAGTATTCGCACGCGCAAGCTCACCCTTCCGGCAGGATTGGTCACCAGTTTCACCCGACACCATCACTGCTGCTGCGAGCAGATGGCTGGAAGCAAGCAGAGGCTTCCGAGCACTCTTGGAAGCCGACTAGGGGGCCTTTAGATGCCGTTTCCCCCTCATCAACTGCGCTGTAGCCGACAAGTCCGACGAGCAGTCGCCGAGATCGGGACAGGGACACAGAAATGGTGTCCTACCGAGCATTATGGTTGACAGAACCGCGCTCATTAGTGGTATCTGTAAACCAGCAAGGGGGCTGAACGATGACAACGACCACCCAGACCAACAACACAGACCTGAACGAGCGGTTTGGCGAACGGCTTCGGCGGGGGCGTACCCTGCGAGGTCTGTCGCTGCGGGGCCTATCTGGGGAGATGGGCGGGCTGGTCTCGCACGCTGCGCTTGCAAAGTACGAGAAGGGCCTTATGAAGCCAGACTCGAAGGTGCTTATCGCCCTGGCGAAGGCGCTGGCGGTGCGGCCAGACTTCTTCTTCGAGCGCCACGGCGTGACCCTCTCCGGCATAGAGTTCCGCAAGCAGGCCAAGCTCGGCAAGAAGAAGCAGGAGCAGGTGATCGAGGAGGCGCAGGAGTTCTTTGAGCGCTACCTGGAGATCGAGCGCATCCTGGAGATGAAGATGCCGCCGATGCTGAAAGTCGACCTGACCGATCGCAAGGGCGAGGCCCTGATGACCGGCGCGGAGGAAGCAGCCGAGAAGGTACGCAAGACGTGGAAGCTCGGGACAGGGCCGCTGCCGAACACCATCGAGTTGCTGGAAGATCACGGCGTGAAAGTGAAGAGCGTCGAAGCCGAGGAGAGCTTCAACGGACTCTCGGGCTGGGCCGACGGTTCGCCGGTCGTCGTGCTGGGAGCGTGGCTGGACCGTGATCTTCCTCGTAAGCGGCTGACGGTACTGCATGAGCTGGGGCACCTGGTGATGAAGATGCCCGAGGGGCTCGACAAGAAGACCGAGGAGGCGGCTTGCTACCGGTTCGCTGGCGCGATGCTGATCCCGAAGGAAGCCTTTGTGGCGGAGTTCGGGCGCAAGCGCTCGTTCCCAAACGTGAGCCTTCAAGAACTCATCGCCATGAAGGAGCAATGGGGCATGTCGATCAACGCCCTGATGCGCCGGGCGAAGGATTTGGGTATCATCGTTGAGGAGTCCTATCGGTCCTATTGCATACACGCAAGCCAGTCCGGCCTTCGTAAGGAGGAGCCGGGCACCTGGGCCGGGAGCGAGTCGGCAAACCGCTTCCGCCAGCTTGTCCATCGGGCGTCGGCGCAGGACCTGATCACGCGGTCGAAGGCGACGGGGCTTCTTCGGGTAACACTGCGGGAGTTCGACGAGCAGTTTGGGAAGGCGGTCTGAGATCGTGCTTCGCGTGGCCGTGCAGGACGCCAACATCCTGATTGATCTTGAAATTGCCGGGCTTTTCGACCTTTGGTTTCAGAACGGGATTGAAACGCATACGACGGACTTGATCGAAGGGCAGCTTGAGGAAGGCGGCCACGCCATCGCGCTTGCCTACATCCGCACGAACCACGTCAGATGCCATGGTCTGTCCGTCGATGAAATCGGTGAATTGGTCGAAATGATGGAAGCAGTTGGGGAAGGGCCCGATCTGGCAGACTGCTCTGTTCTCTGGCTCGCAGAGAGGTTGGAATGTATGCTCCTGACTGGTGATGGTCCTCTCCGTCGTGCGGGCGTTGGGCGTTCGGTTGAGATCCACGGAACGCTCTGGATTCTCGACACCTTGGTCCAGAGGGGGCTTCTGGAGGAACGCCTCGCCGCGTCAAAGCTGGAGCACCTGCTCCAGAACAAACGTCGGCTCCCGAAGGCCGAGTGCGACGCGAGACTGAAGAAGTGGAAGAAGAGGGGATAACGGACTCCACGAATCGGCGTTGTTCCCCTCCCCACGGCAAATTCAGAATCGAAAAAGGGAAAATTTGGCTAGGGCAGTGATCGAGTGTCCGTGCACAGCAACTCGCCATCCATTTTCTGAGCAGAAGTGGTTTTCCCGACGCGAACTGAGACCCCAAGAGCCTCTGTTGCTTGAATACCGGTTGTTGCTCCCCGAGGCAACAACCACCATTTCGGTCAATGACGCTTGATTGAACAAGATGGAATGGAGACTCCATGACTGATAAGCCCAAAAGTGTCTATCTTGAGCAGTCCGCGCTATCCCGCGCAGCCTTTGATTTGGCTTCGGGTAGTGGAACACCTCTATACGACTGCCTATTCGCGTTACAGGAAGAGGGAAAGATTCAGGTCTGGGGGTCTGCTCACAATGCCATTGAGCTTTGTTTGTGCACAGATTTGCAACTTCGGCAGAAGCTGAGTCAGGCACTGGAGAATCTCACTCGTGGGAGACGGATACTTCCAAGTTTTGAGTTTGTGATTCTTCAGGAGTTCCTCCACCTGATCGATACACACTGGCCAGGCTGCGTTCAGTATGACATTCGGGAGAGACTCCAAGGGGACAATCAGCGGATTTACAGCGGTGTGATTGCACACATGGCTGCGCTCGTTGACTACGACGCATCGGGGGCTAATGAGGAGTTACTGAGATCGAAGAAGCTCTCGCGACTGAAGCACACTCAGATCCTGCTGGATCCTAATCTGGTTCTTTCGTCGCTCAAGATGACTCAAGAGGAGTATTTGAAATTCCACATGGAGAGCGATAAGGGATACGCGACGTTGTCAGTTGAAGAAATGGAGGCAAAGATTCAGGAACTATTGTCCGAATTCACTCCGGGAAAAGATGCCAGGCGGAGTGTTTCCAAGTTTCAGAAGAATCGGGAGGATCTCATCGCCCAACGAATTGTGTCGCTTGCTCTCCCAGCGTTGGTGGCTGCGGTTCCGTCCCCGTGGGATAGCTACCGACTCATGAATTACCAGCAAGTAATTGCTGATTGGGATCAACCCTTCCCGCACCCAGACCTTTCCATCAAGCAGGACGATGTTACCCCTCTACCACCTGACTTTGGAAGCCGAACCAATGGGATTCTGACTTCAAAGCAGACGGCCCAACTCTGGGAACTCTTGCTGGAGCGTTACCATCGGCTGGGCTTACTAATTCAACCCGCCATGATGTTGGATCTGGTTTTCCGTGAACTGGAGAAAATGTTTGCAACCGGAGAACCTCCAACCGAAGGACTGACCTTCGACGTCGACCATGCCTCCGCCCTTCACAAATGCGATATCTTTCTCTGCTATGACAACAAGCTCTCAGCCGGAATGAAGATTTGGGCGGACAAGATGGTTATCAGCGACGGCAGTCGAAAGCAAGTTGCCACCTCTATCGCAGAACTGAAGAGGGCAGTTGAATGAGCTACTCTATTGATGGCTCGATCTGTGCGTCACTGGGAGTGTGGTGTGCAAGGGACGAATAGTTGGTAACGAGAGTGATTACAGGCTTCACCCAGTCTACTGAGACGAGGAGCCTCTTGGGTGGGTGACCTAACCCATCTTGTTCTCGGCTTACACATCCTCCTCTACTTCAAGGTGTTGCAGGCTACGGAGTTTCTCGATATCCCTGGAGATAATCTTGGCTGCACAATCTCGACAGTAGTGATCCCATCCCCGTCCATTGCGAACCTTGAGCCTTACATCTCCTCGCTCAATTCGATGGCGTGCATTGGCTTGGCAGTTGTGTGCCCTTTCGGCTCTTTCGACACGCACGGGAGTGATGAGGGATTTAGTCGCCATTGAACACCTCCTCGCAGGCCTCCGTCACAAACTCGTTGAACTGGAGATTGATTCTATCCAGATCATCCCTGGAAAACTCATGGCGCTGACCGCTTGAGTGTCCCATCGCAGAATTCACTTTCCGATCAATCGCCGACTTCAGGATGATCAGGTTGTCTCTTCCCAACCGCTGGCGGTCTAGCTCTCGTCCCCCTGGGTTCATCCCGCGCTCGTTGAGAATACGGGCGGCTTCCGTCCGGATTCGTTGATCTAACCCGGCTCGAAGTGCTTGGCGCTCCCGAACTCTGGTGGTCGGAACTGGCTCCAGGGTGCGATACGCAGCGGCGATGTCTTCGGGTTCGTAGCCACGATCACGAAGCAACCGCAATGCCCGCATAGCTTCATTGTCATCAAGTAGCGGAATCTCCTGCATCAAGACATCTGATTGAGCACGAATCTCAACCCCATGCTGGCGCGGTACGTACTCACGTTCAGCCGTTATATCTGCCGGATCAATCCCCTCAAGTGGCAGCAACTGGTCGAAGTATTCCTGGTCTGCTTCACTGTAGGATTGGAAATCATTCCACTGTCTCGCGACGTTGGCTCCGGCGTGGAATACTACAACACCTTGATTGAGGTTGTGACCAGGTGCGTTTTGTATGATGACTCGCATGATACGACCAACGAACTGAACGAATGGGGAAAGGTTACTGAAAATGCTGAATACCGCAGCGACCGAAAGGTAGGGGTGGTCGAATCCTTCACCCAGTTTGCGAACCTGAACAATGACATCAATCTGATGGTTCTCCAAGCGGCTCATGACACGATCGTTCGCGGCGCTGTCTTCACGAGAATGTACATATTCGGCACGGCGATTTCGAGCGCGATAGGCTTCAACGATTTGTCGACAATGCTCGAAGTTCAAAGCTGAAGCGATAATCTTCAAGCGACCTTCGCCTGTCTCGCTGCGAAGACGGTCCAGCTCCCTTATTGAAGCATCCACTATCGTATTCAATGTCTCGGCTGAGGTCACAATACTGCGTCTGAAATCCGCATCATCTTCTCCAAGACGACGAACCTCTTCCAAATCAACCTCAATCTCCTCCCCGTCTTGCCGCCGAACATAGCGAAGCGTCCTTGGGTTTAGCTGAACTGCTTTCAATCGCTTTACATAGCCTTCCTCGATCGCACGGAAAATGGGGTAAGAGTAGATGATTTCCCCACCCATTTGCTGCCCGTCGGCACGCAGGGGTGTCGCGCTGAAATTGACAATTCTTGCTGATGGGAAGCTGTCCTTCAGCATGCTCCAGCTTGCCGCCACACTGTGGTGGCCCTCATCGAACAAAATAAGATCGAAGAAGTCGTCGGGCAGAGAACTGAGCCATCGATTCGTCTGACCTCCTTGAAGTTGTTGGATGTTCGTGATAACCACATGGGCCTCTTCGAGATCTGCTCGATTCGTGGTTGTGCCCCGGATCTCAACAGGCTCCGGGTAGGGAGCACCCGCAATGACCTGGCACTTTTGGTAAAACATGTTTGGGTTTGACGGATCGAAGTCGGATGCGAGTTGCCCAGCTATTGGTACATTCGGCGCGACAACAAGCGAACGCCTGGACCCGAAGGCGAAGGGGGCAATGGTTATGCACCCAGACTTTCCGCAACCAACTGGAAGCACCAGCCCAACCTCTCGCTCAGCCTCGTTCGACCGGGTGGCGTGGTTGCGCAGTGCCAAGTAGGCCTCGCGTTGTGGCGTACGAATCCGATTGTTGCCATCGATCTCGGGCTGGCGGGTCTGAAAAGGGCTAGTCATGGGCTACTCCTAGGTTTGTTGTTTTTGGGAGAGGCTAAGAAGTCTCCGAAGTAAGATTTCGTTTCGTTTGTGGAATGACCCGATAAGAGCTTCCAGCTATAGGGTGTAACGCTTCCAAGGAACGGCTTGAATTGGCACGTTTGCCATGAATCTGGCTATGTCTTGACGCCCATAGTATGTCGGGACACCAAACGTATCTTGCGCCATCAGGATCACAGGTAGACCGGGAAACAGGGGTTGGCACTTGGCAATCGCCTCATCCGCGACGAAGTTGCTCTGGATAACGTGCCGTTTCACGATCACGATGGCGAACGTCACTCCCTGCTCTTTGATTACTGCGCCTTCAAGAGTCATAACAATGCTCCCTGATTATAGTTGGAGGGCGGAGTCCGGATTACCCCACCCTCTGTATGGTCAGTGCTTGGTGTCTCTTGGCGGGTTCGGATCAGAGCCGTAACTATCCGAATCCCGGATCTGGCCGTTGCGTCGATGGATTATGACTTCGCCACGCTCACGGCGGGCTGTGGTCTGAGCTGCCTCGATCGCTTCTTGTTGTGTCGGGTGTACTGACCCGGCCCGGTTCGTACCCTCACGCTTGGCTGCAAAGCCACCCTCGTGAGGAACAACATGGATTCGCTTGCCTTTGGTAGCCATAGGGACCACCTCCTTTCGGGAGTGTTTATGTGTTCAACACAGGACACACTGCAAGCAAAAAAACACCTGCTCAGGAAAAAAGTGGGCTTTCTTCACTGACCAGACTCAGATCTCTTAGTCTGTACCCAGTTGACTCGATTGAAGTGCCAAACAATTCGCGGAGGCTTGGAAAGCCACGGACTCTCTCAGAAGCGAGCTTTCGAGCAGCAGCGTCTATCTCACCCGGCCCGCAAGTCTGGGGATTCCCAAACCGCTCCTCGAAACTCCGGCGCATGTCAACCTCCGGCATCAGAAGGCACGCAGCGAACTTGTTGGCTTGGATCTCTTCGGGATCCAGACCGGGCGAAGGTGCAAGGATCGCTCTGTGGTAAGTGTTGAACACCTTGGGGTAGTCCTCTTCAGCTTCCCCGAACAACGATAGCTGATTCGGATCTGGCATGTGAGGACGGCAATGAAGAATCCAGTGACCAATCTCGTGAGCCAAGGTGAAACGGAAGTACGGTTGAGTCTTTACGGTGGGGTCGATGAATATTACTCGCTGTTCGAGAACCGTTTTTCCGAGAATAGCTTCACCTGTTTCAGGGTGTTGCCCCAAAGGCGTTTCATCGTCCAAGCTCAGATCATCCACCTGATTGAGATGGTCCCAAATCAACTCATCAAGTGAGTACGGTGGAGAAAAAACGGGATTCTGCACTCGGTGGGCCCGAATCAATTCGTCAGCGGCTCGGGCAATCCTCACTTCTGGGATAAACGGAACCCGACCCATCAGCCTTCTTCCTCTTTATGAGCCATTTTGCGAAGCAAACCCTGAACTTTAGAGGCGTTTGCCCGATACTGCTCCTCAAACAAGCGCTGTGTTTCACTATCGATTATCCCGATCTCCCCAAGAAGTTCTGATGAATCAAGACCAAGTTTCCTGCATATCAGTTCGTATGTATGACTGCCAGCCAACGCCTCGCCCCTTTCCACCTTGCTAAAGTAAGACGGAGATAGCTCAACTTGAGCGGCAAACTGGCGCAGACTGATAGATTGGTTGTTACGTGCGGCTCGGATCTTCTCACCCAGCCGTTTCAATTCGTTGGATCCCGGTGTTACGTTTGCCATCTTATCACACCCTGCCTGTGTCCGACCCAGGACACAACAGGCCGCCCACAATGTCAAGGCTTGCTATTGCCTGGGCTAGGGCCTGGCCGTAATCGAAGCCAGAGCTTCTCTTGAGGCTCCGATGATTCCGAATCGATTTGATGTGAAATGCTGGGTTCTCGTCCAACACTCTCAGAGCCCCACATCCAAAGCCGTGCTACTCTCGAAGCGTTCGTCCACATTGTAGCGTGTGTACACGCTGATCATTCGTGTAGTCTTATGGCCGGTCTGGCTCATGATGTCCAAGGTCTTCGCCCCGCGGGCATCGGCCTCGGTGACGAAGCCAGCGCGTAGCGAATGGGCTGAGAAGAGGCTTGCATTGAGACCGGCGTTCCTCGCGGCTCGCTTGACGGCCAGCGAAATTCCGGAAACGCTGATCGGTTCGGCTCCAACGACGAGATCGTTGCCGATCGTGCGAAAGACAGGGCCAGAGTCGATGCAGGCGGAAGACATCCACGCCCGAAGCGCCTCAACCGGGCAGGTGGCTTTGTCCTTCCCGCACCGGACAAGCTTGAGCAAGCCATCACCCTCTTGATCTGTCTTCGATCGGCGGATCTCCACGACGAGACCGTCGCGGTGGTCCTTCAGGTCGGAGACCTGGAGTCCAGCAAGCTCCGACCTGCGGCAGGCGGTTGCGAATCCGAGGAGGATCAGCGCTCGGTCGCGCATTCCTCTCGGATCCTTTCCCAGCGTCTTCACCATCCGCTTCACATCGTCAGCCCGCAGCGCCGACTTCTGCTCCCTCTTCACCGTGAGCTGACGGCGGATACCCTTCAGCACCCTGGGAACTCGGGGGTCATTGGCTGGGTCAGGGTGCCCAGACTCGATATGGATATGGCTGATGGCTGCCCGACGTCGTTCGATCGTAGATATTTTCCGCGGTTTGCCCCATTTACCCTCGGCCAGGGCGGACAGGTAACCGGCAACTGCCAGCGGATCAGCGGGAAGTGCAGTCAGCTCCCTGGCCTTGCAGTAAGCCTCCCAGTCTCGCCAATCCGATCGGTAGGCCCGAACAGTGCCTTTGGCCCAACTCGCCTCGTAGTGTTTCCGAGAGGCTTCTTGGTCTTCGAGGACCTCGGGCAGGGCTTCGGCTGGCTTGATGAGGGCATTTTCCATGGCTGGCTCCTGAGTACCCGATAATTGTCATTATCGCGTGGTTATTTTGAGTAGCCAAACTAGAGAGCAGAGTCAACCGGACTTCACAGCCAGGAGTCGAAGCCGGGGAGCGCCGAGTTCATCGAGGATCCCAAGGGTCAAGGCGCGACCGTATACACCAGAGAAGCTGCGCTGTCCGAAATGCTCTCGCTCCCTTCGGCCCAGAATGAGAAGAATTGCTGCGCAAGGATGTGCGCGGGGTATTCTTCAACTCCAGCCAAGGCCGGGAGCGGAATCGACTCATGGGTGAGAACCTGGAGCCAACGGACCTGAATCTGGGATCGCCGGATACACCGGAACCTGTCCTGCCTCTGATCGCCTGCCTGATCCCGCTGGCAGAGATCAACTCGGCAATCGCGTCCTGCCGTGAACTGCACGGTCTCGCCGTAACTGAGGATGCGACGGCGTACCTTGAGGGAGAACTGGTCGACGAAAACATAGCACGGTTGCGGATGACTCCCGTCGCCACTGTCGAGTGGGGGCCAACTTGCTGGGCCGACGAGGAGCATCAAGCGTCAATCTATACACTACACTTCCCAACGTTCGGCGAGTTGGTCGTTGTGCGGTGGTGGGACGAGACACCTAGGTGGTGGAGTTACGGCACAAGCGCGACCGGGATCGAACTCGTCATTGCTTCAATGGAGAGAAAGGTGGGACGCACCTGCAATCGCGTCGTGCGGCAACTACCCGCATGACGGGATCATCTGCTGACGAGAACAATCCGCCAGAGTGAATGTGGCCGAGTAACAAGATATAGATATACGCTGTAGAAAGATTCTGAATACCGTGATTTGGAGCACTCGATCTACGCAAGGCCCTTGGACCAGTCCACCGCACGCTCGAACTCCGAACGAGTAAGTGACCTCGGGCCACCATGGAGATTGCGCATGATCATCTCCCTTCGCGCTTCTTCCAAATCGCCGAAGAAAAGCTCGATGGGTAGACGGGTCGGTGTGCCGAGTCCCTGCCGCCAAACTTCCATCAGCGCCGTGAAACGTGCCAGACCATCAAGGACTATGAGCTTTCCACCATAAGAGTAAGTAAGCAACGGCGCACAGGTGAACTTCGTATTCGTCCAGCAGCGATCAAGAATCTGCTTCATCGTTGGCTCCTGCATGTTGTAGTACGCGGCATCGCGCAGCAGTGGAAATCCAGCGCGTTCATAGGCAGAGAACTCGACATGCCCTTTCGGATCATAGCCGTGAATATACTGGAATTCTATGAAGTCAAATCCGACCCCTTTGCTCCGATGCTCACTAATAAGTTTACTACGACGTTTACTAATCTCTTTAGGGCTTGGCTTCTTTGGTAGCTCAGGCAATTTCACGCCTGCCATTGTAACTACCGGCGCAACTTCTTGAAGCCTCAACCGACGCCGAACCTGCGGATCATCGAGAGTCGGACGATCATCCCTAAATCCTTCCACCGGGCGAACCGTCAACAGGTGCTCGACCCGGCGCTCCATTTGATCGAGGCGTGCATCAAAGGACCCTCGCTCGGATAGCGAGAGCCAATCGCGTAACACAGTGGCGACAATGCCGGACTCCGAATCATTCTCTCCCCAGAGTACTTCAGCTCTCTGAGTGACTCGGTCAAACAGAGCCCGCGGTACATTCGATGTGATGCGTTTGGTATTCTCTGACATGGGGTCGTCCCTTTGAATGTTTCCGATCCACAGCCCCTTCAATCACCACTCTACAGCAGTCGCAAGTCGCTGGTCGAGCTTCTCAAGCTCGTCTGCCGCATGATGAATCACCAGAGCCGCCGCCTGAGACAACCGCTCTTGCTGATAGGGAGACAGATCCTCCTCAGCGAGGTCGAACGGTCCATGGAGTTGCAACAGCCGGGCGGCAAAATACATCGCCTGCGGAGCTTCGATGAGCCTGGATTCGGCGAGCATGAGCAGAAACAGGTCGGCGGGTTGGGGTACAAGCACGGTAGTGCCTCCTACATCATCCCATCGTGCCCTTGAACTCCAAAGGACGACTGAATCGACCGATGCTCCTGCCTGCTCGGCGGTTCGCACGAGCACACGGTGACCACCAGGCAGAGGATCCAATCTGCTTTCAACCAGCGCCTGCTCATGAGGAGTGGGCACCAGCACCTCGATTTCCACGGTGGCACGGGACCCCATCCAGCATGATGCCGCCTGGCTGCCGATCAAGAGCCAGGATAGGCCATTAGCGGCCCGAGCGGCTGCCTGGATGGTCAACAGCGTGTCCGGGATCATGATCGCATCAACGAGTGGCTTCTCGCCCTCGTGGCGGAGCATCCGGATTCTCTCTCGGCCTGGCTGCCTCATGGCTTGCCTCCTGATGTAGTTGAATTACACACTCGCGTTTTCCAATATCCCCGGTCGATCAGAGTGGTCTGTAATCATATCGAATATCCCAACGAAGGTTGTCATCCATTGTCACAATCCCTGCGCCATTGATTATCGCCTCTCCCGGAGGCATTACCCGCTCACCCCCCATATCGCGGACGTACGAGCAGCGCTCGCCCAAGAAAATCCAACAAAGAGCCAGGTCTTCCTTCTTCAGAAATTCCAGCAGAGCACTGCGGGAGATGAAGAAAGCAGACGGTCCAGGATAATATGCATCAGGTGCAAACGCCACACATCTCCCTTCGTTGTCGAACCAAGCCGCTTCTTGGAAACCGGAACCACTGAACTTGGTCTTCAACTCCGGCGGTAGTTCTCCGTGACGGTGAAGCCCACGAGAGGCGATGAGTCGGTTGCACGGAATCAGAAAGTTGAAGTCTGTCCGGCATGTTGTATCGTAGCTACTGCCCCAAGAGTATTCGTCGGTCGAAATCAGAAGTTCACACGGTGGTGGCGTCCTCTGGCGAAAGGAGAAATGATGGGAGTCACGGCGTATCGGCAGCCTCAATTCGCTCTCCGGGTCGCTAGCCGGATGCCAAGGTATTTCACCGATGAACGCTTGCATAGATGACTGGCACTCAGGCATCCATTTCGAGTAGTAGTTTTGCTCCTTGAACCAGGCGAACGCTTTGTCGGCCATGTCGCTCGGTACAAAGTAGCTCCAAACGAAAAGGTACGAATCCCTGGTTGGCTTCCCATCTGCTTCCAATGGGGAGACGGGCTGATCTTCTGTTTTGAACGACTGAAGCATCAGGTATTGGGTCCCATCTGCAAAATCCCAAGGCAGTATCTTATCCAGAACTGGCAAGTTCTTCGAATCCGACATCCAAGTTTCATCATCGACATCGGGCCTCCAGTCGGGCATGACCGTCCCCGCTGGAAACCATTGAGATGCTCCTTCAGACTCGCCTCCTTTTGTTTGCTCCAGAGGAATCATGAGGGACGGATCAAGGTCTCGCCTATACCCCTCCCAAGGACCTTGCCTGTAACGCCATTCAGCTTCGCTTCCCCAGCCGTCCTTTATCGTGTAGTGATCTGCCATAATGCCCTCGGCTCGGTGCAGGGCAATCCATGCATACTTCTTCGTCAAAGACTCCGGCTTATCCTGATCGTGCCTGTTATACGACCGGTGGTGGTTGACGAGGTTCTGGGGCTCTTCAAAATCGGACGACCACCCGAGGTCAATCATGCACTCCAGCATCCAAGCTGGGACGATGGAGTGTAAGTTTCGCTTGTCTCGATCTCCGCCGCTAAAGTCTTCAAAATCCTGAATCGCTGAGGAGACCTGATAGATTCCAAAGTCTGTTCCATTGGGGACTATTTGCGACCAAGCAGGACGGTATCCTTCGTTCCACTCGCCGTCTTCTAGATTGTATTTCTTCTTGATAGCATCCGTTGTCAGGTTTGGATCGAATCCCTTGGTGTCGAAGGGTGGTTCTATCCTCGAAGGATCTACCGAAAGCGATACTCCGTGCTTCAGAGCGAGTAAAATCAGCCCCAACGCATAATCGCGAATAAGCACGTGATCGCACTGAGGAGTGGCAGCAAAGAAGACGTCATAGCAAAGCTTGGCAAGCCCCTCCAAACCATCCACATTTTGCGATCGCATTGCCGCGCCGTAAGAAGCGCACAGGATACGCTCAACAATATACGGGTCATCTATCGGAGTTCCGCTGTCTGGAGAAAGAAAATTGCGGCAGAGCTTCTCGGCTACAACCAGCCGGTTCTCAAGCAATCGCACCAGGGCCTTGGTAGCGTATGCGTCCCACGAACCACATCTGGACACGACGCCCGACCTCGGTGCAGGC
>JAHLLQ010000007.1 GCA_020444065.1 bacterium | reverse complement strand
GCACCCCGCGCCTCAGCCTCCCAGCCAAACGCCCAAAACGTCCCCACATCCACCAACAACCCCGGATGCTTGAGCAGGGATGCTCAAGTCACCTCAGGAACAGTTCAAGTTCCGCGTCCACTCTCGAGGTGACTCGGGCATCCTGCCCGAGCACCCCGCGCCTCAGCCTCCCAGCCAAACGCCCAAAACGTCCCCACATCCACCAACAACCCCGGATGCTTGAGCAGGGATGCTCAAGTCACCTCAGGAACAGTTCAAGTTCCGCGTCCACTCTCGAGGTGACTCGGGCATCCTGCCCGAGCACCCCGCGCCTCAGCCTCCCAGCCAAACGCCCAAAACGTCCCCACATCCACCATCAGCCCTGGATGCTTGAGCAAGGATGCTCAAGTTACCTCAAGCACGCACACCCCAACAAGAAACCACCCCTCGTCTCGCGACGAGGGGTGGTTGCTATCTGCTTCCTTGAGACGCGGCCGATTACTTCGCGGCGGCCTTCAGGTCCTTTGCGAGGTCCTTCTTCTCCCACGTGAACTCCTTCAGCTCGCGGCCGAAGTGTCCGTAGGCGCTGGTCAGACCGTAGATCGGGCGCAGCAGGTTCAGGCGCTCGATGATCGCGTGCGGGCGCAGGTCCACAGCCTTCGCGACGATCTTGGCGATGTCGCGATCCGGCAAAGCGCCGGTGCCGTCCGTCTCAACGAGAACGGAGACCGGCTTGGCAACGCCGATGGCGTAGGCAAGCTGCACTTCAGCGCGCCTGGCCAACTTCGCCGCGACGATGTTCTTGGCCAGCCAGCGAGCCGCGTAGGTCGCCGAACGGTCGACCTTGCTCGGGTCCTTGCCGCTGAATGCGCCGCCACCGTGGGCACCCTTGCCACCGTAGGTATCGACGATGATCTTGCGGCCGGTCAGGCCCGTGTCGCCGTGCGGTCCGCCGACTTCAAAACGGCCGGTCGGGTTGATGTGGTACTTGATCTTCCCGTGGACGAGTTCCTTCGGCAGGATCGGCTCGATGACGTGCTTGATGACGAGATCGTGAATCTGCTTCTGGGAAATGTCGGGATCGTGCTGTGTCGAGATAACGACCGTGTCGATGCGCTTCGGCGTGTCGCCGTCGTACTCGACCGTGACCTGGCTCTTGCCGTCGGGACGCAGCCACTTCATCTTGCGATTGTTGCGGCGAACGTCGGCCAACTGCTTGGTCAGCTTGTGAGCCAGCAGAATCGGAAGGGGCATCAGTTCCGGCGTCTCGTCGCAGGCGTAGCCGAACATCATGCCCTGGTCGCCGGCGCCCTGCTGTTCGGGCTTCTTGCGACCAACGCCACGAGCGATGTCGGGGCTCTGGGTGCCGATAACGTTGATGACGCCGCAGGAATCCGCATCGAAGCGATACAGCGGATCCGTGTAGCCGATCCGGCGGATCGTTTCGCGCACGACCGTCGGCAGATCGACGTACGTCTCGGTCGTGATCTCGCCGCCAACGACTGCCAGGCCGGTCGTAACGAACGTCTCACACGCCACGCGAGAATAGGGATCGTCCTTCAGGCAAGCGTCCAGGACGGCGTCCGAAATGGCATCGGCGACCTTGTCGGGATGGCCTTCCGTGACCGATTCCGACGTAAAGAGGTGAATTCCTTTCATGACTTCTTCCTTTGTGAATAGTGTTCAATATTCAGCGGGCGGCTCAATCACACCCGTCCAGTTCTTCCCATCAGGAGACGAAACTGCATAGAAAACGCCTCCGGGCCGGTGCAAGCCATATTGGAGCGCCTGCCGTGCCAACCCCGCGTCATGACGCGTTCCGCCTAAAGGCCACGCCCCGCCAGGATGTCCATCACCAGGAGATTCCCGTGGCGTTCCTCCCCGATTGTCGTCACCGGGCTGTGACCGCTGTAGACGCGATAATCGTCCGGCAACTCCATCAGGCGCTTCAGGCTCTCCGCCAGCACCGCCGGGTCACCGCCCGGCAAATCGCACCGGCCGATCGCCCCTCGCATCAGCACATCGCCGCCGAAGAGTAGCTTCTCCGCATCGCAGATGATCGCCACCGAACCCGGCGAATGCCCCGGCACGTGAATGATCCGCCACGACCTTCCGAGCGCCTCAAACTCATCGCCTTCGTTCCAAAGCGCATCCGCCGGCTGGGGCTCGAACGGCAGCGGAATCCACGACGCCAGATTCTTGTCGCCATCCGTCAGCCAGTCTTCCTCCAGCGGGTGGATCGAAATCGGCGCGCCGGTCAGACGCTTCATCGCGGCATTGGCGCCGATGTGGTCGATGTGCCCATGTGTGTTCCAGATCGCCGCCACTGTGATCCCAGCATCGGCGATCGCCTTCTCGATCAACCCCGGGTCGCCGCCCGGATCCACGATCACGCCTTCCTTCGACTCGTCGTCGTACGCAATATGGCAATTGGCCTGCAGCATCCCGACAGGGAACGATTCAATCTTCAACATCTCCTACTCGCCTTCCTTCAAATTCATGTATTCCAAGAACGGTCCCGGGCGCTGGTAGCCGTAGAAGACGTACGGTTCGCGCTTCGGGTTCTTCCGTTCGTACAGCACAAACGCCGGCGTCCCGCTTCGGCCCTTGAAGTACTTCACCGAGACCTCGCGCGCTTGCCGCGCATGCAGGGCCACCACCGTATCCCAGCCGCCTTCGCGCACAATCCGGCCCACCTGCTCAAGGCCTTGTTCAGGCGCAATAATGTCCGAGAACAAATGCACGCCCTGCGGGACGGACTGCAGCGTCACCGGGTGCAGCCGTTTCAACGTCTCGTCAAAAGGCACGCCGGCCATGGCCGAAGCCGTCGCCGCGATGATCTTCGTACGCCCCTTCTCGATGCCCTTCGCCGCGAACAGGAACTGGATGCGCAACTGCCCCGTGTCGACCGCTTCCTTAATCAACGTCGGCAGGGTGTTCTGCTCGAACCGCCGACAGATCGGACAGGCGAAATCCGTCAGCACAACCATCTCGTACGGCGCGTCGTCCGAACCGAGCGAAGCCGCCCTCAACGCGCCCTCGATCGCCGTCGGGTTCGTGTGGCCCAACCCCTCATTGGCCGCCGGCGGCTCGACATCGATCACGTGCCGAATGACCTCGGCCTCCGGAGCGGCGCCCTCCAGCATCGGGAAAGTCACCAGCGCTACCGCCACACCGACGATCGGCGCGCCGACGCCCCAGGCGATTCCCATGCGGCGGACGGCTCCCAGCCCCGGGGCCAGCAGCGCCGCCGTTCCGGCCGACAGAACCGCCGCCACCTGGCAGAAGACACACATCTTCGCCGCGCCGACCCATTGCTCGCCGGCGAATCCCCACGAGGCCCCAGCGTGCGCCAAAGCGGCAACCGCCGCCGCGACCTTCAGCGCCGGAGTGGCGCGCTTCCAGACCGCCGCCGCCAGCGCCGCGACCACTGCCATGGACAACAAGCCCAACAGCGATAGCGGTACGCCCGCCAACGTTGCGCCGCCGCAGCCTTCGCCGCAAACGGCCCCGATGTCCGCATCCGTCACCTCGGTATAGAACAGGAAACCCGCAACCAGCATGTGGAACGCCGCGAACCCGATCGCCCACGGCTCCAGCCGCAACGGAGGCGGCTCCGCCCTCCGCCGGGGCGGTGTCGGCGGGCCTTGAGGAGACTGCTTGGGCTGTTTGCGAGCGGGCTTCTTCGACATGATGACGGCTTTATCCGCGGCTGCACGCCGCCACGGCAAGAGACAAGTCACCAAAACCCAAGCCAATAGCGGGCCGGGCACCCAGCGAAGACGCTTCGAGGTAACTCGGGCATCCTGTCGGAGTCCTTCCAACCTCTCGCCCACACAGACGCGCTCGAGACACCCCGTGGCCTGACCCGAAGTCCCTTCGCGCAGCCACGTCTGAAAAACCGTCGGCGCTCAACCCGGCCCCATAGCCTATCCCCCACCCTAGCCCGAAGGGCTTACACAATCCAGCCCAGGGTAAGCCGAAGGCGCCACCCTGGGTTACGCGCGCCACCCAACCGAACCCCAACGGGGTTCAACAGAAGATGCCTATTCACCCATACCCCATCTTCGCATACACGTCTGCTCCCAAAGCTCTTCGAACTCCTTTTCGAACTTAGCGAAGCCAATTTCAACCAAATCGCTTCCCATGAGAGCGGCCACTTCCTTCTGCTTTTCTAGCAGACCTTTGGCAAGTTCATCGATTTCGGCCTCAAGTGTATCCATACCTGCATCCAAAAACGCCAAGACTGGCTCCAGAAAATGCCAATCAGTCCCGCCAGAGGGACGGATCTCAATGCTGGCAACTCCTCGATCGCGGCTCACTCGAAGGTGAAACCTCGGGGAACTTGCAACAACGAGTATATTGCCGAAATTCATCTCATCGAAGCGCTCACTGATAACGCGCATTCCTTGCTCCTCGACAAAATCAACAAGCGCGGGGGAGACCTTGTTCAACAACGCACACGCCATGTTCCTTGCCTCCAAGAAGATCGCAGGTCATTAGGGACCCAAGTGGATAGACCTTCAAACATCCTCTCCATCTGACCAACACCCACCTAGGGGAACAATCGCAATCCCGACGCATCACTCACAACCCGAAGTGACTCGGGCACTTGTCAGGCCGAAGACTCGCGCGAAGGCTGATCCTGCCCAAGCCCCGCCAAACCCTCGCCCCACACACGCGCGCTCGAGCCCCGACCCTAGCCCGAAGGGCTTACACAACCCAGCCCAGGGTAAGCCGCAGGCGCCACCCTGGGTTTCGCGCGCCACCCAATCGAACCCCACCGGGGTTCAACACAACACCTACCGCCCTTCGTACAATCCCCACGCATCGATGGCGCTCGTGGTCACTCCCCCGCCGTAGACCGCCGGGCCGAACGTCATTCGCCGCCCTGAGCCGTCCAGTTCCTCTAGAAAATACGCGCGCGCGTCGCTCGCGCCGGAGAGCGGCTTCGGATCGTCGAACCAATAGTCGGCGCCGGGATTTCCGATCGCTGGGATCAGCGCATCGTTCAGCGCCGCCCCTCGGCGCCACGCGGGCCCGATCGCTTCCGCTCGATAGACCACGAACCCGAGGCTGTCGATTTCCGCGCTCGTAGACCAGCGCACACGAGGCCCCTGGTCCGGGCCGTTCCAGACGGCGTCGAAGCTTGACAGGTCGACGAGCAACACGATGCCCGTCAGATCGAGCGCCTCTGCCAGCGCCGTGATGACGTGTTGCGGATCGTCACGCACGTCGGGGTCTTGCTCGATGTGCAGGAAGCGATCGGACGCCGTGATCGCCGCCGTGTCGCACGCGTCGAGAGCCGCCACGCCGTTCGTGATGCGTCCCTGGATGTTGTTTGTCGCACCGAGTTCATCCGCCGTGTCGCCGAAGACGCCGGTCGTCGTCAGGTCGCCGTTCGCCATGTAGTTCTGCGCATCGAGCCGCTGGGCGAAGACTTGCACGAGCGACCCCGGCGCGGGCACCGCATCGATCCCGTTGGAAGCGACAACGTCGTCCGTCAACGTCGGATGATTCGCATCGCCGGGACAGCAGAACCCATGAAGCTGCACGTGCGTCATCGTCGGCTGCACGGCCTCCAGGCGCCGATGCGCAGCGTGGAAGAAACTGTCCGTCGCGTGGGCGACATCGCTGACGCGGTAAGGCACGCCGCTGGTCAGTTGCCCGTCGCAGAGCGTATCCGTCGTCGCATTGTTGCGGTGCGTGCCGGCCACCATCGCCCAGCGCGGTTGCAGTTGCGGAATCGCCAGCCCAAGCTCGTCCAGTGTGAGGCTGTCGTAAACCGGGTGCGGCGCCTGCAGACACAAATCCGGCCGCGTGTCCGGGCCGAACCCGACAACGAACGTGCCCTGGCCGCGGAACCCTGGCCGCCCCGCGGCGACCTGCTCGCGCAACAACATGAACGTCTCGCCAGAGCCCTCGTCCAGGAACTCGACAACCTCGTACCCCAACGGAACCGCGTCGGCGAAAGCCTCCTCGAACTGTCCCGCCAGCATGCGATCGACCAAGCCCTGGAACGCCGCCTGATCGCCCGGCGAAGGCGGCAGGAAATCCGACGGCATTTGGTCCGCAAAACGCGCAATCCGCCGATCCGGAAACAGCGTCGATTCCAGTTCTGCGAACCACGCGGGCATGCTATCCGTGATGCGAATCGGTCGGAAACCGGACGCGGTCGGCACACGATCGGATGGATTCCCGAGCCGAACCTCGTCGCGCGGAATCGCTTCCCAGTCCGCCGGCGAGGTCGGGTTCGTCACCTGGAACACGCCGTTCGTCGAGCGCCGCCGCAGCGCTCCCCCGCCGTACGTCGAGACGCTCGACAACCCGGTGAAGTCAATCGCAGCCGCATGGTACTCCGCATCGTTCGCGATCGCGTCCGTGCCCGCCGCGGAAAACAGGCTCAAGTCCAACCCGTACGCCGCCGTTGGCAATGTCACTGCGGCGATGTCCTCGCGCGAATCCGAACTGATCGCGTCGCCCGTGTCGTACCACGCCACGAAATCGCGCGGATCGCCCACCGCATCGAGCAGAAGAAGCTGCTCGTCCGTGTTGCCAAGAAAACTGGACGCGGCAGTCGCCAGGGGCGTCCGAATCCGCAGACCGTAGTTGGTGACGAGGAAGGATGCGTTCAGCACGACATCGCTGTCGACAAACTGCACGACCGCGAAATCCCCCGGCGCGAGTACCGGCAAGGCCAACGCGGGTGGAGCAAACGTCCCCTCGCTCGGCGGGCTCGATTCCACCGATGCGGGGTCCAAATCCGTCAGCACCCAATTGGTCAGATCCACCGGGGCCACCCCGGCGTTGAACAGTTCCACCGTATCCCCGCTGTCCGCCGAAGTCACGACACCGGGCAACACTTCCGTGATGAGAACCTGAGAAAACGCCGGGCGCAGCCCAGCAAGCGCCACGAGCGCAAAGAGAACAAACAGTCGCATAAGTTTCCTTCGAACCGAAACGGATTTCGCATTGAAAGAAACCAAACGGCGCCGGAACCCATCCAGGCAAGGGCAATGTTTCGGCGCTGGGAGGAGCCGGGCATGGGGATGTGACTCGCGGACCTGTCAGTCCGAAGCCTGGCGTGAAGGCTGATCTTGCTGAAGCTCCAGAGGCTTCAGAAGATCCTGCTGGGTTCACAAACTGACGCTCCGCTTCCTCGCCTCAGGCGAAAGGCCTGCTCTTGGCCAGGGATGGCCAAGCCACCTAGCGCCCCCTCTGCGTCTTTGCCCCTCTGCGCGATCGGCTCTCCCCTCGTACTCCTACTCGTACACGTACTCGCACTCGCACTCGAAATCCCAAAGCTCAAAACCGAGTACGAGTACCGCTCCGCTCAGTACGAGTTCGAGTACGCGTCGGATGCCCCCTGAGGTGACTTGTGCACTTGTCGGGCCGGAGCCTTGCGCGAAGGCTGATCTTGCCGAAGCTCCAGAGGCTTCAGAACTTCCTGCTGGGTTCACAAACTGACACTCCGCGTCCTCGCCTCAGGCGAAAGGCCTGCTCTTGGCCAGGGATGGCCAAGCCACCTAGCGCCCCCTCTGCGTCTTTGCCCCTCTGCGCGATCGGCTCTCCCCTCGTACTCCTACTCGTACACGTACTCGCACTCGCACTCGAAATCCCAAAGCTCAAAACCGAGTACGAGTACCGCTCCGCTCAGTACGAGTTCGAGTACGCGTCGGATGCCCCCTGAGGTGACTTGTGCACTTGTCGGGCCGGAGCCTTGCGCGAAGGCTGATCTTGCCGAAGCTCCAGAGGCTTCAGAACTTCCTGCTGGGTTCACAAACTGACACTCCGCGTCCTCGCCTCAGGCGAAAGGCCTGCTCTTGGCCAGGGATGGCCAAGCCACCTAGCGCCCCCTCTGCGTCTTTGCCCCTCTGCGCGATCGGCTCTCCCCTCGTACTCCTACTCGTACACGTACTCGCACTCGCACTCGAAATCCCAAAGCTCAAAACCGAGTACGAGTACCGCTCCGCTCAGTACGAGTTCGAGTACGCGTCGGATACCCCCGCAGCTACTCGTCCTTCCCCTGATCCAGATCGATCTCGTACTCATCCATCTTGCGATACAGCGTCTTCCGCCCGATCCCGAGCGTCCGCGCGACCTTCGCCTTGTTCCCTCCCAGGTCCGCCAGCGTCGCCCGGATCAGCTCGCGTTCCGCATCGCGCAAGGTCATGCCCACCGTCAGCTTCAACTGATGGCCCGCCGCCGTATCTTCCCGCACCTCCTCCGGCAAGTCCTTCGGAGTAATCTCCTTGCCCGGCGTCAGGATCGAAACGCTTTCGATCATCGTCCGCAGCCGACGCACATTGCCCGGCCACGAATAATTCTGCAGCATCTGCATCGCCTTGGGCGAAATCGAAAGCTGCCGTCCGTTCTCCTTCCCGAACTCGTTCAGGAAGTGATGCACGAGCAGCGGAATGTCCTCCGAACGCTCGCGCAGCGCCGGGATATCGATCTTGATCACATTCAAACGATAGAACAGATCCTCACGGAAATTCCCCTTCTCCACCTCCTCGCGCAGGTCGCGGTTCGTCGCCGCAATCACACGCACGTCCACCTTGATCGGTTTGCCGCCGCCGACACGCTCGAACTCATGCTCCTGCAGAACGCGCAGCAACTTCACCTGGAACTCCGGCGTCGTCTCGCTGATTTCGTCGAGAAAAATCGTTCCCTTGTCCGCCGCCTCGAAGCGCCCGGCGCGCGTCTTCACCGCGCCCGTGAACGCACCCTTCTCGTGCCCGAACAGCTCGCTCTCCAGCAGCGACTGGCTCAGCGCTCCGCAGTTCACCGCCACGAAAGGCTTCGTCCGCCGCGGGCTGTTGTAGTGAATCGCCCGCGCCACCAATTCCTTGCCCGTTCCCGTGTCGCCCTGGACCAGCACGTTCGCCTTCGTCGGCGCTACCTGGCGGATGATCTGGAAGATCCGCTGCATCGGCTGCGAATTGCCCACAATGTTCTCGAACCCGTACCGCTCGTTCACCTCGCGGCGCAGGCGCTCATTCTCGCGCTTCAGCTCGCGCCGTTCGAACACGCGTTCGATCAGCAGCTTCAGCTCGTCCAGGTTCACAGGCTTGATCATGTAGTCGAACGCGCCCGACTTCATCGCGTCCACCGCCGTCTCCACCGTCCCGTGCCCGGTCAAGATCACAAACTCCGTCTCCGGGAACTCCTCGCGGACGTGCTGGAGCAACTCCATGCCGTCCACCTTCGGCATCCGAAGGTCGGAAATCACCAGATCCACCGGGTTGTCGCCGAGCATCAGCAACGCCTGCTCGCCGTCTCCGGCCAGCAGCACCTCGCCCACCTGCGGCTCCAGGGCCCACTTCAGCCCCTCGCGGGTGTTCTTCTCATCATCGACGATCAAAATCTTGTGTGGCATAACGACGCATCTCCTGGGCGCGCGGGCAGCTTTTCGTCACCACCTCCACGCAATGGCGCATAACAGCCCACCATAATGCACGCCCTGTGCCGGAATCAAGCCCAGCCAGCAACAGCCGCCACCCAGTCATGTCAGAAGGAAACCCTACTTCTCGCCGCGGTTGACCTTGGCCGTGGTCAGCAGCGAGATCGACCGCCCGCTCTCCAACTGCGTGAACGAGCGCAACAGGCACTCGCGGCAGGCGTCCGGCGGACACGTCGAATTCACATGGCTGCGGACGTACCGATATCGCTTTCCGCGCCACACGGACCAGAAACCGTCCTCGAAGATGTTGCCCATCGTCTCGTCGGTCCAGTGCCCGCACGGCGTCACGTCGCCGGTGTGCCGGATCACCGCCATCTCGAAAGGCAGCCCGCACTCATCGACCGTATCGACGTAGTCGTCGGGCTTCACCGGCAGGCGAACGATGTGCAGGCCCGCGCGCTCGCACGCCGCCCGCGTCGCCTCCACCCTCTCCGACGTCCACATCGTCTCGTCCAGCATCTCGTCGGCGATGTCGGCCTCGTCGTAGGGCACGATATGGCGGAAGTCCACCGCCACGCCGCCCAGGTCTACCGCCAGATCGATGAACTCCTCCACCTCATCCAGGTTACTGCGCATCAGCACGTAGTTGAAGGTGACATTGGGCGTACTGGACCCCAGCCGCTCCTTCACCTTCGCCAGCGTCCTCAGATTCTCGACGAGTCGCTTGTAGTTGCCGCCCACGCGGATCGCCTCATAGGTCTCCGGCTTCGCACCGTCCATCGAGACCATCAGCGTCGTCAGCCCGCCGCGCACCAACGCCTCGATACGCGCCTCGTTCAACATCTGGCCGTTCGTGACCATACTGATTTGCGGCACGCCGTGGTCCTTCGCGATCTGCACGAACTCCGCAATCTTCGGATTCAGCAGCGGCTCCGTCGCGCAGGACAGCGTCAACGTCTGCGTCCGCGGGAATGCCTCGCGCGCCAACTTGCTGTACTGCTCCAGCGTCCAGACCTCGCGCTTCGGCAACTGGGGAAAGGCGCCGAAGAAACACATCCGGCATCGCAGGTTGCACGTATTCACCGAATCCAGAACGATCTTCAGGAACCGGTCGCCGCGCAGCCGTCCGCGCGCAGCGATCAGTTTTCGCTGCAGTTGCGTTGCTGTTCCTTTGATTTGCCGCTTCATCGCCACGTCCTATCAAGGGGGAGGACGGTTTCATCGCCCTGCCTGTCTGTCAGCACAAATCCGGCCAGCCACAACCCGCCCGAACCGCGCGAGGTTCGGATTGCCCTCCCTGCGCCTCTCCGGCATTTTACCCCCGGCGATTTCACTTTCCGATTTCTCGCAGGAGCGTTCCTCGTGAAGAAAGCTCGGCCCATTTCCCCCGGACGAGCGGTCCTGGTGCTACTGGCACTGGCCGCCGTGGGAACCGCTGTCTTTCTGCCGCCGGACCCGGCCTGGATCGTCCTGGCCACCGCCGGCTTCGGAGCCGCGTGCCTCTTCCTGTTCGCCGCGGACGCCCTCCTGGGCTGGTGGCTGAAGAACAGCGTCGGTCGCGCGGTCAATCTCCTCACGTTCCTCGCCGAGCGCTCAGGCGCCCTTCTCCTCTCCGCCGCCGCCCTCACCGCCGCCTACATGGGCCTCGTCTGGGCCAAGCTCCCGGAATCCGACCTGCGCGCCACCGTCCTCGCCCGTGGAGCCATCTCCGTCGGCGTCTTCGTCCTGACAGCCGTCATCCGCACGATGGCCGCCGCCGACAACGAGTTCATCCGTCTCCGGCGCCGCCTTCCGCTTATCTCCGTCCGGCGTCAGGTTGCCGAGGCCCTAACCTTCGAACGCACCGTCGCCCCGCGCCTCCTCGGGGCATTCATCAAGACCGGCCTGGCCGCCGCCCTGGCCCTGGCCATCGTGGTCGGGATCGCCGGGGGCCTTGTCTTCCTTGGCAACCTGATGACCGAGAACCCCGATTGGTCCACCTGGGAGCGCATTCCCTTCGTCGCGAAGATCGGCATCATCGGCGGATTCGGCACCACGGTCCTGATCGTCGCTGCGCTGATCCTGACCTGGATGCGATTCGTCGCCGTCGGGCGCGTCCGCGGACGAATGCCAAGCGGCGACGTCTGGCACCACGCCGACAAGGCCCTCGGCACCATCGGGATCATTCCGACTTTCATGACCAGCATCTGGCTCTTCCTCTTTACGCTGCTCGCTGGCTTCAGCGGCTACTACTTCGCCGATGCCCTCCAGACGCAACAGGGCCTCGCCCAACTCCCCGCCTTCCTGCTTGGCGGCGGCGGAGCCCTCGCCCTCCTCTGGTTGCTCGTCTTCTTCCCCACCCAGTGGGTGCTGCCGATGATGACAAAGCACGACTGTGGCTGGATGCGCGCCATCGAAGCCAGCACCCGCCTCGTCGGCATCGAACGCACCCGCGCCTTCACCATCGGAGCCGTCGCCGCGCTGCTCGCGCTGACCATCGTTGGAATCCCAGCCGCGATGGCATTGCTGATCGGCGCGCTCGACGACCTCGATCCGCTGATCAGCCTCCTCTTGCGCGAACGGACCCTCCGCGAAGCCAACTACATGGCCGAGGAAGCCGAAGAACTCTCCGAGATGCCGCCCACCGTGAAAAAGGGCTTCGAGCACCTTCGTGAAGGCCGCTACCTCGACGCCGTCAACACCTTCCAGATGTACCTGCGCGCGCACCCCGACACACTCGTCGCCGTCCGCGGCGAAGCCCTCGGCATGTTGTACCTGGGTAATCGCATGATGGCGCGCGATCGCCTCGATCGCTGGCTCCGTATGGATCCCGAGAACGAAGAGGCTAAGAAGCTTTATCGCGAGTGGGAAGAGGGGCTGTGGCAGGAAGGCGGAGAACGTTTTGAATCTGCGAAGGCCAGGTCCGTACAGAATATAGGGCACGGACTCAGCCCTCGCGATCTGTTGGGGAAGGAGGATCCGCCTCAGGCGTGACCCATGAAATCCACAAAACGTGAGCACCGCGAAGCTCTCGCCGAACCAACGCCGGTAACCGAAGCACCGCCAGTCTATCAACCCAGTTATGCCCCGGAAGATGGCGTCTTCCCCAGCGTCGGAATTGCTCGATTCATTTCGTTGCTGGTAGAGAACTGGAAAGAGAACCCCATCTGCCGCTATCTCTGGCGGCGCGTCCGGCCTTACGCTCTCGCCCTCGCGCTTTTCTCCACCGCGTTCTATGCATCCAACGCGATGGTGCAGCTCTCCCAGTTGGGTGGATCAACCACCAGCACCGCCGTCCTCGCCACACTGATGGGGATCATGTACCTGCTGATGCTTGCAAACGTGGTTGTCGTGGTCGCGGCACCGATCGTTTATACTCTCTGGGCCTTCAAAAAAACATACCTCCAGGACGAACCCCTCCGCGCCGCGCCGCTCTCCTCCATGGATCGTCTCTTCGGAATACTCGTTCCCGGCATTCTCGGAGTTATTGTCTTCTACATCCCATCCGTCTTCATCGCGCCCATCATGACGATCCAGGGATTCGAAGTCATGACATCCACGCTCGGCGGAGAATCGCTGCCGCTCTGGGCAACAATCTTCTGCGTCGCCTGCGCAATGCTGACTCGCGGAGTCATGGCATTCCTTTACATCACGCTCTTCACGACAATTGTCGTCCGCACACTCTCGCTCGACAAACAAACCGGCATGGCATACAAACGATCCTGGGGGAAAATCGTTCTCGTCTACGGTGCGTACATCCTTCTCTTCATCGCGCTCAGTTGCGTAATGTCGCTTCCGATGTTTCTGATCCTCATAATCGGCATCGCCGCATCGGGAGGCAACTTCACACCCGGATCAGTCTCAGCAACCGGCCCCTATCTGATCACGCAAGGACTCTCCGTCCTCGCCTATGGCGTCGGCTGCATCATCTTCTTCTACATCGCCCGTCTCTTCTGGACGAACGACACGCTCTACGTCCTCCACTACACCTTCACCCCCCCGGAGGACGCTTGATGTCGGAATTCGAAAACGAGACGAATCAATTCGCATCGGATACGTTTCCTGACGTCGAGCCCATCCGCTTCTTCCGTCTGCTGTGGCAAGCACGGAAGGCCTCCTTGGCCTCCGTGCTCTCAAAGAAATTCGCCCGCTGGATTGCACCTGTTCTCATCCTGGCACTGCTTTGGAGTGCAGTCATTGTCTTTTCGAACTGGCAGATCGACAAAACAATCGCATTGCCCGAAAACGAGGCCGGCCCATCGATCATCCTCGGCTTTGCACTTCTGGCAATTCACCTTGCCTGTGCCGCCGCCTATACACTTCTTCCCGTCTTCTTTGCAGTCGGAATTCATCGCGCCATGAAGCGAGGCGCGATCACACTCATCGGCGAAGATCCCTCCTGCACATTCTTCGCAACGCTCATCCCTTATGTCGTTCTTCTCGTCGAGGTGAAGATCGCGTTTGTCCCGAGCGTCCCCTTCCTGGCCCACATGGTTCCTGCGGGACCTTTGAACACGGAATCCATCGGACTCATATCGATTCGCTCCATTGCAGAGGTCCTGAATCTCGCCCTCGGAGTTCCACTGGAGCTCCTTTCAGGCAGCGCCATCATCCTCCGGTTCCTCGTTTCCGACAAAGTTACCGGAATCAAAAACAACCGGCCCGCAACCGGAGTCATCCTCCCCTACCTGGCAATCGGAGCTGCTGTCGCCTTTGCGGCATCCCTGCCACTCGCACTGCCTTCGACAAACGAACTGACCGTCGTCACATTTAGCGACGAGTTTGTCGCTCTCATCTCCATCGCGCTCCAGACCCTCGC
This sequence comes from bacterium, assembly GCA_020444065.1. Taxonomy (NCBI): domain Bacteria; species bacterium. The sequence continues at coordinate 239,902 of JAHLLQ010000007.1, read as the reverse complement.
CGCCTTCCTCGTTGCGCGGTTCTTCTGGAGAACAGACTTCCCCCTCTTCGAGAAAGCCTATTCAACCAACCGGGGAGAAACATAATGCCCCACCGCCACCACACACCCTCTGCGTCTTTGCGCCTCTGCGCGAAACGCTCCCCAAGTTCTCTAGCAACAGGGGCAACATCATGACAACAAAGCCCCGTGCCATCGAACAATTCCCCTACGTCAATCCGATCGCCTTTTTTCTCGGCTTATGGCAAGCACGCCGCTCCCCCCTGACCTGGCTGATTGTCCGACGATTGCGGATTCACGCCGTCATTCTCTTCGTGTTCTATTTCTTGCTGATGCTTGGGTTGTACTTGATCGTCCGATCCATCAGAAATGTCCCATTCGGCCCGGGGGGATTCCCCCGCCTGGTGATCCTCCTGGCCTACACGGTTTCCGCACTCAGCATTCTCATCTACTGTGTGTTGATTCCGATCATCTATCCCATTGCAGCCTGGAAGCGGACACTCGGTGCCGACATCACACTGCGCCTCGTCCCGCAGACTCCTTCGGAATACGTCTATGCCTTTCTCGCACCTGCAGCCGCATCAATCGTCATCCTGAGTGCAATCGGCATGCTCAGCGCCCTCTTCGCCCAGTTGGATTCGTTTGCCCGAGAGGCAGATGGACTCGCCAGCCTGCTGATGACGCTGTTTGAGCAAGTCGTCGGATTGATCGGAGTAATCGCAATCATCAGCGCCTTTATTCTCCGCGTACTCAGTCTGCGCCGATTCGCCGGATCGACGGAAGGACGAGGCTGGTTCTCCATCGTCAAGATGCTCATCGTTCTCATCCTGGTGGTCGTTATCTTCGAGCTTCTCATCAGTCTCCTGATGACCATTCTACCCCGCGGTCCGCTCTCGGTTTATGGGATTGTCCACACGATCGCTCAGGCGCTGTTGCTTTATTCCATTTCGTATCTCTTCTGGTGCCGCGATTTCGAGATCCTTGAGTTCCACACCTTCGCCGCCCGGGAGGCCGCCTGATGTCCCGCCGCCCATGCGCCCCCTCTGCGTCTTTGCGCCTCTGCGCGAAACTCTCCTCGAACACTCCGATGGAATGCGCTACATCATGACCACAGAAACAACCTCCTCACACGTCGAACGATTCCCCAACATCGGACCCATCGCCTTCTTCCGGGCCTTGTGGGAAACCCGCGACGATCCCCTTGCGCGCCTCATCATCAAGAGACTCCGAATCTACGGAATCCTCCTGATCCTTTTTCTACTTGCACTTACCTATCTTGTCCAGATCTACGCACTCTGCGGCTGGGACCTCCTCTCGCCAGGCGGAATCAGGAGAGCCCCATCTTTCGTGCTCTACACGGCACTCTACTGCACCACCTCCCGGGACATTCTACTCCAATACATCATTCCGATCCTTCTTCCATTCCTGGCGTGGCGAAAAACCATCAAGCGCGACGAATCCCTCCGAGCCCTTCCCTTTTCCCCGTCCCGCTACACGTTCAACTTTATCCTGCCGATCGTGCTCTTCTATCTGTTCTGGCTGGCAATACTGATCGTCTTAAACGTCGATGAGATCCGTCGATATCACGCCTACGATGCAACGATGGCCAATCACATTCGGAGATTTCTCTTCAAGGGCGTCATCGACACGATCTACGTCGCCGGACTCGGGTTCGCTGCGAGCGCATTCGCCGTTCGCGCGCTGACCATGCGCCGACTCACCGCAACCGGCAGAGGACATTACCTGTTCGAGCTTTCCGTGCCCATTATCGTATTCTTCGTGATCGGAATGGGATTCAAGTACGCCGAGCCATACATGTACCGCTCACCGCTGCCGCCTGAAATCCCCGACACGATCCTCTACGTCTACCTCACGCTCGCCAACTACGCAGCCGCTCGCTACTTCTGGAAACGCGACTTCCGAATTCTCACCACCCACACCTTCGCCGCGCAGGAAGCCGCCTGATGTCCCACCGCCACCACACTCCCTCTGCGTCTTTGCGCCTCAGCGCGAAACGCTCTCATGGCACTTCCGAGGAATACGCCACATCATGACCACAGAAACAACCTCCTCACACGTCGAGCGCTTTCCCGACATCGGCCCCATCGCCTTCTTCCAGGCTCTGTGGGAAACTCGCAATGACCCCCTCGCGCGCCTCATCCTTCGTCGCATAAAATTGTACTTCTTGCTCCCGGTAGCATTCGCGCTTGCGACATATGGGATCTGGGCTACCCAAGGAGCAGCCGTAAGCTACTGGATGAAGAATCGCCCGCTCGGAGGTCCGCTCCCGGCATGGCTCACGATCTCCTCGATTCTTTCCAGCCTTCTCAACTCGGGACTCCAGTTCCTGGTGCTGCCGATGGCCGCCATTCTCGTTGTCTGGAGAAACAGCCTGGGCCGCGACGTTTCGCTTCGTCTTTGTCGATTCACTCCCGGCCAGATCCTCTTCGCCTTCCTTCTTCCAGTCATCCTGGCCACTTTGATCTACGACAGCGTTGGAATCGCATTCTGGGCACATTTCATGGTCAATGCTCCGCCTCCAACCCCCGCCATGACATGGGAGGCACGGGCGAGACAGTTTCTCTTCTATCTCGTTGTCCAGATGATCCCCTTGTTGGGTCACATGTTCGTCTTCGCAGCAATCGCAGTCCGCTACCTGACATTTCATCGGTTTGCCGGAACCGGCCGCAACTGGAAGGGCCTCGTGCTGCCATGCCTTGCATTCCTGATTCCGGCCGGCGCAATCCAGACCGCCGCTCAGTACGCTACGATTTGGCTATTCAACATCCTCCGCCCCGGAAGCACCGACGCCATCTACTCCCTCGCTTTCTCGATGATCTCGCTCTTGATGGCACTGATATACTTCTACATCGCCCGCTACTTCTGGCGCCGCGATTTCCCCATCGTCGCAAACCACACATTCGGCCCGCGGGAGGAGGGATAGATGAACCCCGAAACACCGATCCCAAAGGGGCGCTTCCCTCTCGTTTGGCCGATCAGCTTCATACACGAGATCCATCGCAACTGGAGAGAGAATCCGCTTTGCCTTTACCTTTGGCGCAGGGTCCGCCCCGTGGCCCTTAGTTTGATGCTCTACGGGACCATCTATTGCACGATTTGCGCTGTTACTTCGATCTGGTTCTTCGATATTATCGAAACCGGAATCGGTTTGGGCGGTACCCTTGGATTCCTGTTTCTCCTGGGAATCACGACTCTTGCCGTTTTCATTTACCTTCCATTTCGTTACACGGCATGGGCCCGCGAGAACTTCTATGGAAGCGAATCTCAAATCCTGGCGACGCCCCTCAGCGCCGATGAAGATATCCTTGGCGTGGCTATTCCACTGATGCTGATGGCATCTCTACTCTTCCTTCCAGGCTTGCTCTTCGGACCATTGATTGTTTGTTACAGGGCAATCGTAGAAAGTTCCTCTGCCCCAGAAGTTGCCGTACGAATGGCGATCACCTTGCTTCACCACCTCGCCTATATGGCCGTTTATGCCCTCTATCTATGTACGTTCGTTGTTCGCGCATTCGGCAATCTGTCTCAAAAGGAAAGACCCACGGGGATTGGCTTTGATCAAAAAGGTCCCGGTCCCGTTGGGGTATTGAGCGTTGCGCTATGGCTGTTTCTGTTGGGAGGCTTTGCGATCTGGATGCTGCCTGTCGTAAGTTTGCAGGGACTCAACACAGAGGGAATTCTGGGGATCTTCGGACTATCGTCTACGGGTTCCAGACTCCTGGGATCTGGGCTCACGGTCTTGATAATGGGAGCAGCGTTCTTCCACGCCCGCATCGATTGGGAGTACGAGTTTCCATATGCTCGCGATGTGCTGGATTAGGTCTCGCCGGCAGCCCCGCAACATAAACACAACGAAAATGCAAACTCCCGGCAGCGGACTTCCGTTTCGTTTCCCCCCACCGTGAACGTGCCCACTGCGGCGCGACTTCACCACTGAGGAAACCACACCATGCTGCTGATTGTTTCGGATCTTCACCTTGGGTGCGGCGACGAACGCGAAGACTTCCTGCTCTGGGGCGATCGCCCCCAAGGCCCAAAGCTCCGCGCGCGTGCCGCCGCCACGGCGCGGCTCGACCGCCTCTTTGCCGAATTCCTGCGACTCAAGATGGCCCACGCCGGCGCCGCCGGACTCGTCCCGACGCTGCTTCTGCTCGGCGACACATTCGATCTCTGGCAAGTCCAGGAACCGCGCGAATCGCCGCGCGATGCCCTCGAGCGCATCCTCACCTTCCACACCGACTGGGTGGTCGGCATGCGCGAATGGATCCGCACCGGTGGCGAAATCCACCTCGTCGTCGGCAACCACGACCAGCCCATCGTGCACCCGGACGCCTGGAACTTGTTGTCGGAGATTCTTCCGAGCCTCAATCGTCGGATCGGCGGCAAGCCCACGCACTACTTCGCCGACGAAGCCATTGGCCTCTACGCCGAACACGGCCATCGCTGGGATCCGCACAATCGCATCCGGCGACTCGATAATCCGGATGCGTCGTGCATCGGACGCGAAGTCGTTCGCCGCCTCGTCAATCGCGTCGAGCACATCGTGCCCTGGATCGACAAAGGCGCCGGCGTCGCCGACGTCATTCGCATCGCACAATCTGTTCTGGATCCGGATCTACTGGACGAGGCCTTCCGCGCGCTTGCGCCCGCCGTACGTCACACGTCGTTGCTCGCCCGACTTCTGCATCCCTGGAAGAAGCGCCGCCGCGAGGCCGACTGGCAGGCTCTCGCGCGTCGCGAACTCGCCGCAATGAACCGTGGCATCGACCGCGCCCTGGCGCCGCGCCCCGAAGGAACCACCGGGCCGCTGCCCGCGAACTGTCGCTTCTTCGCCAGCGGCCACACGCACCAGGCAATGCGTGCGCAATCCCGCGGCAATATCGAACGTTTCAACCCAGGCACGTGGAGACCGTTTGCTTTGATCGAAGACAACAGCCCCGTCGTCATGACGCAGCCACTTACCTATGCCGAACTTCTGCCCGATGGCATCGGCGGGTGGGAACTGGCCGTTCGTTCTGCGGCAAAGCTTAGGGATAATTGATGCCACCCGGGAAACGCACGATGTTGCCCGGCGTAATCGTACCGTTGGTGGGATCGTAAAGGTTGTTCACATTCCAACGCGACCGCGTCACGACAGTCCCATTGACGACGACATCGTCATCGAGATCCGGGCCGAAGCTGTACAGCACCCAGCGCGTCGGCGTCCGGCTCACGTCCATGGTGTAGTAATCCGGCGAATCGTCCAGCAACGGCCCCGGGAACTCCCACAGCTCCCACGGAACCCACACGGGCAGCGTCTGGTGGTTGTTGTTGCCTGCGACGTAACCGAACCCGGGGCGCTCGTAATACAACGGTGCCGACACCGACGGACCGCCATCGATCTGGTGCTTGAAAACGTCGTTCGGCAGCGAGGTCAGATACGCGATCGGCGACGTCAGGCCGCCGGGCTTCTCCGTCGTGCTGGACCGCGGAGTTCCCCCCGGCGGCAGCCACGGCGTGTTCCCGATATTCTCGCAATAGGGGTAGTTGTTGTTATCGACACGATAGGATTCGAGCCCCGTCGCCAGCGTCCGCAAGTCCGCCTTGGCGCGCGAAACCTTGCTGCGTGTCTGGGCTTCGAGGAAGTTGGGAACCGCGATCGCGGCCAGGATTGCAATGATCGCCACAACGATCAGCAGTTCAATGAGTGTAAATCCTCGACGAGTCGTCATACGAAGCGCTTTCTGCATATCCAGCACCGAATCCCGGGGGAATGCCATCTGAGAAGTCATTGGCGCCGGATGTTGCAAGTTGCGGTCCGAAGACTCAGCCGTCGATTTCCTCCAATTCCGCCTCCATTTCCTCGACAGAAATCTGCGCTCCCGTCCACTCCTCCTCGGTCGCGGTCAGCCGCTCGCGCAACTCCTCCAACTGCTCGTTCAGCGCCGCCAGCTTCTCCGCGTCCGACCCATTGGTCGGATCCGCCATCTGGTTTTCCACCTCGCGACAGGCCGCATCCAGATCCTGGACACGATCCTCTAACTGCTGCAGCGACTTCTGCCGCCGTCCCAACTCCTTCGACAGGCGGTTGCGCTCCGCCTGCAGCCGCTTGCGCTCCTCGCGATCCAACACCCGCGCCGGCTTGCCCTCGTTCTTCGATTCCGGCTCCTCCTCGGCCACCGCGGCAGCCGAAGCCCGCGCGGCCAGCGCCTCCTCCTGCCGGCCCTTCAACATCAGGTAATCTTCGTAATTCCCCGGGTACGACCGCACGTGCCCTTCCTCGATCTCGATCACGCGCGTCACAACGTTATCGAGGAAATACCGGTCGTGCGAAACGAGCACCACCGCGCCGTCGAACTGCCGCAGCGCGTACTCCAGCGTCAGGCGGCTGCCGATGTCCAAGTGGTTCGTCGGCTCGTCCATCAGCAACACATTCGATGAACCGCACAACATCTTCGCAAGGCGCAGGCGCGTCTTCTCTCCGCCGGAGAGCACCGCCACCTTCTTCTCCACGTCGTCGCCCGTGAACAGGAACGCGCCCAAAATGCTGCGTGCCTTGTCCGAAACCGCCAGCGGCGCGCTCGAAAGAAACTCGCCCAGCACCGTGTTCGCTGGATGCAGATCCTCGTACTCATACTGTGCGAAGTACGACATCTCCACGCTCGGCCCGACGGTCACCTTGCCGTCGCTGGGCTCCAGCTTCTCCGCCAGGATCTTCATCATCGTCGACTTGCCCGCGCCGTTCACACCGACCAGCGCAACCTTCTCGCCGCGATAGACCGTCAGATCCGCGTTGCGGAAAACTTCCTTCTCGCCGAACCGTCGCGCGACTCCCTCGCCCTTCAAAACTTCCTTGCCGGAACGCGGCGCCGACGGAAAATTGAAGTGAATTGTCCCCTGGTCCTCCGTCGGCTTCTCGACAATCTCCATCCGCTCCAGTTGCTTGACGCGCGACTGGACGAGGGCGGCCTTGCTCGCCTGGTAACGGAACCGATCGATGAACTTCTGAACCTGTGCGAGCTCGATCTGCTGATTCTCGTAAGCGCGCCGCTGCTGCTCGCGCCGCTCGTGACGCTTCTCCAGCGACTCCGTGTAATTGCCGCGATACACGATCACATTCGCACGATCGATCTCGATCACCTTGTTCACCAGGCGATCCATGAACGCGCGCTCGTGACTGACCATCAGAATCGAACCTTCATGATTCTGCAGCCAACTCGACAGCCACTCGATCGTCTCGATGTCGAGGTGGTTCGTCGGCTCGTCGAGCAACAGAATGTCCGGATTGCTGAGAAGAATCTTCCCCAGCGCAATGCGCATCTGCCAGCCGCCGGAGAACTCGCTGCAAGGCCGCTTCAAATCCGATGGCTTGAACCCCAGCCCTCCCATCACCTTGCCGATCGTCGCGTCCATCGTATAGATGTCGCGCCGCATCGTTTCGTGCAGAAGGAAATCATACCTGTCCGCCAGCCGAAGAAACCCGTCCGACTCGTGATCCGTTTCGTCTGCCATCTTGTGCTCGATCTCGCGCATCTCCTGCTCATGCTCGAGCACTTCCTTGAACACCGTCCGGCATTCTTCCTCCACCGTCATCGGCGATTCGATCACGACTTCCTGAGGCAGATAACCAATGTCGGTATTCTTCGGAGTCGCAACGCTGCCCGTTTCCGGCGACAGCAACCCGGCGATGATCTTCAGCAGCGTCGACTTCCCGGCGCCATTCGGCCCAATGATCGCCGCCCGCTCCCCGTCATCGACCTTAAACGTCGCATCGCGCAGCACATGCCGCGCGCCAAAGTGCAAATTCACATTTTGAACATCAAACATAAGAAAAAAGCCAATCAATGATTGCAGCTAGCGCTGCACCACAACCCACTGCTCCACCTTCGACGCGAATCGCCGCGGATACAAGACGTGCATCAGCACGTCGTTGTCCTCGCCGTACTTCTCTTCGAGCACTTCGCCATCGCGATGCAGCGCCGAAACGATATCGAACCGCGACGCCGGAATGCGCAGGTGCAGATCCGCCAGCTTATCGTTCAGCAGACTCGCGATGCGATTGCACAGCTCATCGATACCGCGCCGCGTCAACGTCGATGTAATCACCGTCTCCACGCCCAAGTTTTCAAAACGGGCAAACAGCTCGCGATCCTCCACCAGATCCGCCTTGTTCAACACAAGAATCATCGGCCGATCCGACGCGCCCAACTCCTCCAACACCTGCTGCGTGACCTCAACATGCTCCAACGCCTGCGTGTGACTGGCATCCACGACATGCAGCAGAAAATCCGCTGCCGTCGCTTCCTCCAACGTCGACCGGAACGCCTCGATCAAACTGTGCGGCAGCTTCCGAATAAACCCAACCGTATCGGTCAGCAACATCTCCTGGTTGTTCGGCAACTCGATCCGCCGCGTCGTCGCATCCAACGTCGCGAACAGCTTGTTCTCTTCCAGCACATGCGCTTCCGTCAGCGTATTCAGCAGCGACGACTTGCCCGAGTTCGTGTACCCGACCAGCGCCGCCGTCGGCACCGGCTTGCGCTCGCGCCGAGCCCGCATGACGTCGCGATGTTTGCGCACCGACGCCAGTTCCCGCCGCACCGACGCAATCCGATCGCGGACCAGTCGACGGTCTACCTCGATCTGCGCTTCACCCGCGCCGCCGATGAACCCGCCGCCACCGCGCTGACGCTCCAAGTGCGTCCACGCGCGCTTCAGCCGCGGCAGCATGTACTGCAGCCGCGCCAGTTCAATCTGCAACTGCGCTTCTTTCGTCTGCGCCCGCGCCGCAAAGATATCGAGAATCACCTTTCGCCGATCGATCACCGCGATGCTCGTCTTCTTTTCCCAAAGACGTTGCTGCGCCGGCGTCAGATCGTCGTCGAAGATCAGAACATCGACCTCCAACTCCTCACACAGCGTCGCGATTCGATCCGCCGTTCCATCGCCCACCAGATAACGCGACGAGGGCTTCGCCAGAGAAACCAACTCGCGCCCGGCAACCTCCGCGCCGAGCGTCCCGGTCAGACTCTCCAACTCATCCAGATGTTCTTCGGTTTCTTCGCGCGACATCCCGGCAAATCGGATGCCCACAAGATAGGCTTTTTCGTAATAGCCGCGTTCGGCCAGAATTTCTTCGTTCAAGAGGTCTTCCTTCTTCATCTGCGAGCCGCATCCCGGCCCCGTTCAACTTCCCGAGCACCCTAATTGCCCCACCCACCCAAATGCTAGTGGAGAGTGCACCCCCTCCAATCCGTGCTCGTGCTCGCAATCGCCCACTCGAGGTGACTGGGGCAGTTGCCAGGCCGGCTTGTCCGCCGTAGCTCGCAGAACGAAGGCGGAAGCCCACCCAAAAACCACCGCCCAGAACCCGACGGAGCCCCCAACACCCCCGGGGCTTGAGCAAAGATGCTCAATCTACCTCACAAACCACTCGAGGTGACTTGGGCATCCTTGCCCAAGAGCTCCCCCAAGAACCACAGCCAGGCAAATCCCCGCTCTCCTACCCCACAACCCGGTGCCCGCGCACACCCGCCAACACCTCGTCAATCGCCGCCAATTCCTCCGCCTCCAGCGCCGCCTTTCCGCGCCGCGCATACCGCGGCTCCGCCCGATCATCCACCCACGCGTGCTCCCAATGCCGCGTCGACTCCACAAACCGCCGCGCATACTCCTCCCCGTACCTCAGGCAGCCCGCCAACACCGTGTCCACATAGGACTGCACGATCGGCGCATGCGCCGTCGGCCGCACATCCCGCGCAATCACGGTATAGAGCCAGAACTTCGCACCATTCCCCCGCAATTCCTCCCCCACCGCGACATCTTCGGCGGGAACCGCAACGCGTCGATACAGAGCACCCTCCCCCTCACGCCGATCGAAAGCGGCCAACTGCTGATCATCCACCTCCACCGCCACGGCATTTAGCGAGGCCCCCGCAGCCGGCTCCGCCCCCAGCACACACATCCCGCGCACCGCGATCGTCCAACCCCGCTCGAATCCCCGCACCTCAACGGGCACAGCCACTCCGGAGCCCGCCGTCACCGCACGACTGTGCGGATTGATCAAGCTCCCGTATCCGATAATGAAGTGCCTCGTCGACATCGCGGCTGCCCCGATGGAAGTGCCCGCGATGGTAGACAAACCGCCCTCGCTGGCAACCGTTGAATCACCCCGACTGGCCAGAACATCCTCGCCCACCGGGGCAAAGAAATTGCATGGAAAACGGCCATGGACCTTCTGCGGAACAAACGCCGGCTGCCCTGGGCCGTCCGGCTCGCCTCCACGGCCCTGCCTGCCGACAAACGCCGTCAGGCCGCCGAAATCCACGACCACTGCCTCCGCGTCGACGGTCGCATGAAGGCCGCCTTCGCCCGCGGTGGCATCGAGTTCCGCAACGCCATGCAGGCCCAACTCCGTGAACTCACCGATCTATTCGCCGAGGGACACCCCAAAGACCCCGCGCTCCACCCGCTGCGCGAAGTCATCGACCGACACGAACTTCCCAAGCGCGACTTCTCCGCGATCATTGACGGTTGCAACCAGGCCATCCTCCAGCGCGATTTCTCCGACTGGCACCAGCTCGAAGCCGCCTTGCATCAATCCGCAGCCACTCCCGCCGCGATGATCGCACGCGTTCTGGGGGCGACCTCCGACCCCGCCCGTATCGCCGCACAGAACCTCGGCAAAGCCATCCGCTACTCCGACATGTTGCTCGATATCACTGCGGCACTCGACGACGGGCGCGTCCCGTTTCCCGTCATCGACATGCACGATTTCGAAGTCGATCCCAACACCCTGGCCACGCGCGACTTCACGCCGGCTTTCCGCCGATTGGTCGAACACCAGGTCGAACGCCTGCGTCGCCTCCTCTCCGAACCACACGAAGCCCTCGATGAATTCCCCGATGACGGATGTCGCCACTTCGTTCGCGTGATTCTGGCCTGGCAGACATCGCTCCTCGATCGCATCGAAGCTGCCGATTACAATCTCTTCCAGGACAGCATTGCCCTCGGCACCTGGGATTCGATACGAATGGCTTTCACGGGAGGAAAGAAATCGTGAGAACAAAAAGTAGGGACGTAGTCAATCCATGAACCTCAAACGCTTCGAAGAACTCCTCGCCGACTCGCCCGAGCGCGACGACCTTTACAATCCTTGGTGGCATTGCGATCCAGACCACGACATTCCCGATTTCGACACCGCCGCAATTCGACGCACCCATCTGCGCGCGTACCTGCAGCACCGCGCCGGCCGCGCGAAATATCTCCTCGTCGCCGAAGCACTCGGTTACCAGGGCGGACACTTCAGCGGCATCCCCATGACTTCCGAACGCATGCTGCTTGGCCACCAGGCCGTCGAGCCGACCGTCATTTTCCCATCCCCCATGCCACAACGCACCAGCCGGCCCGAACTGAAGAAAAACGGATTCATCGAACCGACCGGCACCATTGTCTGGGGAGCGATCCTGAATTCCGGCCACGATCCGCGCGAGTTTGTGCTGTGGAACGCCTATCCCTGGCACCCCTATCACAAAAACAAGGGATTGCTTTCTAACCGCCCACCGGCGAAGAGCGAACTGCCGCATGGCGAAGTCGTTCTGCGCGAACTGATGACTCAGCTCGGCGTCGACAACGTCCTCGCCATCGGTCGCAATGCAGAACGCGTGCTCGGCGAGATCGGCATCCAGACCGGAGTCGCCCGCCATCCGGCCAATGGCGGCGCAAACGAATTCCGCCGGCAATTCACCCAGTGGCTTCAAGAAATCGACGAGGAGCACCCCGATGGCCTGGATTGAAACAATCGATGACGACGGCGCCGAAGGGCCGCGGGCTGAAATCTACACGCGCATCAACAAGCAGCGCGGCAAGATCGCCAACATCTGGAAAGCCGGCAGCCTGAACCCCGAAGCGCTCCAGGCACACCTCGATCTGTACATGGCAATTCTCTTTGCGGACTGCTCGCTCTCGCGCGAAGACGCCGAACTCCTCGCCACCGTCGTCTCTGCTCGCAACGGATGCGGATACTGCACACGCCACCACGCCGAAGCCCTCAAGCACTACTGGAAGAGCGACGAACGCGTCGAACAGCTCGCCATCGACTTTCGGAACGCGCGCTTGTCGCCCAAACAGCGCACCCTCGTCGCTTACGGCGTCAAACTCACCAACCTCCCCCAGCAGATGGCCGAGACCGACACCGAAGCCCTCCGCGACGCCGGCTACACCGACCGCGAGATCCTCGACATCGTCCTCATCGTCGGCTACTTCAACTTCGTCAACCGCATCGCCCAGGGCCTCGGCGTCCAGATGACCGACGAGGAGGCGGCCGGGTACGAGTACTGACCCCGCGGCACCATGAAGATCGAAATCCTCTACTTCCAGCTCCTCCGCACCACCGTCGGCACCGACCGCGAAACCGTCGACCTTCCCGACGGCGCGACGGTCGCGACCGCCATTCAGGCTGCCGTCGCCCGCCACGAGGCCCTTGCCCCCTGGCAGGGCAGCCTTATGCCCGCCGTCAACGAAGAGTGGGCTCCCCGCAGCCAGGAACTCACGAACGGCGACCACCTCGCCCTCATGCCCCCCGTCAGCGGAGGGTGATGCCCAAGAAGCCCCGCCTGCCTGCTCTCGGCCAAGGATGGCCGAGTCACCTCGAAGTTCCCTCCATGCTCTTGGGGTGACTTGAGCATCCTTGCTCAAGTCCCGTAATCCCCGCCAATCCTGCCAGCGCCCGCGCCGGAAAATCGCCTAAGTCACCCCAAAACAACGCTCTCTACCCCGCAGCCGAATCGCCAACGGCGCGCCCCATACCAGCCCGGGGCGCAGCCCTGGGACCCCAACTTGTCCGTCGTAGCTCGCAGAGCGAAGGCGGGAGGCCCGGCCCATCGCCACCCGGTATGACGCTCCCACCAGCGTCATATTCCCATTCTTTCATTGAAAAGGCATCCCTTTTGCCTAACTCCTACTGCGGAAGTATGAATTACGCCAATGCACCAGGAGGAGCCCCCATGGTGGCCATCCAACAGACCTCGTTCCCCGACCTTCAGGAAATCCAACGCCTGAACGCCGAATTCGAGCGGGCCCCGGCCCATGAGATCATCCGTTGGGGAATCGAAACATACTTCCCGCGCATCGTTGTCACCTCCTCCTTCGGAGCTTCCTCCGGCGCCATCCTCCACATGATCGGCCGCATCGATAACTCTGTGCCTGTCGTCTTCCTGCAGACACACTATCACTTCGAGGAGACCCTGCGCCTGCGCGATGACATCGCCGATCGCTTCGGCCTGGTCGTGGAAAACTGGGAAGCCCGCGGCGGCCGCCCCGGCTTCAAGCGCCAGTACGGCACCGACCTCTACGAACGTCCCGACGTCGACGGCCTCGCACTCCCTGAGGCCGCACAAGGCAAGGTCTCCACCGGCGCCGATCTCTGCTGCTGGATCAACAAAGTCGAACCCCTCCAGCGAGCCCTGCGGAACCGCTACGCATACTTCACTTCCCTGCGCCGCGACGGCGGCACCGAAATCCGCAAACGCACCCAGATCCTCGAATACTACCAGCCCGCCAACCGCACCGAGCCCCTTGTCAAAATCAACCCGCTTGCCAACTGGACAAAGAAGGACATGTGGGACTACATCCACAAACACAAGATCCCCGTCCACGATCTCTTCCTCCAGGGCTACAAATCCATCGGCTGCGCCCCCTGCACCCGCCCCGTCGGCGAAGGCGAAGACGAACGCGCCGGCCGCTGGGCAGGCAAGAAGAACGAGTGCGGAATCCACACCCAGGACAAACCCATCAACTACTCGATCTGATCGAGCCTGGGGACCGCCGATGGATTCGTGCTCGTTCCTGCTTTCGAGGTGACTTGGCCATCCCTGGCCAAGAGCGGTCAGGGAGATGGTGGCTGGCATAGAACGGCCTCGGCCAGTTGATCGGTTGGGCCTGCGTCGCTGGGGCTTGAGCAAGATGCTCAAGTCACCTCACACCTGGACACCCAAATCCCGCCTGTTCGCGATGAGCCGAGAGCGAGCACGCGTATCCTCCTCGCACTCGTACACGTACTCGAACTCGATCGTTCCCAAGGGGCAACGCCCCGCTCAATACCAGCCCAGGGCGCAAGCCCAGGGTTCTCGTCGCCCTCCGCCAAGCGCTGAAAGCGCGACCTATCCCTGAAACCGCCGATCCCCGTGCTCGTACTCACAGTCGGCCACCGAGAACGAGTACGAGCACCGCTTCACTGAGCACGAGAATCTCTCCCCACCCCGGTGAGGGCATTCTTGTTGCCCACGCTGCGCCCCCCTGCCCGACTGGCTCGACGTCCCCCGGAGCCCTCGTCGCGCATGGCCGCCCTCATCCTCACTCGCCCCGTTCGCATCGAGCACCGCGTTTCCAACTCGCGGTTCATCGCCACATTGCGCCCGGCCGTATCCGTCGACGAAGCCCGCGCTGTCATCGCCTCCATTCGTGAAGAAATGCCCGACGCCACGCATCACGTGTACGCCTTCGCCATCGGCCACGGAAACAGCGTTACCGAAGGCATGAGCGACGACGGCGAACCCTCCGGCACCTCCGGACCGCCCGCTCTCGCCGTCTTGCGCGGATCCGGCCTGGGCGACGTCGTGCTGGTCATCACACGCTACTTCGGCGGAACGAAACTCGGCACCGGCGGACTCGTTTCTGCATACGGCGACGCCGCCCGCCTGGCCATCGAAGCCGCCGAGACCCGCGAGAAGATCGCCCGCACCGCCATCGAACTCCACGTTCCGTACGCACACCACGATCGCGTGCGCCGCATCGCCGAAGATGCCGGCGCCATTGTCGAACACGAGCAATTTGCCGTCGACGTGGCCTTGCGTTTGCTCATCCCCGATGCCAGCTTGAAGTCGTTCTGCACGCACGTTCGCGACGCCACCGGCGGCCAAGTCGAGCCGCGGATGGACGAGTGAGCCCACACGAAAGGTCTCTCATGGAACTCATCGTCGGTCACAACACCGAGGCCGTATCATCCGCTCAATGGCGCGCCGCTGAACGCTCCTGGGGCGAACTGATGGAGCGCCGCGACGTCGACCTGCCCGCGATCAACCTGCCGCAGGACGACCTCATCCCCGTGGCCGCCGAGCAGCTCGCCCGCAAATACCGCCGCCGCCTTCAACACCTTGTCCTGATCGGCGACCCCGCCCCGGCCGCAGCCGCCTCCCTCACCGCCTCCATGCTCGGGCTCGGAGTCCCGCGAAACGGCCGCCGCGGCAAAGGCAAGGGCGCCGAGGCCATGACCCTTTCGATCTTCACGCTCCACGACGTCTCTCACGGCGCCATGCCGCCCCTGGGCGAGACACTGTTCTGCGCCATCGGCGGCGCCCGCGTCTCCGACAGCACCCTCTCCGCCCTGACAATCGTCGACAGCCGCATTCGGCGCGAACTCGGCGATGACCGCGTCCGCGATCATCTGATTCTCATCTGCGACAGCGAGCGCGGCCCCCTTCGCGAGTACGCCGACAGCAACCAGCTCCCGTCCCTGACGCTCGACCCCGGCATCCCCGTCGACCTTGCGCCGCTCAGCGCCCTCGGCCTGTTCCCGCTCGCCTGCGTTGGTGGCACACCCGCCGACATCCTCGAAGGCGCCCTCGCGGCCGACGCCGAGATGATGGAAGCCCGCATCCAGGAGAACCCTGCCGCCCGCATCGCCATCGCCATGTGCACCTCGCCCGCCGGATCCCCCGAAATCCTCGGCTTCGCCGGCCGGTTCGACTGGACCAACTGGTGGCGCCTGTCCGGCCATCGCAAAGCCGCCTTTGCCGCCCTTCCGCTCCCCAACTCCGAGCACCTCGTCCCGGACAATGGCCTGCCCGGCATCGACGCTGTCGAGTCGCTCCGCGGCAAGAACGCCTCCGACATTGCCGCGCGCGACCTGCCCCCCAACGTCCTCGGCATCCGCGCACAGAACCACTCTCCCCGCGAAGCCGGCCGCATCATCCAGACGCTCGTCACCGCCCGCTCCCTCGCCGACGTCATGGGCACCCAGACCTGGGCCTGACAACTCCCCGTGGTCTGGATCGCGTACTCGCACTCGTACGCGTACTCGAACTCGATTGCCGACGCGCGAGCCCCCGAGAATCCTTTTGACTTTGGCGGGAAAGCGCGCATTCTGAATAGCGAAGGCCTCGCGCGCTGGGACTCCCTCCGGCGCGACGGGGGAGTCTTGGGACAACTGTCCCGGGATGCCTTGACGACGCGTCATGGGCATGTTTCAAGAGGTGTTCGGCTCGCGCTTCCTGCGGGACGGGCGAATCCGGAGAGAATGACGCCGATGAGCAACTCCTCGACGCAACCCCGCAATCCCGAGTCGGATATCCGGTGCGCGGTCCTGGAAAACGATGATATCGCCGTCGTCCGCGTGATCGGGCGCGGCTCCTTCCTGAACAGCGTCCCCTTCAAGCGATTCGCCGACCACCTCCAGGCCCAGGGCCACCCTGGCAAGTTCCTCGTCGACCTCGCCCAGTGCGAAACCATGGACTCCACCTTCATGGGGGTCCTGGCTTCCATCAGCATCGCCCAGACCAAGAGCGGCCGCGACCGACTCCTCGTTGCCAACGCCAACGAACACGTCCGCCGCCTCCTCAAGACCCTTGGCCTCACCCACCTGCTTTCCATCCACGATGGCGACCACGCCGAGCGGGCCATCTCCAAGGCCGAAGACCACCTCGAAACCCCCGACACCGGCCCCATCAGCCGTCTCGATCAGATCCTCCACACCCTCGAGGCCCACAAAACCCTCGTCCGAGTCGACGACGAAAACGAGCTCCGCTTCCAGTCCGTCATTCACTATCTCGAAAAAAGCCTCCAGAACGCCGAAGACGGCAAAGAAGACTGGTAAGCCCCCTCACCCGACCAAAAGACCGAGTACGAGTTCGAGCACCGCTTCGCTGAGTACGAGTGCGCCCAATCTCTCCTCGTACCCCCACAGTCCTCATCAAAATCCTGCTTCACCGAGGTGACTTGGGCATCTTGCCCAAGCCCCAGAGATATTCAAAATCCAGAGAGGTTCACGTCCCAACACTTCTCTGCCTGGCCGCATGCAAATGAAAAGAAGGCGGCCGGTGGGCCGCCTTCTCTGATCCCAAGCCTCGTGAGCCAGGAACCAAGTTCTCATTCTACTTTCTAGCCACTCGTCACTCGCCACTAATCACTAGCCACTAGCTCTTCAACGGCGTCGCGTGCTTCGTGCTCTGTCCCGCTGCGTACGTGCGCGTGAACGACGAGTGCAAACCGCCCGGACCGCGCGTCAGCGCAACGCGACCCGTGCGTGCAACCTCCAGCAGACCGTACGGCGCCAGCATCTCCAGGAACGTTTCGATCTTCGGCTGATGACCCGTGATTTCCAGCGACATCGTATCCGGTGTAATGTCGATCGGCTTCGCCTTGAAGATCTTCACCAGTTCGATCACATCCGTGCGTCGTCCCGGCGGAACCGTGACCTTGATCAGCACCAGTTCGCGATCGATGTAGCTGCCGAGCTCTGTCAGATTCTGCACCTTGATGACTTCGATCAGCTTGTTCAGTTGCTTTTGAATTTGCTCGATGATCGTGGAGTCGCCTCGAACAACCAATGTCATGCGGCTCGCCGTCGGATCGTGCGTCGTGCCGACAGCCAGCGACTCGATATTGAAACCTCGTGCGGCGAACAGACTCGCGATTCGCGCCAACACACCGAACCGGTTCTCCACCAGCACCGAAATCACGAACTCCTGACCTTCTGTATGGCTTCCATTGTTACTCATAGCATTCGCTCCATTCAGATTCGGTTGTTGGATTAGAACAAGTCCGGCGTCGACTCGGGATCGACCTTCTCAATCGGCCCCTGGTCGCGGCGCTTGATGTGCTCGCCGGTGATCATCTGCTTGTAGCCCATTCCCGGACCGACCATCGGATACACGCCGGCGTCCGGATCGATCATCACCTCCAGGAACGCAGGCCCCTCGAACGTGATGAACCGCTCAAGAACCTCGCGCACCTTCGCCTTGTCGGTCAGCCGCTCGGCGAACTTGTAGCCATCCGCCTCGGCCGCCTTCACAAAGTCCTTCGCGTGCAGCGACTTGTCACTGCCCGAGAAACGTTCGCCGAAGAACATCTTCTGCCACTGACGCACCATCCCATCGCCCAGGTTGTTGAACAGCAAGACCTTCACGGGCAGATCGTACGTCGTCGCCGTTTCCAGCTCGCCCAGGTTCATGCGCAAGCTACCGTCGCCATCCACATCCACAACAAGCCGATCCGGATTCGCCGCCTGCGCGCCGATTGCCGCCGGCAAGCCGAATCCCATCGTGCCCATGCTGCCGCTCGTCAGGAACGAGCGCGGCTTACTGACCGCGCAATACTGCGCCGCCCACATCTGATGCTGCCCGACGCCGGTCACGACGATCGCATCGCCCTTTGTCAGATCGTTCAATGTTTCCAGCACAAAATACGGCTGAATCAACTTGCTGTTCCGATCGTAGTCCATCGGGTACTTTGTCTTCAGTTCCTTGCAGTACGCCCCCCACTGCGAGAAGTCGCGCTTGAACTCCTTGCCGAAGTCCATCAGATCCTCCAGCGCACGCCCTGCATCCCCGACGTGCGACCAATCGACGATCTTCACCTTCCCGATTTCCGCCGCATCGATATCGATGTGCGCGAAGTTCTTCGCCAACGGCGCAAACTCTTTCACCTTGCCCGCCACGCGATCATCGAAACGCGAACCCACCGCGATCAGGAAATCGCAATCTTCCACCGCATAGTTCGCGTGCGCCGCGCCGTGCATTCCGAGCATGTTCATGCACAGGTCGCTCTGCGTATCCATCGAGCCAATTCCCATCAGCGTCGTCACAACCGGGATGCCGAAATGCTCGGAGAACTTCCGCAACGTCTCTGCGGAGCCGCTGTTGATCACGCCGCCGCCTGCATAAATCAGCGGACGCTTCGACTCGCCCAACATCTCGAAAAACTGCTCCGCGCGCCGCTTCGGCACACGCGAATTCATCAACGACTCGACGCGCTTCTGGTAACCGCGAAAAGACAGGGTTCCTTCGCCCTTATACGTTCCGATCCAATTCTGCACATCCTTCGGGACATCGATCACCACCGGACCCGGTCGGCCGCTGCGAGCAATCTCGAACGCCGTGCGAATCGTTGCTTCCAGCTCTTCCGGATCCTCCACCAGGAACGCATGCTTCGCGCACGAGCTCATGATATTGAAAACCGGCGCTTCCTGGAACGCATCACTGCCGATTGCCGCGCGCGGAACCTGGCCACTGATCATCACCACGGGGACGGAGTCCGCCATACTGTCGCGGATCGGCGTCACGCAATTCGTCGCGCCCGGACCCGACGTCACAAGAAAAACCCCGACGCGCCCCGTCGATCGCGCATAGCCCGCCGCCATAAAGCCCGCGCCCTGCTCGTTTGCCGGAACAACCAGACGAATCTGATTCTTCGGATCCTTCTCCTGCTGCGCGTTGTGACGGAACACCGCGTCGTAAGTCGGCAGAATCGCGCCGCCGCTGTAACCAAAGACCGTATCGACGCCCTCGTCCGCCAGCACCTGGATGATCATATCCGCGCCGTTCATCTTCTGGCCAATCGGCGAGGAAGTCGTTTTCTGTTCGATATGCTCGGCAGTCATTGCTCGCTCCTTATGTATTCAAACCCTTCGGTGATCGATTCACGCAAAAAAGACCGCCTCGAACAGCGGTCGGTTATTCGGCCCTGGAGTGTGTAGGGAGACCATTCAGACGGTCGCCGCACCCCAGGGCCGGCGTACCAGTACGAGAAGCAGGACATTAATCAGCGCCACCGCACCCGAAAGAACCGGGCCGGCAAGAGATTCAGTCATCGTCAGGCGCTGCTTCATCATGAAAACCTTCGAGAGTTCATTCCCAAACTGCAGACCTATCGAAACCGGCCCGCGGGCATTCCCGTCAAGCACAAACCCCCAATGACACAAACACCCCCCGTCATCGTGCTCGTAATCGTGCTCGCACCACCCCGCAAAGGGGCAACGCCCCGCGTATACCAGCCCAGGGCGCAAGCCCTGGGGAACCCACGCCCCGTCGCGAAGCGCTGAAGGCGCGACGCATCAACGCGCCCCAGCGTTTCGCATTGCTCCCCGCGCATCGCGAGAAGACCGTATTCCGACGGAAACACACCGCCGCACACGTCTTCTCGCGAGGTCTCGCCATGCAACGCAAGCGCTCCGCTCTCTGGATCATCCTCTGGATCGCATCGCTGCTGTTTGTTGTCGCATGCGGAAGCCACGCGGCGGAGTTGGAAGGAGAACCCCCAATGCCCGGCACCGTGCGCATCACATTCGAACTCACCGTTCCGGAAGACCTCGATGATCCCGTCTTCATCACTGGCACGCTGCCGCAATGGGGCCCGTGGGATCCCGCCATCGCAGAAATGAAAGGCACTGGCACCACGCGCCAATACGTTGCCGATGTTTCCATCGGCACATCGATCGAATACAAGTTCACACTCGGCACATGGCAGCAGGAACTGCAGGACGAGAACGGTTACATCTCCGGCAACTTCTCACTCGAAGCAAACGAACCCACGACCGTGCAGCATCGCGCGTACTCATTCGGTTCCGGAGCCAGCCGCGACGCCGATCCCGATGGACTCATCAAAGCCACTGCCGATGCGCCCGATATCTGGATCGCAAAGTACCCGAAGTTCTACGAGACATTCCTGTTTCCCGACGGGCGCAGCAAAGCTGTCGTCATCAGCATGGACGACTGCCCGCAACAGGATCGTCGCTTCGTCGCGCTACTCAACGAACACGGCCTGCACGGCACGTTTCACCTGAACTCCAGCCGACTCGTGCAAGATGATTACATCGGACACGACGAAGTCAAAACCCTCTACGCCGGCCACGAAGTCTCCGGCCACACCGTCACACATCCGTGGCTTACCACACTGTCGCGCGAAGAAATCAAAGCCGAAGTCGGCGACGACCTCGAAGCCCTGACCGAAGCCGCCGGCTACGAAATCCGCGGCCTCTCCTATCCATTCGGCGCGCTCGACCAGGAAACCCTCGACGTCCTGCACGAACTTAGCGTCGCGTACGCACGCACCGTTGCTCCGAATCCGGAGATGGCCCTCCCCTACGATCCACTCGTCTGGCCTGGGGGCTCGCACCAGAGCGACGCCGTCCCGCAGGCCCGCCGCCTGATCGACGCAAACGACGGCCGCCTTCGCCTTCTCGTCGTCTGGGGCCACGCCTGGGAACTCGACGGCCATCCCGACGGCGCGCCGAACAGTTGGTCCTCCATGGACGACTTCTGCACGCTGCTCGAAGGCCACGCTGCCGACATCTGGAATCCCACCTACATCGAAGCCGCCGATTATATCCACGCACTCAGCCAACTCGAATTCAACGGCTCGCAAGTCACCAACGCCGCCGAAATCCCTGTCTGGCTCCGCGACGCCTCCGGCCAACCCAACGAACTCTCCCCCGGCGCCACGGTGAATCTGGCCCCCTAATTTCCTGGACCGCCCCCCTCTGAGGTGACTTGGCCATCCCTGGCCAAGAGCCTCCCTGTTCGCCGACGTCTGACAGTGCGTCCTCAGTCGATAACCTTCTCAAGAGGCCCAATACCGCTGATGCCTGGGCAAGCATGCCCAAGTCACCTCACCCCCCGATACTCGACCATCGCGTCCGAGTCCGCACAATCCCCCGCGCACTCGTACTCGTACTCGTACTCGAACCTACCGCTTCCCATAGGGGCAACGCCCCGCCGAATACCAGCCCAGGGCGAGAGCCCTGGATACCTCGTCACCCCCACCATCAAGCGCTGAAAGCGCGGTACATCGCCGATTGTCCTAATCCTCTTAAAAAGACATTCCCGCCTTCGCGCTTTTTACTTGTCATTGTTCCCTCCGTGCAGGCACGTCGGAAGGGATCGTCCTCGAAAGGCGCCGAAACTCCACACGGGCGCGCCGGGAGCGGGGATGGTCAGGTTCCAGTTCCAGCTGACCAGGCAGATCCGCACGGGATGAAAGGAGTTCGACCGATGAAGTGGACCAGAATTTTCGCAACCGCCGGCGCATTGGTTTTCGCGTTGGTTATGACGACAGGGTGTAACTCGATCCAGAAAGGCGCAGCCGCGGGTGGAGCCCTCGGCGCCGCCGTTGGTGGAGTCGTCGCCCACAACTACACCTCCATGGCCGTTGGCCAGGGCATCGCCATGGGTGGTGCCGCAGGCGCCGCGACCGGCGGCCTGGCCGGCGATGCATATCGCCAGATGACCGAAGACGACGTGGAGCGCGAACTGCAGAATCTCCGGGCCGAACTCGATTCCAAGAACCAGGAACTGGCAGAACTTCGCGATGCCGGCGCCACCGCCGATACACTCGCGGAAATGGATATGCTGCGCGGCGAACTCGATCGCACCATCAGCGATCTCGAAAACGCCCGCACCTCCCTGGATCAGCGCACTGCCGAAGTCGAGCAGATGAACAACCAGATCGACCAGATGGCCGAGGCCCGCGATCAGGCCAACTCCCGCGCCACCGCCATGCAGACGCAGTTGCGCGAAGTCGAAGACCAGCTCGCCATGGCCCGAAACCAGGTCCAGACCATCCAGGCTTCCCTTCGCGAGAAAGAGCAGGGCCTCAATCAACTGCGCGCCCAGCTCAAGGACCTCAACGTCCAGCTCGACGAGACCAACCGCGGCCTGACTATGACCATCGTCAACGAGCTCCTCTACAAGCCCGGCAAAGCCGAACTGAGCGACGAAGGTATCGAGCTCATGAGCCAGATCGCTGAGATCATCCAGACCAACTTCCCCAACCGCGAACTGCTGGTCGAAGGGCACACGGACAACGAGCCCATCCAGTACTCCAGTTGGAAGTCGAACTGGGAACTTGGCGCCGCTCGCGCGCTGACCGTCGTGCACGAACTGGTTGAGGGCCAAGGCTTCGATCCCTCGCGCCTCTCCGCCACAAGCTACGGCGAGTACCGTCCGATCGCTCCGAACGCGACCCCCGACGGCCGCGCCCAGAATCGTCGCTCGGTCATCGTCATCCTGCCCGAGAAAATGCCGCTGCAGCGCACCACACTCGCGTCGCTGTAACGACCACCACCGAGACTTTACCTCGGAGCGGGCTGGCCGGGATCGAATCGCTCGAAAGGGCGCGCCGGTCCCGGCCATTCCTTTTCCGGGCAACCGCGGGATGGAGAAAAGGACACCAGCATGCAGCCCAGCCCCCCTAGAATCAATCGAGGTGACTTGCGCACCCACGCCCCGCTCCTCCTGCTGCTCCTCCTGACCGCCGTTGCCCTGACCGGATGCACACGCACCGTTGAACCCATCGGCGTCCTCGATGACTACGCCGCATTCAACTGCATCAATGAACCCGACGTGAAACTCCGCGTCGGAGGCTGGCAGGACTACACCGTCGACCCACTCTATCTGACCCGTGCGCAGATCCGCGAATACCACGATGACGGCCGAGCCATTCCCATCCCCGAGTCCTTCGGCCTGACCGAAGAGAAGATTCAGCCCACACTCTTCATCGTCCCCGAGCCAATCTGGGCAACGCCCTATGATGAATTCGACGACACCGACCGCGACGAGATCCTCTTCACTGTCCGCGAGCGCATGTATCGCTACCTGCTGCGCGCCTACCCGCATCCGGTGCGGGTCCGCTACGCCATGCCCCTCGACGATCCGATGCTCACCGACCATCGCGTTCTGACCGTTCGGACCTACGTCACCGATGTAGAGGACGGGCAAGGCTTCTGGCGCTATGTCATCGGCTACGGTGCCGGCGCCACGGTGATCCAACTCGAAGGCCGCATCTACGAAGGCGTCGAAGACGAAACCGTCCTGGCCGAGTTTGCCATCCGCGAATCCCACGGCGGATATCCAAACGGGTTCTTCAACCCCCAGGTCTTCGATGCCCCCTACTGCCTCAAGTACGCCGTCGAAGAAGCCATCGGCAAACTCACCGAGCGCTTGCGCGAGTTCATCCCCGGGGTTCTGCCCAGGCCGGGAATGGAAAGAGAGGTCCGCCAGTTGCTCGAGCAGAACTATCCCGATTACAAGCCGACCGTCTATGACGGGTCCGAATAGAACGCCTGAAAACAGCACTTAGTTTTTCTTGACGGTGTTAGCGCCCCACGCGCCACCTGAGTGTTGCGAAGCTCGAAAACCCGTAGAGGACGTGCGCCATGCAACAGGTACTCGACAGACTCATGCTCTCCTCGCTCAGCGAGGCCAATGATCCATTCTTCCTCGAGCACCACCGCGTGCAGGCCATCCTGTACTTCGGCGATGGCGGCATGTTCTCGCAGGAATACAAGCTCTACCACCGCCCGGTCGAATCCGGCGATGGCCACCTTGAGAACAATGAACTCCGCGACGGCATCGAATTCCTGCACGAAAGCCTTCGCGCCGGCCGCCGAGTCCTCGCCGTCGGCCCCACAGGAGCCACCATCGTCGCCGCCTACCTCTCCGAGATGGGCTTCTCCGACGCCCAGGCCCTCCAACTGATCTCCACCGAAGGCGTTCCCAAGCCCGATTCGGAAATACTCAACGCCCACGCCAAAGAACTCAAGAAGCGCTCCACAACCTCAGTCCACGGCTAAAGCCATCCATCATTCGCCACTAGCCACTAGCCACTCTTCACTAGCCACTCTTAAGCACTCCGCCCGCCTCGACTTCGAGGCGGGCGGGTTTTCTTGGAGACTGCGTGTGTGCGGAACGAGCGATTATTCCGCTTCGTGGTGGTCGATGCGGACTTCCTCGATCACCTTGTCCACGATTCCCGGCGGAACCGGCTCGTAGTGATCGAACTCGCTCTCGAAGATCGCGCGACCCTGCGTCATCGAACGCAGGTCGCGGCTGAAGGTTGCCATCTCCGCCGCGGGGACCTCCGCGTTCACGCGAACGCGAGTGCCCATCTGGTCGCTGCCGGCGATGCGGCCGCGCTTGCCCGATACGTAACCCATGATGTCGCCCATGTAGCTGTCGGGCACTTCGACGATCACCTTGTTGATCGGCTCAAGAAGCTGCGGAGCGCACTTCGGCGCCACATTCTTGAACGCCAACGACGCGGCGACCTGGAAGGCCATATCGCTCGAGTCCACCGAGTGATACGAACCGTCGAAGCACTCGGCGTGCACGTCGACCATCGGGTAGCCCGCAATGATGCCGCGAGTCAGCGAGTCGCGCAGGCCCTTCTCAACCGAGCTCGTGAAGTTCGTCGGGATGTTACCGCCGACAACCTTCCACTCGAAGTTGAAGCCCTCGCCGCGCTGGCGCGGAGCAAGGCGAATCCAGCAATCGCCGAACTGGCCGCGGCCGCCCGTCTGCTTCTTGTAACGGCCCTGGCCTTCGCCCTTCTTGCTCAGCGTCTCGCGATACTGAACGCGCGGGGCCTTCATCACGACCTCGACCTTGTTCAACGACTCGAGCCGCGCAGCCGTCACATCCAGGTGCGTGTCGCCCATGCCGGAGATCACCGTCTGGTGCAGCAACGAATCGCGCTCCACCTTCAGCGTCGGATCGGTCTCGAGCATCTTGTGCATGCCCATGCCGAGGCGATCTTCATCGCTCTTGCTCTTCGCCTCGATCGCCATGTGCACCGTTGGCTTCGGCATCCGCGTCGGAGCGTACACAACATCGATGCCCTTCACCTCGAGCAGCGTATCGCCCGTGTGGACCGTGTCCAGCTTCGCGAACGTGCCGATGTCGCCGGCACAGATGCCGGAGACACTCAACTGCTGCTTGCCGCGCATCGAAAAGACATGGCCGACGCGCTCGGTCTGATCCGTGCGCGCGTTCTTGATCGTGCCATCGCCCTTCGCTTCACCGGTGATGCACTTGAAGAACGAAAGGCGGCCGACGAACTCGTCGTTGACCGTCTTATAAACCAGCGCGCTGAACGGCGCCGACGGATCGATCTTCTTCATCTCGATCTCGTCGCTGTCCTTGCTCTTCAAAGCCTGGAAGCCTTTGCGCTCGGTCGGCGGCGGGCATTCGTGAATGAAGAAGTTCTGAAGAACCGTCAGGCCGATTTCCTTCGCCGCAGAGCCACAAAGCACCGGCGCGAAACGACCTTCCTCGAGATCCTCGCGCAGTCCGCGCTTGATCTCATCATCCGTCAGCGTCTCTTCCATCAGGAACTTCTCGGTCAGATCGTCGTCGCCTTCCGCGGCGGCTTCGACCAGGCGCTTGCGCGCCTCCTCGGCGGCGTCCTGCAGCTCCGCAGGAATGTCCTTCACCTCGCGCTTGCCGCCCTCGTCGTAAATCGCCTTCATGGTCAGCAAATCGATCACGCCCTTGAAGTCCGCTTCGGAGCCAATCGGAAGCGTCAGCGGAACACAGTGCACGTCCGGGAAAGACTGCTCGATGCTGCTGATCGCGCTGTCAAAGTTTGCCCGTTCCTTATCCATCTTGTTGACGAAGAAGGCCTTCGGGATCTGGTACTCGTCCGCGAAAGAGACCGCGAACTCAGTACCGACTTCCACGCCGGTCGTCGCGTCGACGACGATCAGCGCCATTTCCGCCACGCGGACGGCCTGCTTGATCTCGCCCACGAAGTCACGGAAGCCGGGGCAATCCAGCAGGTTGATCTTCACGTCCTTCAGCGTGATCGGCGCCAACGACGAGTTCAGCGAAACTTGGCGTTTCTGTTCCTCGGCATCATAGTCCGAGACGGTGGAGCCGCTCTCGATGGCACCCATCCGGTCGATCATGCCGGAGGTGTGGAGCAGCGCTTCGACAAGGATCGTCTTGCCGGAGCCGGAGTGCCCGGTCAGGGCGACGTTGCGAATCTGTTCGGTGGTATAGCGTTCCAAGGGTTCTCACTCCTCAATGACATTGGTTGGCCCGCACACTTGCTCGGGGGCCGCAGCCCGGCCCGGGAGCCTCCAAGGGGCGGCTAGATTTCACAACCCGGGCCGCGTTCGCAACCCCTTTCGCAATAGGGGACTGGACCGGTCCCGATTGAGGAGAGAAACGGCCGCCGACACGCGCGGCCAGGATTCGGCAAGCTACCGCTCGCGCATCTCGTAAAGGGGCGAATGGGAACGCAGCCGCCGCACCGCATCAACCACGCGCTGGGCCGCAAAATCGACTTCTTCGATCGTTGTAAATCGCGTCAAACCAAAGCGCAATGTTGCGCGTGCCAGCTCCCGCGAGCGCCCCAGCGCCGTCAGTACGTGGCTTGGCTCCGGATCCTCCGAGCTGCACGCCGACCCCGTCGAAATCGCCAGGTCCTCCCGAAGCGCATTCACCAGCGCACCGCCTTCCACGTACCCGAACGACAAGCTCAACGAATGCGGCAGCCGATGCTCGACGCTTCCGTTCTCCACCACCTCGTCCAGCTCGGCCAGCAACCGCTCTCGCAGCCGATCGCGCAGACCCGCCAGCCGGACCGATTCTTCCGGCAAATCTTCCAACGCCACCTCCAGCGCCTTGCCCAGCCCGACGATCCCCGGCACGTTCAGCGTCCCGCTACGAATGCCCCGCTCCTGGCCCCCGCCCTCGATCTGCGGAATCAGACGCACGCGCGGTTCGCTCCGCCGCACATACAACGCCCCGACGCCCTTCGGACCGTAGAGCTTGTGCGCCGACAGGCTCAACAAATGAATCCCCAACGCCCGCACATCGATCGGCACCTTCCCGACTGCCTGCGTCGCGTCCGTGTGAAACAGGATGCCGCGCTCCGCGCAAACCGCCCCGATCGCCGCCACATCGTGCAGCACCCCGATCTCATTGTTCGCAAACATCACAGAAACCAGAATCGTCTCGTCGCGAATCGCCTCGCGTAGCCGCTCCGAATCCAGGCGACCATCCGGCTCCACAGGCAGCACCGTCACATCGAACCCGTGCCGGTCCAGGCGAACCAAGGGATCCAGCACCGCATGGTGCTCCGTCGCGCACGTCACGATATGGTTGCCGCGCTTCTTCAGCGCCTCCGCCACCCCACGCAGCGCCAGGTTGTTCGATTCCGTCGCGCCGCTCGTAAAGACGATCTCTCGCGGCTCCGCGCCCAGCCCCTCCGCCACGCCACGCCGCACGCCATCCACTGCATCCGCCGCTGCAAGACCAAACTCATGCGCCGTCGAACTCGCATTGCCGAAATGCTCCGTGAAAAACGGCAGCATCGCCTCCAGAACCCGAGGGTCCACGGGCGTCGTCGCGTGACTGTCGAAGTAAACCGGCCGGCGGATCGTCATGAGGGAGCCTCCGCCGCCTGATCAGGCCAGAAATATGCCGAAATCACGGGTCGGACGAGTCGGACACGTTTCTACGGTCCGACTCGCCCGCCTGTTCCAGTGAGGTGCTCCCTGTGCTTCCCGGCGTGGAAATCTCAAGCGTCGTAGCGCCGCACCAGGCCGATCACAACGCCCTGGATCGCGACATCCGCGGCCTTCACATAAATCGGTGCCATGTACGGGTTGGCGGGCTGCAAACGCACCTCGCTCGGGCTCTCGCGATAGAACTTCTTCACCGTCGTCTCGTGGCCGCCCACCAGCGCCACCACCACCTGCCCGTTGCGCGCTTCGCTGCGCCGCTCGCAAATAATGAAGTCGCCCTCGCAAATGCCCTCGTCGATCATCGAATCGCCCCGCACGCGCAGCACAAACGTCTGCTCTGCGTTGCGCACCAGGTCGCTTGGCACACTCAGCCGCTCCGTCAGGTCCTCCTCGACATCCAACGGTTCGCCGGCGGCCACCGTGCCTCGAATCGGAATGGCGTAGCACGCCTCCAGCTCCATCGACACCATGCTGGGCTGGCCCAGATCCGAGCAGATCTCGATCCCGCGGCCACGATTCCAATGCCGCCGGATCATGCCCTTCTCCGACAGATTTGTCAGGTGCTTGTGTACCGTCGCGAGGGACGAAAGATCGAGCCCCTTGGCCACTTCCTCGAGCGAAGGCGAATAGCCGTTCTCGTCGATAAAGCCGCGAATGAACTCAAAAACTTCCCGCTGGCGCCGTGTCAGATACATCGTCTGTTCTCCCGAGGCGGATTCTACAGCGATCTTCGGGCGAAGTTTGGGCGAAGGTCAAGGGCAAAAAGAAAGCGAAAAGAAACTCCAGGGATCGCTGGGACCGCCGACGTCTCGCCGGCACAACCAGTTCATATCGAGTACGAGTTCGAGTTCCGCACCGCTGAGAATGAGTACGCCCTCCCCCTATCCGTGTCCTCCGCGCAATTCGTGGTTCCAACCCAACATCTCAATAATCGCATCCTGCAGACATGACATGCACACAGGTGGATGGGACTTTTTACCCTCCTCGTGTCATAAAAGAGTTGACCCTGCGCCAGGCCCCTCCGGTATATTGAACGATAATTCAAGCATTACACCACCCTACACCACCGTATGGAGAGGACGATCCCTATGACTACCGTGGTAGAAGCACCCAAAAAAGAGGCCACAAGCCTGTTCGAGGGGGCCAAACAAGTCCTGCTGCGCGCAGCAAAGCATGCCAATATCAGCGAAGACGCCCTGATGAAACTCCTGACGCCCAAGTCGTCGTTGGCAGTTTCCATCCCCGTGCGCATGGACGACGGCTCCCTGCGCGTGTTCGGCGGATTCCGCGTTCGTTACAACGAGTCTCGTGGACCCACAAAAGGCGGCATTCGCTATCACCCAAACGTGAACCTCGACGAAGTCACGTCGCTAGCTTTCTGGATGACCATCAAGACCGCCGTCGTCGGCATTCCGTTCGGCGGAGGCAAAGGCGGCATCAACGTCCACCCGAAGGACCTGTCAAAGATGGAGCTCGAGCGCCTCTCGCGCGGCTACATCGACGCGATCGCCGACTTCATCGGGCCGGAAGTCGATATTCCCGCCCCGGACGTCTACACAAACTCGACCATCATGGGATGGATGGCTGACGAATATTCAATGATCGTGCGCCACAAGGTGCCCGGCATCATCACCGGCAAGCCCATTTCCCTCGGTGGCAGCCTGGGCCGCGACACCGCGACCGCTCGTGGCGGCTACTTCTGCATCAAGGAAATGGAAGCCGAAAACAAGTGGTCCCCCCAGAACACCACCGTCGCCGTGCAGGGCTTCGGCAACGCCGGCATGCACATCGCACGGATGCTCTTCGAGGACGGCTACAAGATTCTCGCAGTCAGCGACTCCCACGGCGCCGTGTACGCCGAGGACGGCCTGAACATTCCGGAAGTCATCAAGGTCAAGGAAGAGTCCGCCGACGTGCGCGACTCCGTCTACACTCGCGCCTCCGTCTGCAGCATGAACGGCGGCCGCTGCACCTCGATTTCCAACGAGAAACTCCTCGAACTGGACGTTGACATCCTTGTTCCGGCGGCGCTCGAAAACGCCATCACCGGCGACAACATGGAAAACATCAAGGCCCGCAACATCCTCGAGCTGGCCAACGGCCCGTTGACGGATGAGGCCACCGAGTACCTGAGCGAAAAGGGCGTCTTCATCGTCCCGGACGTGCTGGCGAACGCCGGCGGCGTCACGGTCAGCTACTTCGAGTGGGTCCAGAACATGAACGGCTTCTACTGGCGCGAAGATCAGATCGAAGATCGCCTGAAGCCCATCATGGTAAAGGCCTACCACGATGTCTGCACCGTGGCCAAGGAAATGAATGTCCACATGCGCATGGCCGCCTACATCCATGGCGTGCGGCGCATTGCCGAAGCCATCGAGGCACAGGGAACCAAGAAGTACTTCATGCGGAAGGGCTGATACACAGTCTCCTTCGGTGGAACGTGGCGCGGACGCCGGCCTACGGGCAAGGCTCCGCGCCACGGTTCGTTTTTACCGCACCCCGTACTCCCTCACCAGGCGCTCGCGGTGAGCGTCTTCCAGTTTGCTCTTGTTCAAATCCGAAGTGCTCGCGACGAGTTCGCGGGCCTCATCCTTCTCGCCCGCCTGCCACAGAAACTCCGCCAGCACAAGGCGATGCGTCGCGTCCAACGGATGCAGCCGCACGGCCTCGCGCTGCAGACGAATCGCCTCGTCGAGATTTCCAGCGGCAACCTCAAACAACGCCAGTGACTGGTGCAGCCGCGCGGAGAACGGCGCCAGCTTCAGCGCCCGCCGCAGATCGTCGATCGCCCGCGGGTCCCCGGCCGCGCGGCGCGCGAACGCACGCGACTCGTAGAGCCGCGGATCGTCCGGCTGCCAACCCAGCGCCTCCGTATAAGCCGCCACACGATCGTCCGGATCCTCGGCTCGCTCCTCCGCAATCGTGCGATAGAAATCCGCCCCTGCGGGACGCAACTCGCACATCCACCACGATGCCGCCCCGGCCACGACAACGATCCCCACGAACGCCAACTGCAGCGCCCGCCGCCCAGACTTTGCCGAAAGCAGCGGAAGCCGCGCCCCCATCCCCACCAGAACCCCCAGGACCAACGCCGTATCCAAGTAAATCTCGCGCGTCGAAAGTGTGAACTCGATCAAGCCATGCGCGAGCGCCGCTCCGCCGGCCGCCACGAACGCTGCCGGCAGCAAACTCTCCCGCCCGGCCGCCCTCCACCAGCGAATCCCGAGCGCCAGCACGGCAACCAACCAGACCAGGAGAACCGCGAGTCCCAAGATCCCAACCTCGGTCCCCCACTGGACGATCCAGTTGTGTGCAAAGGCCGTCTCGTTGGCCCCAGGCAGACGATGCTGCGGGTAGTAGGCCGCAAAGCTCCCCGGCCCCGCACCCAGCAACCAGTTCTCCGACCAAATCTGAACACCGCTCGTCCAGTACGAAACGCGCTGCTGCACCGTCGTGATCCCGAACCAGCGACTACCCGACAACGGTGCCGGCCCCGCCGCCGCGGTCAGAAGCCAACCCGATGCGAGCAACCCGACAGCCGCGAGCGGCGCTTTCGACCCACGACGCAACAAGACCAGCGCTCCCATCAGAACAAGTCCCGCGAACGTTCCCAGCACTCCCCCGCGGCTGCCGCTCAGGACCAGCGCCCAAAGCGTCCACAACCCCGCCGCTCGCCAGAACCACCGCGCCCGCGCCTTGCCCGGCCCAAAAGCCAGCGCAACGATCAGCGGCATCGCGATCGCAATCAGGCCCGCGAAGACATTCGGCGATCCCAATCGGCTGGCCGCGCGACGCTCGCGCAGTGCATGCAGAATGCCCTCGTAGGATGCCGGATCGAATGCCTGCGGATTCGCCGCAACGGTTTGCTCCTGAGCCCGGTACGTGAACGGCAGCGACGGCGGTCCGATCACCTGGTAGATCGCAAACAGTGCCAGGAACGCCGTCAACCCACCCAGCCACATCGCCGCCAACTGATGCGGCGGCAGCGTATGGTGTTCCTCGCCGATCGGCCGAAAGTCTCGCCGCGGCCAGGTGACAATGGCGCTCATCGCGGTCAGGAAAACCAACGTCCCTTGGAACATCTGGGCCAACTGAATCCGCGCCTGCGCTGGCAACGGCGAATCCAACTGACGCAACGCCCACCATCCCACCCAGGCAATGCTCGCAACCGCCGCCGCAATCAACAGCGGACGGCCCTGGCCGCGCCAGCGCCGCGCCGCATGGTGAAAACCGGTCGCCGCAAACACCAACACCAGCCCCGCCCCGATCGCTACACCGTGGAGCGGATAGGCGGCCTGGGGGTACAGGTGGGAAATCGACAGAAGAATGAACAGAAAGAACAGACAAACAGCCGGATAGTGGTAATAGACGGGGGCTGGCTGCTCGACTCGTGGGGATCGCGCCCTACTGCGGGTCATGGGGCGCCCCCCGCCCGACGCTCGGCAAGAATCGCCCGCGCGGCATAAGCGACCAGCAGCACCCCCGCCGCCGCCAACAGAAGCGCTCGGAAGACCTCATTCTCCGCCACCGAAAAGCGAATGTAGAGCAACGCCACGATGGCCGCTCCCCACATGAAGAAGCTGACGTAACGCAATGTCGCCACATGGTCCTCACCGCGAGCGATCAGGAAACGCTGGTATAAGTGCTCGCGATGAGCGTGCAGGATATTCTTCCCGCGAATCGTCCGGTGCACCAACGTGTAGGCCACGTCGAACAGGAACGGAGAGACCAGAATCACGCCACCCAGGAACGGATCGAAGCGCGGCGGCGTGAACCGCAGATCGTTGTTTACCAGCAGCAACACACCGCCGGCCACCAGCGCCCCGAGGGGCTGGCTGCCGCAGTCGCCGAGGAACGTCTTCGCCTTCGGCAGGTTCCAGCGCAAAAAACCCTCCGCCGCGCCGTACAGCACCGCGCCGAAAATCGCGAACTCGGTACACCACGAACGATTCAGCCCGACCGCAATGAAGAGCACCGCGATGACCTGCGCAAACCTCCCTGCCAGGCCATTGATGCCGTCCATGAAATTCACCGCGTTCATCAGCCCCACGATCCAGAGGAATCCTATGATCGCTCCGACCGGGGCCGGCAAATCGAACACACCCACGAAAGGAATCGCGACCTGGCGAACAAGCAACCCCATCGCCGGCGGAATCGCCGCAATGATGAACTGCCCGGCCAGCTTCACCAGCGCAGGTGGGTCACCCTGGTCGTCCCACAAACCCAACCCGAACGCCAACGCGACAGAGATCGCGAACCCCGCAAACGGCAGCCACGGGGTCGTATCGACATCCACAAATCCCTGCAGCCGCTGAATCGGGCCTGCCAGAACCTGGTAAGCAATTACGAGCACCAGGAACGAGCCGATCATCCCGATGCCGCCGACACGCGGTGTCGGTACCGTGTGGCTCGATCGCTCATTCGGATGCGCCAGCAGCCCACCTTTGTGCGCCAGCTCGATCGAGCGCTGCGTCAGGAAAAGCGACAAACCATACGCAGCAAACCCAAACAGCAGCGGCGGCAGAATCATCAGGATGATATTCATAAGAAAGCCTCTCCGGCAATGAAGCGACGATCATCGTGTCGATCCCCCGCCGAGAGGGTCAACGGCAGTCCGCCAACCCGCCCCGGGACCGCCGGCACAACACCAGTTCCCATCACGCTCATCGTGCTCATGCTCGTGCTCGTAATCGCGCCAGCCCCCCACCAATCGAGTACGAGTTCGAGTGCCGCTCCGCTGAGTACGAGTACGCCAAATCCCCCCTTCAAACAACCCCGCAACGCCCCCACTTCACCCCAAACACCAAGAAAACCCTTGCCCGCCGTGGTGCCCTCCGCTCTTAAGGGAATTTCTATCCTGCCAGGGATTGATATTGTTCTGCTTGGGAAGCGAAACCGGGTGTTTATCCGGGGGTTCGTGGGAAGCGTCGGGAGCGGCGGTTAGCAGTTGCACCCCTGCGGGGGTTATGGAATGCTCCCTACGATTGAGACCGGTGCCGCAGCCAATCGGTGGTGGGACAGTCAGCTCCACCAGAGGTTTCAACAACCGGAACAGAGAGTGAGTCCATGCCGGAAATCATTGTCAAACTGGGCGATCAGGTTGTCCAACGTTACCAGATGGACAAGGATGTGGCCTCCATTGGACGGGCACGAGACAATGACATTGTCGTCGAAAACCTCTCTGTCTCACGTAACCACGCGCGTATCCGTCAGCAGGATGGAAAGTACATCCTGACGGATCTCAACTCCGCCAACGGCAGCTTCGTCAACGGCGTCAAGATCACCAAGACGGAGCTGGTCGACGAAGACATCATCTCCATCGGCAAGCACAAGCTCCACTTCATCAACAAGCCGGTCAAGGAAGTCGCCGAAGAAGAAGCGCCCCCGGCGCCCGCACTCGGCTCTCCCGACGAGATCACATCCAGCTCGCCCCGCGGCGTGCTCACCGTGACCCGCGGCAAGCAGCTCAACCAGGAATTCAACCTCACAAAAGTCGAAACCAGCATCGGTCGCGCGAATGAAAACGAGATTCGCCTGCACGACTGGTTCGTCTCGAAGAAGCACGCCGTCATCGTGCGCGAAGGCACCCGCTACAAGATCAAGGATCTGGGCTCCTGGCGCGGCACAACGGTAAACAGCAACCAGGTCCGCGAAGCCGAGCTGAAGGACGGCGACGAGCTTCTGTTCGGCACGACTCTGCTGCGCTTCAACATCATGGCGGGCACCCCGCGCGACATTCCGGGCTTCGAACCCGAACCCGTCTCCGCGCCGTCCGAGCCCGAACCTCCCGAGCAGTGGGAAGACGAGCCGTCCGGCGTCGTTGTGGAAGCTGGAGAGCAAGAGCCCGAGCGCATCACGCTCGACGATGGTGGCCCGGATACGGTCGAGGAAGTCGAGAAGGTTCATGAGACGCCGCCTCCGCCAGGCGCGCCGGTCGAAGACGATTCCGTCAGCCTCGGTGTCGAAGACGATGAGTTCGCCCCGATGACCGACGAGGAACTCGAAGACCTCGAGCGCCAGGTCGACGAAGAACTCGGCCAGCAGGACGAAGACATGATCGCCCGCGCCGAATTCGAGCAAATCGAAGCCGAACGCATGCTCGAAGAAGGCGGCGGCATGGAGTCGCGCCGCAAGGCGCTGTTCGAGGAAGAGGATCAGCAGGAAGCCGAAGCAGAAGAGCTGCTGGGCGACCGCGAACCCTCAAAGATCGAACCCGCAGAAGAAGCCGAAGAAGAACCCGATTCGCTGGCCGTTGATATCGGCGATGAAGAAGAGGCGGCGGAAGAAGCTCCCGCAGAGGAACCTGCCGCAACTGAATCGGCAGATGAGTCCTTTGAAGACGAAGAAGAACGTCCTGCTCCTGTCCTGACGGGAGAGACGATCGAAGTGAAGGGGAAAGAGTATCCCGTGCCCGAAGGAGTGGAGCCGGACGTTGTGCGGCGCTGGGCGCGCGGCCTGCATAACCGGAGCAAGGTGATCCGTAGGGAAGCCTCCCGGAAATTGAAAGACTTGACCGGAATCGACTATGAATGGGAATCCCAACCCGAGTAGCAGCGTCCTGAATCGCCCCGCACGGCGAATCGCGATCTTCTCGGATATCCACGGGAATTATCACGCCCTGGAAGCGGTCCTGGCCGCGATTGAAGAGGAAGAGGCGGACCTCCTCGTTTGCTGCGGAGACATCGTGGGCTACGGCGCGCGTCCGAACGAATGCGTCGATCGGATACGTGCGATCAATGCACCCGTCATTGCCGGCAACCACGATCACGCGTGTCTGCTGCTGACGGACATTTCCAATTTCAACGAAATCGCAAAAGCCGCCGTCATCTGGACGAAGCAGGTTCTGACCGAATCGAACGTCTCGTTCCTGCGCCAGATGCCGCTGACCATCAAGGACGAGAAGAACAAGATCTGCTACGTCCACGCGTCGCCGAAAGATCCCGGCGAGTGGAACTACATCCTGACGATGGGCGAAGCGCGCACGAACTTCAATTATTTCACGGAGCAGATCTGTTTCATCGGTCACAGCCACCAGCCCTTCATCATCGAAAATGAAAACGGCAACCTGGCCTGTCCCTCCAAGCCCGAGATCGAGATTCGCGACAACCGCCGCTATCTGATCAACGTCGGCTCCGTCGGACAGCCCCGTGACCACAACCCGGACGCCTGCTACGTCATCTACGATGTCGAGAACCGTCGCCTGGAAATCAAGCGGCTGGAGTACGACATCGAGGGCGCACAGCGCGCGATCCTCGAAGCGGGACTGCCCAGGGAACTCGCCGAGCGACTGGCGCACGGAATGTAAGAGCCGGCCTCGCCCCTCCGCGCGTTCCACACCAACCCAAAGCAGCACAGCAATCCGATGGCAGAACACGAATACTCTGAATACATGCGGCGCGCCATTGAGTTGGCGCGCCGTTCCTTCGGGCGCACCCGACCGAATCCAAACGTCGGTGCGCTGATCATCAAGAATGGTGAGATCGTCGGCGAAGGCTGGCACCACCAGGCCGGTCAGGCCCACGCCGAAGTCGAAGCCCTCCGTTCCTGCAGCGTCGATCCGCGCGGCGCCACCATGGTCGTTACGCTCGAACCCTGCAATCACACCGGACGCACAGGTCCCTGCAGCGAAGCCGTCCTGCGCGCGGGTATCTCGCGTCTCGTCATCGCGCAGCTCGATCCCAACGTCGTGTCCGGCGGCGGGATCGAACGTCTCCGCGCGGCGGGAGTCGAAGTCATCACCGGCGTCGAAGAAGGTCTCTCGATGCAGATGAACCCGGCCTTCAACACGTTCCACATGCTTGGCCGTCCGTTCGTGACCATGAAGTGGGCTGTCAGCGCGGACGGTTGCACCTCCTGCGAATCCGGACACTCCTTTTGGATCACAGGCGAATCCGCCCGACGCCACGTGCACGAGATGCGTGCGCTGCATGACGCGACGCTCGTCGGGGTGGAAACTGCGCTGCGCGACAAGGCGCGTCTCTCAATTCGCGGCATCGAGATTCCACCCGGCCCCCCGCGACGCCGCATGGTGCTCGACAGCCGCCTCCAAGTGCCGGTCGATCATCCGCTCGTTACCGAAACACAGGGCATCGCAACCGTCGTGTGTTCAGAGGACGCCCCCGCGGATCGCGAAGAAGCACTCGCGAATGCCGGCGCCGAAGTCTGGCGTCTCGAAAGCGACAACAATGGCCACGTTTCCTTGCCTGCCTTGATGGCGCGGTTCCGCGAAGAGGGCGTGCAGTCCGTCTTTGTCGAAGGAGGCCGTCACGTTGCGGGTGCATTCGTGGCAAACGGTTTCGTCGATCGTGTCGCCGCCTTCATGGCGCCCGTTCTGATCGGCGCTGCGCAGAGCCCACTCAACGCGCTTGTCATGCCGCAGGCGCCGGACTCGATGGAACAGGCCATTCGCCTGCACCACGTTCGCACCGAAGCGTTCGGCGACGACGTGCTTCTCGAAGGCTGGGTCACCCGTCACCTGTTCCCGGAGGAACAGCCGTGACGCCGTCGAGCAAGAAGCCCATCACCGTCGGCTTCGTGCTCGGGACGCTTGGGGTCGGCGGCGCGGAAGGCCAGGTGATCCGACTCGCCGAGCGCCTGCCCGAATACGGCTTCCGTCCGATCCTCGTCATCATGGAAGAACGCGGACCGTACCTCGAAACGGTACGCGACATGGGCATGCCGCTGCATTGCACGCACTCCGTGATGACCTATCGCAAGTACGACCCGCGCTTTACGTATCACTTCGCGCGCACCGCCTGGCGCATGCGCCAGGCATTCAATGCCGAACGTGTCGACATCATCCACGCCTTCCTCTACTGGGCATACATCTTCGCCGCGCTGGCATCGCCGTTCTCCCGCAACAAGGTGCTGATCACAAGCCGGCGCAGCCGCGGCATCTTCAAGGAAGGCCGGTTCGGCTACCAAGCCATCGAAAACCTGACGAATCACTGGATCGATGCCGCCACGGTGAATTCGCTTGGCCTGTACGACGACGCACTCGGGCGCGAAAAGATCGATCGCAAACGCATGGCGGTGATTTACAACGGCGTCGACATCGAAGGCTTCGATGCCGTCGAACACGCAAACCTGCGCACGGAATTCCCCGAACTCTCCGACGCTGAACCGCTCGTCGGAGCAGTCGGAAATCTCAAACGCATCAAGGGCTACCCCGACTTGCTCGAAGCCGTCGCGATGGCCCGGCGCGAAGTGCCAAAGCTCAAACTGGTCGTCCTTGGCTTCGATAACGAGAACCTCCGCGAAGAACTCGAACAACAAGTCCGCTCCCTCGGCCTCGAGGGCGCCGTCGTGTTCGCAGGCGGCCGGAAGCAAGTCTGGCCGTACTACTTCGCATTCGACATCCTCGCCCATCCTGCCCATTCGGAAGGTTTCGCAAACGTTCTGCTGGAAGCCATGGCCGCCGGCCGCCCAATCGTCGCCACAGACGTTGGTGGAAACAAAGAATCCGTTTCCGACGGCGAAACCGGCTACATCGTTCCACCGCAGAAGCCCGTGAAGATGGCCGCGAAGCTCGTCCAATTGGCCAAAGACCCCGCTCTCGCAAACCGCATGGGAAAAGAGGGACGCAGACGCGTTGAGGCCCGTTTCTCCGTCGACGCCATGGTGAAGGCGCACGTGCGAATGTACGAAGCGCTTCTCGAAACCGGCAAGCTCCCCCCCATGCAGAACCCGCCCATCCTGACTGCAGAGGATGGCCAGTCGTGACCAAACCGTTGCGCATCGCATTCCTGATCGGCTCGATGCGCGAAGGCGGCGCAGAGGGCTATCTCGTCGGACTGATGCGAGGCCTGCGCACCCGCGGCCACGATGTGCGGCTGATGCTGTTGCACTATGAGGGCGTTCGCCTCCAAGGACTGCTCGACGAGGGCTTCGAGGTCTTCCCTATAAACCTCCCGAAGCTCCGCCCCGTGCTCTCGCCGTCGTCGAAGGCCGAAGCATGGCGCGCGCTGAAGCGCACCCGCGACTACCTGAAGCAGTTCAACCCCCACATCTTCCACGCGTGGCTCTTCGAAGCCGAAGCGTGGGGAGGCCTCGCCAAACGCATGGGGGCGCCCGGCGCGTTCGTGACAAGCCGCCAGAATCTTGGCCATTACAAAGACGCCGCGCCGTGGAAGCAACGTGTCCAGAACTGGTACAACAAGCGCACGGAACTCGTCATTGCAAACAGCCAGGCGGTGGCGCGCGACGTCATGAAGCGGGAGAAGAATCTCGATTCCAACCGTGTCGCGATCGTCTACGGCGGCGTGGACGTGGACCGCTTTGATCGCGCACTGCCGGCAAACTTGAAGACGGAGTTTCCACCTCTTGAGCAGGCCGATTGTGTCTTCGTATCCGTCGCGAATTACTTTCGATATAAAGGCTATTTGGATCTGATCGAAGCGTGGCATTCCATCGCGAAAGACCATCCCGGCGCACACCTTCTTTGCGTTGGACGCGACGATGAGATCGGCGAAGAAATGAGCCAACGCGTCGCCGACCTGAAACTCTTCGGCCATGTCCACATCATCGGACCGCGCGCGGACATTCCGAATGTGCTCAAGGCCGCCGATGCGCTCGTCCTCGCGTCGCACGAAGAAGGTTTCTCAGGCGTATTGCTCGAAGGAATGGCCGCGGGCCTGCCCATCGTGGCAACTGACGTCGGCGGCAACGCCGAGGCCGTAGAAAACGAGCGCACCGGTTTGATCGTCCCGCCGCGCAATCCGCAGGCCCTCGCCGGCGCCATCGCACGACTGGCAAAGAGCGCAGAACTTCGTGAGCAATTCGGGAAAGCAGGCTATGCGCGCGTGCGGGAGAAATTCACGCACGAGCCCTTCGTCACAGAGCACGAGGCTCTATATCGTCGCGTGGCGGGGCGCTCTGCAGGCCGGCGCGGATAACAATATCGCCGGCCGATTGCAGCCCGCGATCTTCATCGTAAACAAGAACCCCATCGTTATCGAGCCCGTCCGGCCCAAGACTCCAGACCCTCCACGTCGAATCCGAATCCTTCGAATAGCGAAACGGCTCTGTCTTGCCGGGCGAGAACGGATCGTTCAGCGGATACCCGATTCCATAGCGCCGCAACTCGTCGAGCGACTCGGGCAGTTGCCCGCGCTGGCGATAGTACTCGATCACCCAATCGCTTACCGTCTTGAGGTTGTTCTCCGTCAAACGAATGCGCTTCTTCAGCTCTTCCTCGACCAGCAGTGGCACGCGCCAGAACTGCGCCGCCGAGAGAAAGCTGTCCGGCGCCATCAGGAATACCCCGTTCATCGCCAGCCGTCCCCCATTGGGGCGCAAAGCAATGAACATCGGAATGCGACTATTGCTCGCGTTCACCGATGAGGTTCTGCCGGGCTCGAGGACCGAGAGCATCGTCTCCAAGAACTTCGGATAGAGCTTGGAGAAATCGCCGTACACGATCGCGGCGGTCTCTTCCGAATCCGTCTCGCGTCGCCAGTCGGCGAACGCACTTGTTTGTTCCAACGTCTCCGCGCGACCAAGCTCCGCATCGATCTGCTGCTCGAAACTCCGCGCATGACCCCAACCGAGACATAGCGAATCATTCGTCGTCCGCCACATCAGCGTCGGCAAATTCGTGTGGTCCGGCACAACCGCCTGAAAGCGCACCCCCTGGTGCCACAACTCGCGCGTCTGCAGGTTGAGGCGCTCCACCGTGAAACGTAGAATCTCCTCCACCACGCTCGGATCGTCGGTCTCGCACAGAACAACCCAGTCCATCGTCTTGTCCTCTGCGGGCAGGACGGCCACGGCCACGTGCGGACCAAGCAATGGCAACAATGAAGAGCGCGGATCATAACCAAGCTGCGTCGTCAGCTCATCTTCGGCACGCTCCAATGCAAGCGTATCGCGATCGAAGTACAACTCCCGCAGAACGTCGCGCCAGGTATTGTAAACATCTTCCAGCGAAGTGAACCGCATCGTTGCCAGCGCAACAGACTCCGCAGGCACGCGAGCCAGGAAGGGATGGGAACTCGTTTCGCAG
The DNA here is from genome assembly GCA_020444065.1 of bacterium. Taxonomy (NCBI): domain Bacteria; species bacterium. Next base: position 198,602 of record JAHLLQ010000007.1, on the reverse strand, counting down.
AACAGATTCAACGCGGGCACTTCCGCTTCCTCATCCGGCTCGAACTCGGCGTTGATTTCCACGAAGCTCGATTCAAGGCGCGCCGTACCGAACAGGTTCTTCCAGTGTGCGATGCCCAACTCATTGACGGCAGTTTCGGCAACTTCCGAGTGGGCGCGCAGAGCCTCAATCCCCGGCTCAAGGTCGAGCGCATAGAAGATTTCACTGCTGGTCGTGCGCTCGGCGCTTGCCTCCTTGTAGAACTCCGTCTCCGTGAAGTTCTCCTCCGCCGAAGTCGTCGGTCCCAGGAATCGCCCCTCCCCCGCAACACTTCCGATCAGACGGCGCGGGTTCTCATCCTGATTGCTGACCAGCAGCAAGTCACGGCTCGCGGCAATCCACAGGTTCCGGAAGTACGGCCGCGGCCCCCCGAATGCCTGGTGACGGATCAACTGAGTTGTGCCCAGCCGATAATCCTGCTGGTACTGGGGATACCAATGCACCTCGAATCCCAAAGTCGATGCGACGCTCTCCATCAGTCCTTTGGGGTCCATCAGGTTCGCGACCAGTGTGATCGATTGGCGGCGATTGTTCATCGCAATCACCATCGGCCCCGACACGCGTGGAGTGAAAGGCTGCAGGACGGTTGAGAAGAATTGATCCGGCACCAACTCGAGCGCCTTGCTCAACTCGCGGCTCTGGATTCGCGCCTGGCCTGCATCCACCGACACATCGAACCGTTGCGGCGACAGATCGACCTCTCGCATCAGGAAACGTAGGAACTCGCCGCTATTCTGGATGACCATCCAGCCAGTCGTATCCGCCGGCAGCAGCGCGCTCATCCGCTCGATGTCCGCCTGGCTCAGCGCACGCTTCCGTGCCTTGGCCCGACGCACAATGCTCATCTGATCTCTCGACGTCCCGGATTCCGAATCTCCAAAAAAGTCGACCTCGCTTTGGGGCGAGGCCGTGTTCTGCGAGTGCTGTATGTCGGATGGTCGTTCGAGCGGCGGTGGATTCGCCTGAACGAACTGGCCTGTCCAAATGCCCACATCGGGCGCTTCAATCGTCTCAATCTCCGCAGAGTCCGCATCCATCTGCAGCGCCTGGCCGGCTTCCAGCGTCGTCGTGCCTGCCGGGCCCGTGATCTCCACCGTGCCGCGACGAACCGCCACGCGCGAACCGTCGATCTCAAACTGAGCGCCGGTCGCCTTCACGATCCGATTCCCGACCTGCACCGAGAGAGTTCCTTCGCTCGGGATGTCGTAGAAGACCCGCCCGCCCTGCTGAATGGCGCCGGTCTTCGTCTCGAACTGTAGATGCGTGCCGCCGTCGGCAGTGGCCACAACCGCTTCGGCCGTCACATCGTTCAACGTCTGCACCTGAACGCGGCGACCATCCGCCACATTCATCGGCTCCGCGGCGCTCAGCACCTTATTCTCCGGCACCGCCGGATCGGTGCTCTTCAGAACATGCGCGACGCGCTCATTCGAAGATCCCGCATCGTTCCGATCGAAACCCTGCTGACCGATGAACCAGGACATTGCCGCTACGCCGCCCAGCACGAACACCGCCGCCGCCAGACCCCAACCATGGGACGTCTGCAGCAGTCGGGCGAACACACCGCGGCGGGGCTTCGGAGCTTCCGCCACTTCGAGGACGCGATAGTCACCCTGGGCCGTCGCTTCGCGATGCAGCGCCAGGTCGCTGTCGTCAGTCTTCGCGGCGACAACTGCCGGGGCGATCGGCTCGACCGCCGCGGGCATTTCACGCATCTGGCTCGGCGTGTAGAGCGCAATCCGATCCAGGCCCGTATCTTCCCAGGCCTGCTGCCCAATGCGAGAGAACTTCGCATCCAGCATCGCCATTTCGCGATACTCCGCGGCCAGCTCGGGATCTTCCTCGAGCCATGCCTCAAACTGGGCGCGCTGCTCCGCCTCGAGGTCATCCTCGAGATAAGCGATCAGCCACATTTGGCGGTCATTCGATTCCATTGCCAACTTCCTCTGCCAGCGCTCGAAGCTTCTTCAATCCATGATGGACCCGAGACCACACAGTGCCTACCTCAAGTTCCATCACTTCGGCGATTTCCCGGCTCTTCATTCCGGCGAAGTACTTCAACCGCAGCACTTCCCGGTGTCCTTCATCCAGGCGATCCATTGCCCGGAGCAGCCATTCGGCTTCTTCCTTCGAGGACAGAACCTCGCGCGGATCCGGATTCTCATCGACGGCCAGGGAGGCCCAACTGTCGTCCGCTTCCGGGGCGGTTCGTTCTTCTCCTCGAGCGGCGGTCCCGATCTCAGCGACCTGATGCTTGCGGCGGCGCATGATGCTGATGGCACGGTTCCTGGCGATCGTATACAACCAGGTTTTGAAGTTGTAGCGCGGATTGAACTTCTCGGCATTGCTGTAAGCTTGCAGGAAAGCGTCTTGCGCCACATCCTGGGCTTCTTCGGCATCGCCGAGCATGGACCAGATCCAACGCACCAACGGCTTCTGGTGCCTCAGCATCAGCTCCTCGAAGGCGGCCCCGTCGCCATCGACGACCCGGGCCATCAGTTCCTTGTCGGTCGCTTTCAAAGGCGGCCTTTCCGAAACTTCCGCCAACATCAAGTCCCCTTCTCGGTCCTGACGCTGGTTTTTCTACGTTGAACTAGCTTTCCCCTTCACGGGGCGGACGATTTTTTCGTCAGTGGATACTCCCGGCCTCGCCAGCCGCTCATTTCCACCCGCGAAGGTTGACACCAAAGGGGTTGGCAATTCAAGCCTGTTTCAGAAGTCGCCCGCATTCGGCGCGCCACCCATTTCCGCATCGAAAGCGATTCGCACGGCCCAATAAAGAACCGCCCCGGTGACCCAGGGCGGCGGCCCAGGGATACTCTCCCTGGGGGGGTTATCTTAAAAGGAGTAAATCACAATGCCCCCGCCGAGTCAAGTGCCCGCTCGTGTTTCCTTCTATATCGATGGCTTCAATCTGTACTTCGGGATGAAGGCCAAGGGCTTTCGGAAGCACTATTGGCTCGATCTGGCCCTCCTCTGCAACCGTTTGCTGCGTCGCGGGCAGAACGTGGCCAGTGTCAAGTACTTCACGGCTCGTATCTCTCCAACCCCGTCGAACCCAAAGAAACACCTTCGACAGAGCGAATATCTCGATGCCTTGGCGGCCCATGGAGGCGTGCAAATCATCTACGGTGTCTATCTTGCAAAGACGATCAAGTGCAAGAACTGTGGCACCGTGTTTCCCAAGAATGAAGAGAAGCAGACCGATGTGAACATTGCTGTCGCACTGCTGGAAGATGCGGCGGCGAATTTGTTCGATACGGAGATCTTGATCACGCCCGACAGCGATCTTGCGCCGGCGATCGAGTCCGTCCGTCGAACTCATCCGCAGAAGCGCGTAATCGTCGCCTTTCCGCCAGGCAGGCACTCGAACAAACTCAAGTCCATCTCATCCGGATTACTGCACGTCAAAGAACGACACCTGAAATCAAGCCAGCTCCCAGACCCAGTTCTGACGCCGAGCGGCTATGCAATCAACAAGCCGACCCATTGGAGCTAATTGAAACCCAAACCAGACAGGATCCCCATGAAAACAGCAAAGACCATCGAATGGACCGGGCGCGCCGCCCGGATTATCGACCAGACCCTCCTCCCCCAGAAGGTCAAATACCTCACCATCCGCACCGAGCAGGAAATGTGGGAGGCCATCAAGGTCCTTCGAATCCGCGGCGCACCGGCCATTGGCGTGGCCGCCGCCTACGGGCTCTACCTCGGTGTGGCACGGCGTAAGCCAAAGACCCTCAAAGAACTGCGTCGCGCCACTGCCAGCGTCGCGAAGTACCTCGCCTCTTCCCGCCCGACCGCTGTGAACCTGTTCTGGGCTCTTAAGGAGTGCACCGACGCCGTCGATGCGCTGCCGGACACCGCCTCCGCCCGGGATGGGCTCGACCTCCTGCTGGCCAAGGCCCTGGAGATCCATCAGGACGACGCCGATCGCTGCGCAGCCCTCGCCCGCCACGGCGCGCCCCTACTTAAGGGCCTCAAGGGCGTTCTCACCCACTGCAACGCCGGAGCCCTAGCGACCGCCGGTGTCGGAACCGCCCTTGGCGTCATCATCGAGGCCGCCAAAACGAACAACTTTACGGTCTATGCCGACGAAACCCGCCCCCTGCTCCAGGGCGCTCGCCTGACCGCCTGGGAACTCAAGAACGCCGGCGTTGACTATCGCCTGATTACGGACTCCATGGCCGCCAGCGCCATGAAGGCCGGCCGCGTCCAGGCCGTCGTCACCGGCGCCGACCGAATCGCCGCCAACGGGGATTCCGCCAACAAGATTGGCACCATGCCGCTCGCGATTTGCGCGAATTACTTCAAGGTTCCCTTCTACATCGTCGCCCCGCTCTCGACCGTGGATTACTCAATCAAATCCGGCGAGGAAATCCCCATCGAGGAGCGCAAGGACGATGAAATCACCAATTGGGGCAGTGTCCGGACCGCTCCCGCCGGCACGATGACGTTCAACCCCGCTTTTGACGTTGTGCCAGCCCGATTGATTTCGGCTATAGTGACCGAGAAAGGCGTAATTCGTCGCCCGTTCAAAAAGGGCCTGAAGGAGGCTGCCGGAAACTGACAGCCTGTCTGCCAGGTTCAAACGCCCTATCGAAAGCATCCCATGTCCGACCAGGATCCGGAAGTTCGCAACGAGGAATACGATCCGTTCGATCCGGAAGTGCGGAAGCGTCGCCAGCGCACCGGACCAAGGATGCCGGACTACTCGCAGCCGCGTGCCGCTCCCGATCCGGGGCCGGCAATCCCGCGGCGCTACGCCCCCCACAAGCGCATTCGCGCCGACGCCATCGTCCCGCCGGAGGACAACCCGCTGCGCGGTTGGCGATGGTTGGGCGCCTGGCTACTCAGCCGCGACCTGTGGCCGCGCGAGGCCGCAACCAACCCCGTGATGGTCTACTACTCCGGGCGGCGGCGAGGCCGCGTCGTGGAGGACATGACGGGACTTCTTCCCTGGGTTGTCGTTCTGATACTCGAAGCCGTTTTCATGTTCTCGCTCAGCGGGTCCTTTGGCGACATTGCCAAGATCACCTTGCTGGAATGCGCGGCCGTCCCCTTCCTAGCGGCCGTTGTTGGTGCCTCGATGACCGCGGTCCATATGCGCCGCAACGTCGCCAACCTGCCGCTCGAGGAACTCCTACTCACGCGCCTGAAGCCCGTCGACATTATCCAGGGCCTCTCGATCCGCCCCATCGCCGTCCAATCGGCCGGGCTCGTCTACTACTCGATCGCGAACCTCGCACTCGGCGCATTTGCAGGCGCCGTCCTCGGCGATCTCGGCGAGCCCTCCATGTACGTCTGGGCATTCGTCCTGGTGCCGCTGCGCTGGTATCTGGCCTCCATCGCGGTTGAAAGCGGCGGCGCCTACGCCATGCGGGCCCACATGTGCATCGAGTCCAGTCTCGTCGCGACCCTGCGCATGTTACTGGATATGATTTTTATGCCCCTTTTGCTTGCGATCGGCACGGCCCTGTTGTTTGGTTTTATTGCATTTATCGTCGCGTTGTCGGGCGGTTCGCTGCTGGTGATGGCCTTCGGGTTCCTGATCTCACTTCTGATCATCCTGGGACTCGGCGGCTTTATGATTTTGATTACCCGATCCCTCGGCACAGATGCCATGGATTGGGTGCACCATCACCCAGGCGAGTGGTGGGTCCGGACGGGAAAGGAAGCGAGGGAATCGGGCTATCAGGAGCGAGGGCTCTTTACCCCCTGGAAGCCAATTGCCGAACGTCGCAAGTATTTGGATTTGCGGCGCGGCGGATTTCCTGGACAATCCCATATTCCCCGGAGAATGGACCCGAGGCGGTAGGATGGAGAGGGGCGGCGGAACAGAAGGGCACGACCGACAATCTCTCTGATTGGACGCGCAATGAGTCACTACCTGGTGATTAGCGGAGAGGCCAACTGGGCCTATAGCATCGAGCTGGAAAAAGGGACTACCTACCGAATTGGTCGAGCCGGCGACAACGACGTCGTCATCAAAGACCAACGCGTCTCCTCCTACCACTCCCGCCTGATGTTCGAGGATAACGGCCTGGTTCTGACCGACCTGGAAAGCCGCAACGGCACCTGGGTCAATGGCCAGAAGGTCCGCAATTCAACCCTACGAATCGGCGATCGTATCCGCATCGGTCATACGCATCTGCAGTACGTTCGGAAACTCGATCCAGCCAACCTCTCCTCGACGGCGATTCTCAGCCCCCGCCTCAGCCAGCCGTTGTTGAAGACCCAGATTCAACGTCTGCGCGACCTGATCGGAGAACTCAATCGCCTTAGCGCCGTCGTACGCAGCGGCCCCATGAACGACGGCGATCGCGAAACCGTCGCCAAGCAGATGGACACGATCGTCGAGAGCCTGAAGGACGTCGAGATCCACACGCGCACCCTGACCGGCACGAATCACTTCCACGAGATCTTCCACAAGAATCTGGGCCTGAAAGAGCTCTTCCTCGAATCGCTGCGCTTCGTCGTCTCCGCCGTCGAGGCTGAGAACGGCGCATTGGTGCTCAAGAGCGACGCGAGCGACTCCGATAACTCTCTCGTCGTCGAGGCGACGATCGGACTCAGCGTCTCCGGCTGGCCCGGCCAGATCCCCGAGAAATTCCACCGCCTGATCGAGCAGGTCATGTCCGAAGGCAAGACCACCTACATCCCGACCATGTACCGCGATTCCCGCGTCAAGAGCGATAGCGGCCGGACCGGAACCGGCGATCATCGTTCAATCCTGGTTGCGCCAATCGCTTCGAGCCGGGGAAAGGTATTGGGAGCGGCGTACTTCGATAATCCGCTGCGTCCCCAGCGACTGGAGGGACGCGCGTCCCACGTCGCGGAAGGTTGCCTGAAAATCCTGGCGGATCACTTGACTGGCGATGCCGCCCGGGACCAAATAGAAGGACGTGACAAGCGCGAAACACAGCGCATGAGTGGCGAGTCGGAAACGACGATCATGTATCCGAACAAAGATTAGGATCTGAATGCCCGCGGGCGATTCAGACATCATCCTGGAAAACGATATGGACTACGAAGATACTCAAAAAATCCAGCCGATGAGCCCCCGTTCCCCCGGACAGGAGCGCGTCGCTGCGCTGTTTGCGCGCCATCACTTCGAACTGCTCGGCGAATTGGGTCGCGGCGGCATGGGCATCGTCTACCTGGCACGCGACACAAAGCTCGGTCGCAAGGTCGCCCTCAAGACGCTCTCGCCCGAACGCGCCAGCCGCGAAAACAGTCTGCGCCGCTTCGAACGCGAAGCACGCACATTCGCACAGATTCGTCATCCGCACATTGCGACGTTGTACAAGTTCGAAGACGAAGGCCCGCTGCAGTACCTCGCGCTCGAATACATCGATGGCTTCGATCTGGAAAGCGAACGTCGCCGCGGAAAGAAGTGGGCACCCGAAGAAGCCTCTCGCATCATCCAGACGGTTTCCGAAGCCCTCGACTACACGCACAGCAAAGGCATTTTGCACCGCGATATCAAGCCGGGCAATATCCTGATCGAACGCCGCACGAACCGCGTTGTGCTGACCGACTTCGGCCTCGCCAAGGGCCGGAAGGACGAGACGCTGACCGCCAGCGGCTTCGCCGTCGGAACGCCCGCCTACATGGCGCCGGAGCAAATCTCCGATCAGTTCGGCGTTCGACCCGATGGGCGCGCCGACCTCTTCTCGCTCGGCACCGTTTTCTACGAAATGCTCTCCGCCAAGCACCCGTTCCTCGGCGCTGACGATTTGAAGACGATGCGTAACATCGTCCACAACCAGCCAATCCCGTTGCGCGACATCGATCCGTCGCTGCCGGAGCCCATCGAACGCCTCGTCTTCTCGATGCTGGCTAAGCACCCCGACGATCGCATCGGCCGGGCAAAGGATGTGGCCGACGGCCTGCAGGAATGGCTCGATCACCGCGAAGTTTCCGGACACATTCCCGAAATGAAGATCCCCCGCCCGCAATCTCCGGACGACAAGCCGGCATCGCGGGCACCAACGCCCAAGCCGGGCCTGTCGCCGGCGGACGCCGCCGCAACGACACGACCCATGGGCGATCAGGACGTATCGGCTCCCGCCCCCGCCGGCGCCGGCATGTCCACCAAGATGACGATACTGATCAGCGTTCTCGTTGGGATCGCCTTCCTCATCGTGGGAGTGGCGGTCGGGCTCTGGCTGAAGAGCTGACGCCCCGACGAAAACTGCCCGGTTCCAAACTGCCACGTTGAACTCTCAGTCCAATAGCATGAAACCGTGGTCCCGTTCATGGACCCGCCGGGAGCCCATCCGCATGGTCCGAGCGCTTCTCCTCTTGGTTTGCCTGGGTTTGCTGCCGATTGCAGCGAACGCCGCCGGTGAGCGCGTCGACATCGTTCGCGGATTCCTCGAGGAAGTCCCCTCCAGCCAGCCCCACCGGATCGACGTTGGTGAAACTCGTTACATGATCCAGGCAGCCGGCACGCCCGTCGACCGCCGTCAGGTCTATGAGGCGGGGATTCTCTACGTCGATCAGTTCCCCGACACCGCCGAACTCTTTCGCGACGACATGGATGCCTTCGACCGCATGGTCAAGAAGGGCGGCGTCCTGATTCTGCTCTGTGGCGCGGACGCCAACGCGATGACGCTCGAAAACATGAACTACCTCGGCAAACGATTCGGATATCGCTTTGCCGAGAACACGACCCCGGGCGAAATCCTCCCGGCGCGCGTCGGCCAAGGACCGATGGGCGGCGATGTCTGGCTTTGCGAAAGCGGTTACCGCATTCTCACCCAGACCGACTCCGAATGGGCGTGGCACTACATGGGCGTCGATGGCACCAGACCCGTCGCCGTCTCGCGCCATTGGGGCGAAGGATTCATCCTGCTGATGGGCACGACGGAGGTGAATCGCACATCCGGCGGTCGCGTCTTTTCCGCCCTGTCGCTCATCGATTGGGCGCGCAAAGCCAAGATCCTTCCTCCCCCGCCGCCGACGGAAACGCCGACGCCGATTCCGACGCCGGAACCCACTCCCGAAGCAACACCAGATGCAACGCCCGTCTCCCCGATCGAGGCCGCCATGGAACGCCTCTCCGGCACGGAAGGTCCCACAGCCGCGGCAACCGCCACCGATGTTCCAACGCCGGACCCGACCGATGCCCCGCCCCAGTCCAACCTGCTCGCAGAGCGACTGAAGGAAATGCGCGCAAGGCTCGGAGTGCAAGATCCGAACGCCGAGGATTCCGGCCCGCTGATTGCCGAAGACAAACGCGCTTACTTCCCACCCATCGTCAATGGACGCGATCTCGATGGTCGGATTGTCGACCTGACCGACTACCGTGGCAAAGTGCTGCTGATCGATTACTGGGCAACGTGGAGCGACAAAAGCGTCGAGTCCATCCCCGAACGCGTTGCACTTCGAAACGCCTTCCGCGCAGAAGGATTCGATCTCCTCGGCATCAGCCTCGACAAATCCATCCCGTCCATTCGCGCCAAAGAGAAAGAATTCGGAATGGACTGGCGGCAAATCTGCGACGGCCAGGGCTGGAACTCGCGCCACGTCAGAATCGTCGATGTCGGCAGAGTCCCACATTCCTATCTTCTCGACAAAAAAGGCCGCATCTGCGCCGAAAACCTCCGCGGCAACGAACTCCGCGCCGCCGTCCGCCAGGCCCTCGCCGAGAAGTAGGTGCCGACTCTGCGAATGGGAGAGCGGAAGAGCCCTGGGACCGCCGGCTTCCAGCCGGCAAGACCACCCGCGCTATCAGCCGCTACCAATTCGTACTGACTTGAGAATCCTTGCTCAAGCCCCAGTGATACGGGGGACTCCACGGAGCTACGAGCATCGGATTCAACGCCAAACGAGGATCAACGGTTTCGCTCTTGGCCAGGGATGGCCAAGCCACCTCAAACCGTTTCTTGATCGCAGCCCGTGCTCCTGCGCGTAATCAGCTATCGAGAACGAGTACGAGTGCGCATACCACGCCCCTCGCACTCGTACTCGTACTCGATCCTTCCGCATTCCAAAGGGGCAACGCCCTGGGATTGTCACGCCCGCCCACTAAGCGCTGACTTGTCCGCCGAAACCTTGGCGAAGGCGGAAGGCGCGACCCATCCAGCGCCGAAGATCCAACACGCCTGGCTCTTGGCCAGGGATGGCCAAGCCACCTCAAGCATACGGCGGCGACCCAGCCCCGCTCTCTGCGTCTTTGCCTCTCTGCGCGCTGCTCTCTCCCCGCTCCCCCGCCCTGCCACATCCCCCTTGACACCACTTGGCGGTTTGGCCAAGTATGCAATCAAGCGTCCGGAACGAAGGAGACCCCGCATGTCCGACATCACCCGCAAAACCGAAGCCCGCGCCGGGATCCTCAAGGCCATGGCCCATCCCGCCCGCCTCTTCATGATGGAGGAGCTCGCCAAGGGCGAACGCTGCGTCTGCGAATTGCGCGAAATGGTCGGAAGCGACCTTTCGACCGTGTCGAAGCACCTCTCCGTTCTGCGCAACGCCGGCCTGGTCGAGATGGACAAGCGTGGCCCCCAGGTCTTCTACAGCCTCACGACCCCATGCATCCTCAAGTTCGTCGATTGCATCGACGCCGTCGTGCAGACCAACGCCCGGAAGCACATGGAACTGGTCAAATGAGCACGAAAGCCTCCGCCCCTTTTTTGAGCAAGGACTTGGCGAATACGCCAAACAACCAAAAGCCAAGCCCACCCTGGCGCGAGCGCCTCGGGCCGCTCGTCGGCACGGAAGGCAAGATCCTCCTCGCGTTGATCGCCGTATTCGGCGTGGCGTACTTCCTTCCCATCGACCAGGCGCGCTTCAACAACGCCGTTCACGAATCGCTGGCGCTGACCAAGTGGTACGCCCAGGAGCACGTGCTGCTCTGCCTGATCCCGGCGTTCTTCATTGCCGGAGCAATCGGTGCCTTCGTCAGCCAAACCGCCGTGATGAAGTACCTCGGCGCAAAAGCAAACAAGCTGGTGGCCTACAGCGTGGCAGCGACCAGCGGAACATTGCTCGCCGTCTGTTCCTGCACGGTGCTGCCGCTATTCGCTGGCATCTGGAAGCGCGGCGCCGGGCTTGGTCCAGCGGCCGCATTCCTCTACAGCGGCCCCGCCATCAACATCCTGGCAGTTGTCCTGACGGCGCGCGTTCTTGGGATTGAACTCGGCCTCGCGCGAGCGATCTTCGCGATCGTCTTCAGCGTCGTCATCGGCCTGGTCATGGCGCTGCTCTTCGCAAAGGAAGAGGCCGAGAAAGCGGCCGAAGCCGCGAAGCAACCTCCGATACCGGAAAGCCGCCCGCTCTGGCAAACGGCCACGATGCTGGCCGCGATGACGGGCATCCTGGTGTTCGCCAACTGGGGGCATCCAGAGGAGCAATCGGGCGTGTGGTACGCAATCTGGTCCTGGCGCTGGATCGTCACGTCGGGGTTCGCGCTCATCCTCGCAGCCGGACTGCATCTCTTCTATGCGGTCCGACTTATCGAGGTCGTCGTCTCCGTTATCGCCGCCGGCGCGTTAGCCTTCCTGTTCCCCTCTTACCCACTCATCCCATTTGTTGCCGGAGTCATCGCACTGGCCATGATGGCAACCAACGGCAACGAAGAGCTCGCCGACTGGCTCGGCCAAACATGGGACTTCGCAAAGAAGATCCTGCCGCTTCTGCTCGCCGGCGTTGTCATTGCCGGCCTGCTGCTAGGACGTCCCGGCCACGAAGGCCTGATCCCTTCGGCCTGGGTGGAGAACGCACTCGGCGGCAACTCCTTCGGAGCAAACGCATTCGCCTCGATCGCCGGGGCATTCATGTACTTCGCAACACTCACCGAAGTGCCGATCCTCCAAGGTCTGCTGGGCGCCGGCATGGGCGAAGGCCCGGCCCTGGCGCTGCTGCTCGCCGGACCGGCGCTTTCCCTTCCCAATATGATCGTTATCCGCAGCGTGATGGGCACGAAGAAGACCCTCATCTTCGTCGGTCTCGTGGTCGTGTTGGCAACGCTCAGTGGTTTGCTTTACGGCAACCTGTTCCACTAAAGAATTTCTGAAAGGAAGGCAGTACCATGATTGACGCGAGAACTTACTACGAAGCCGGCCTTCAATTGCACGGCCACAAGTGCCCCGCAATGCCCATGGGTCTGCGGGTCGGGGCAGCCGCCATGAACATGTTAGGCGTCGAGAGATCAAAAGACGGACAGCTCGTCGCCCTGGTAGAAATCGGAGAGAACCACTGCGCAACCTGCTTCGCAGACGGCGTTCAAATGATCACGGGTTGCACCTTCGGCAAAGGCAACATTCAGAGGCTCCACTACGGGAAGTGGGGTCTCACTTTGGTCGAAAAGAAATCCGGACGCGCGGTGCGCGTAACCCCCAAGGCGGAAGCGATGCAGGCCAACAAACAGTCTTCCTTCTTCAAGGACTATCGCGAGAAAGGCATTCCAGCCTCGGAAGTCCCTGAAGAGGTCATCGCCCCATTGGTCGAGCGAGTGATGTCCGCTCCGGAAGAAGATCTGCTGATCGTGAGCGATGTCTTCGAGTACGCGCTGGAGTCTCCGCCGCATTCTTTCGCGGGATTCGTCTGCGACATCTGCGGCGAGATGACCGTCGAACCCTATGGGCGAATCCTCAACGATAAGAAAGTCTGCATCCCATGCCGCGAGAAAGCGATTAGGGGCTGAGGCTGCACCGAGTGTTGAAGGGAATCACTTGCCATGATCCTGATTCTCATAGCCGTGTTCTTCGTCTTCTCTGCCATCTTCTCCATGATGGGCCAGGGAGGCGGGGTGGTCTACACCCCGATTCAGGTTTGGGCGGGAATCGACTTTCACGAAGCCGCAGCGACGAGCCTGTTTCTGATCGCCGCAGTCTCGCTCTCTTCAACGATCGTCTTTCGCAAAGCAAAGAAAACCGACTGGGGACTGGCGATCACGCTCGAGTCGTCGACGATGGTGGGAGGCTTCCTGGGAGGAATCGTCTCCTCGTGGTTCACGGCCGGTCCCTTGTCGGTGCTCTTTGCCGTCATGGTCTTCGTCTCATCCTACTTCATGCTCTCTCCGAAGACGCAGAAGGATCATTGCTCTGAGGTGAAGAGAACGCGACTTCATTGGAGAAGATCGCTCGGCGACAGAACCTACTGCGTTAATCTCCCGCTGGCACTTTCCGTGTCCTTGCTCGTTGGTCTTTTCTCAGGCCTCCTCGGTGTCGGCGGAGGCATTCTGAAAGTCCCCGTCATGGTTCTGCTTCTCGGGATCCCCATGGATATCGCCGTCGGCAGCAGCGCCTTCATGGTGGGAATGACGGCAGTCGCCGGCCTGGCTGGTCATATTCTGCAGGGCCATTGGGACTGGAAAACCTCGCTCATTCTGGGCGTCGTCGTCTTCGCGGGCGCCCAGATCGGAAGCCGACTCACCGTGGGCATCGACAAACTCAGGCTCAAGAAAGCGTTTGGCTGGTTCTTGCTGGTCATCGGATCGCTGATGGTGATCCGGCTGTTCTACTAAAAACTCACACCGGAATCAGGAAAGGGAGTGAACAATGAAGAAACTGCAAGTGCTGGGCACCGGTTGCCCGAAGTGTAAGAAGCTCGCCGAATTGACCGAGGCCGCCGCGAAAGAAGCAGGCATCGAGTACGAACTGGAGAAGGTGACCGACATCAATGACATCGTGGAATTCGGCGTCATGACAACCCCCGCCCTGGTCGTCGATGGCGAGGTGAAGAGCGCAGGCAAACTGCCCTCTGCAAGTGAACTTCGAGCAATGCTGACCTGAGGAGAACGGTATGAAACCCAAAGCAATCATCACGGCGGCATTGCTGCTCTTCGTCGGCATCAGCCTGGCCGCCATCGTCGTGAAAGAGATGCGCAGTGAGCCTGCGCCCATCGAGTCTACGGCAACGGTGCAAACGAAGACTGAGGCCCAATCGACAAACGAACCCATCAAGGCGCTCGAGGAAACGCACTTTGTCGTTTACTACTTCCACGGCAATGTGCGCTGCACGACCTGCAACGCGATCGAGAAACAGTCCCGCGACGCCATCTCGACAATGTTCGCCGATCAGCTCGATGCCGGCGACATGGAGTGGCGGCTCGTCAATTACGACGAGCCGGAGAACACCCACTTCCGCGACGACTTCGAACTGGCGTTTCAATCCGTCATCCTGACGGAAGAACGCGGCGACACGATCTTGCGCTGGAAGAACCTGCCGGACATCTGGACGAAGATCCATGAGACTCCGCAGGAGTTTGAGGAGTACGTCGTGGAAAACACAGTCGACTTCATGGCAGGCGACGAATCGTGACAGAGTGGCTGATTGGGCTGGGCACGGCGCTCTGGCTCGGCATCCTGACATCGATCAGTCCGTGCCCGCTCGCCACAAACATCGCGGCCGTGTCGTACATCTCTCGCCGCGTTGAAAAGACGCGGCTCGCCGTGTGGTCAGGCCTGCTCTACACGGCCGGCCGCACGCTGACGTATCTCGTGCTCGGCGTCATTCTCTCCGCCAGCCTCCTGGCTGTGCCGCAACTCTCGCACTTCCTCCAGAAGTACATGAACATGCTGATGGGACCCCTGCTGATTGTCGTCGGCATGTTCCTACTGGAGCTATTGTCCCTGCCGTCCGGCTCCGGATCCTCCTGGGGACAGAAGATGCAGAAGCATGCGGACAAGTTCGGCGTCTGGGGAGCAGGCCTTCTGGGTTTTGTCTTCGCCCTTTCGTTTTGCCCGACATCCGCGGCGCTCTTCTTCGGCAGCCTCTTGCCTCTCACCGTGAAGAGCGGTTCCTCGATCATTTATCCGGGCATCTACGGAATTGGAACGGCCATCCCGGTGCTGGGCTTTGCACTGGTGATTGCGTTCGGGGCAAACGGCCTGGGAGCGGCCTTCAAACGCGTCAGCGCCTTCGAACTCTGGGCCCGACGCATCACCGGCGTGCTCTTTATCGGAATTGGTATTTGGATGAGCGTACGATTTATTCTGTTCGTGTAGAGGTCGTCAGCCTTCGTCTTCAAACAGATCGACAGCCGCGTCGCCGTTCAAATCCACGGGCGGCCGCAGACCGAGGTGCTCGAACGCAGACGATGTCGCCACGCGTCCGCGCGGCGTGCGTTTGATGAAACCAATCTGAATCAGGTACGGCTCCACGACGTCGATCAACGTGTCCTCGTCTTCACTCAAACTGACCGCCAGCGTATTCAACCCGACCGGACCGCCGCCGAACTTCTCGATCAGACAGGACAATAGCGCGCGGTCCTGCGTATCGAGTCCGCGCCCATCAACATCGAGCAATCGTAACGCGTCTTCCGCCACGTCGGAGTTGATGTGATTGTCGTGCCGCACCTGCGCGATGTCGCGCACGCGTCGCAACAGCCGGTTTGCAATACGTGGCGTTCCGCGCGACCGGCGTGCAACGAGCGAAATCGCCTCCGCGTCGATCGGCGCATCCAGAATCCGCGCAGAGCGCCGAACGATCTTCTCCATCTCGCCCTGATCGTAGAACTGCAGCCGCTGCGTAATTCCGAAACGCGATCGCAGCGGTGCGCTCAGCATGCCCGCGCGCGTCGTCGCACCGACGAGAGTGAACGGCGCCACCTCCAGCTTGATCGACTTCGCGTGCGGCCCCTCGCCGATCATGATGTCGATCTTGCGATCCTCCATCGCCGGATACAGGCACTCCTCCACCACGCGATTCAGCCGATGAATCTCGTCCACAAACAACACGTCGCTCGGCTTCATGTCCGTCAGGATCGCGGCCAGGTCATCTTTGCGCTCGATGATCGGCCCGCTTGTCGAGCGCAGATTGCTGCCCATCTCCGCCGCGATGATGTGCGCCAGCGTCGTCTTCCCGAGCCCTGGCGGACCGTACAGCAGCACGTGATCCAACGCCTCGCCGCGCTGCGCCGCCGCCTGAATGAAGATCCGCAGATTCTCCACCGCCTGCGTCTGGCCGATGAACTCGCCCATCGACTTCGGGCGCAGATGCTGATCGTCCTCGCGGTCTCGCGGATCGTTTGGTTGCGGGTTCAGATTGTCGGCCATGAGGCGAACTCCGTGCGGCGTTGGTACTTCCGAGCAGAGCGCCGCAGCGCCCGGAATGTCAAGGCCGCGATTCGCCAGAGTTTCGCTTTTCAAGAATCACCCCGCGTTGGGGGCAACAGCCCCTTCACGAGCCACCACCGGGACAAACGGCGCGGGATGCTCGGGGCGGGGCTCTCCCAGAAGATCGCACGCCCGATCGATCGCATCGTCGATGTTCCCGTGGATGTTCTCCTCGCCGATCGCGTCCCACAAGCCCTTGCGCTGCATCGCAACCAACGGCTGCGCATGCACACCGGACAGCACCACCGTCGTTCCGTCTCGCCGGCAAAGATGCAGCAACTCCTCCAGCAAGTGCAGGCCCGTCGCGTCCATCGCGAACACGTTCCGCATGCGAACGATCAACACCTTCGGCGGACGCTCCACGGTTCGCAGCGTCTCCTTGAATCGGTCCGCTGCGCCAAAGAAGAACGCCCCTTGAATCTCGAACACTTCCGCCCCGGCCGGAATGTGTCGCAGCGACAACGCATTCGGATCCGGCCCCTCTTCCTCGTCGCCGCGAACTTCGCGCGTGATCATGCCGACGCTGGTAACCTCAGACATACGCCGGATGAAGAGCAACGCCGCCAGCACGATGCCGACCTCCACCGCAACGGTCAGGTCGATCAACACCGTCAGTCCGAACGTGCTCAGCAACACCATCACGTCGCTGCGCGGTGCCTTCAGCAGACCGATGAAGTGATTCACTTCACTCATGTTGTAACTGACGACGACCAAAATGCCGGCCAGCGCTGCCAATGGAATCGCCTTTGCCAGCGGCGCAAAGAAGAGCAGCAGCAGAAACAGCGTCACGGCGTGAATCAATCCCGCCACCGGAGTCTTTGCGCCGCTCTTGATGTTCGTCGCCGTCCGCGCAATCGCGCCCGTGGCAGGAATACCGCCAAACAGAACGGTTCCGACATTCGCCACGCCCTGCGCGATTAGTTCCGTGTTCGGCTTATGACGGCCGCCCGTCATACCATCGGCCACTGTCGCGGACAACAACGACTCAATCGCCGCCAGCATCGCGATCGTGAATGCCGACGGCACGAGCGCACGCAACTCACTGAATGAAATCGAGGGAAGCCCCGGCGCCGGCAACGTCCGCGGAAGCTCCCCAAAGCGCGAACCGATCGTCTCGACATCCAGGTGCAACGCCGCCGCCGCGATCGTCGCGACAAGCATCCCCACCAGCATCGCCGGAATACGCGGCACGAACTTCCGCGTCACTGCAATGACAAGAATCGTCCCGATGCCGACGGTCGCGGCGCTGGGGTTAATCGAACCCAGGTGACGAACGTACTCGATCCACTTGTCGACAAACTCTGCGGGGACGGACTCCATCCGCAGCCCCAGCAAGTCGCGAATCTGCGTCGAGAAAATCACCACGGCAATGCCGCTCGTGAAACCCGTCGTCACGGGGAACGGGATGAACCGAATCAGCGCCCCCATTCGCCCGATGCCGAGCGCCACCAGCAACCCGCCCGCGAGGAGGGTGCTCCACACCAGGCCGTCATAGCCGAACTCGGCAACGATCCCGGCAACGATGACAACGAACGCGCCGGTCGGCCCGCCGATCTGCACGCGGCTGCCGCCGAGAGCCGAAATCAGAAACCCGGCAACAATCGCCGTAAACAGACCGCGCTCCGGCGGAACCCCGCTCGCAATGGCAAACGCCATCGCCAGCGGCAACGCCACAACACCCACGGTCAGGCCGGCAAACAGGTCGGAAAAGAACGTTTTTCGAGAATAATCGCGGAGACAGACAACAAGCTTGGGAATGAACATTTCGTGCGGAGAGAACCTTCTTTCACGAGAAGAGCGCCGGGGCGCGGTCCACTGCGCCGTCGTTCACCATCGCCCGTCTCACGCCCGCCAAAGACTCCGAATTGCCCCTGCGGGCAAGCGGAATTCCTCCCAGACCGCTCCACAACGCCTATCCCCCGTACTCGTACTCAGCGCAGCGGCACACGTACTCGCACTCGAATTCTGTTTTTGGAGGAATGGAGACTATTCAATCAGACCCGCCTTCCGTGCCCCGCGCCTCCCCAAACCACAAGATGTCACCGATGCTGGTCTCCCCATTGGTCGGGTCGTAAGTATTCCGCAGCACGAAGTCGCCTCGCAAGTTCCCATCGTCGTCGATCAACACCTTGAAGTCGCGGATATCATAAACACTGTCTGGCCCCGGTGAAAGCATCACCCATCCGGGCGAGTCCTCTGCCCCGAATAACGGCCCATAGGCAAAAGAAGGTTGGCTTGGCGCAAAGACATCGACAATCAGACTCGTGATGTATGAAACTGGCGTCGTGATACTGCCCATCCCATCCTCATCCGTGGGGTTTCGGAATGTGGTTAACCGAGGAGGGAAGTTCGGTTCAACAAACGGCGCCGCGGCGGGACAGGAACCCATATCATCTCTGTACGATTCAATGGCAGTCGCCAAGTAACGCATGTCTGCCCTCACCCGTGAGTAGTTGGATCGGCGCGACGGAGTCGTGGCATCCATCCAGAGCAAGCCAAGCGTAATCAGGATCACCGCAACCGCAACAAAGATGGCCATTGAGCGTCGAAACACGGGATTGAATGGGGACATGATTGGCGGAATCATGAGTCCGACTCCGACAACCCCTTCCGCATCACGGCATCGCCTTCATCGTCCGGACCGTTGGTCCCGGGAATGACCGCGACCGGGTGGAAACCGTTGCGACCGTAGAAGGCGATCGTACCCGCATCGGCCGCATATGTTTTCGCGAACACTGCATGCGCCTTCGCCCGCCGCGCTATGTCCACTGCGTGATTCAGAAGCTCCGTCCCGACGCCGCTGCGACGATGCGCGGCCATTGTGCCGATCGAGACAACCTCTGCCGACGGCGCGCAATGCAGCTTGCGCTCGACAATAACGGCCACGATCCCGAGAGGCGCGCCATCATCCCCCCGTGCGGCGAAGAACTGCGCACCCATCGCAACGTACACCTCAATCCGGTGGCGCAGGAAAGCAACATGCTCCGCGTTTGCCATATCGAAGTGCGCACCGCACTCAATCTCGGCCAACAACGGCAGAAACTTCTCCAGATCCTCCACTCTCAGTTCGCAAATCGACGACACCGTCGCTACCCAATCCCCAGCCGCGCCAGAATCTTGTCTTCCTCGGCGTAATTGAATGCGCTCTCGTCGATGCGCGGAGGATGATTCTTGCGCTGCCATTCGATCGTGCGGCGCAGCGCTTCCGGAAGATCGATCTCCGCCTTGAAGCCCAATTCGTCGCGAATGTGCGAGCAATCGCAGACAAGATCCTGGTCAGTGTTCATGTCGGCAACAAGCGACTCGGGCAGTTCCTCCTTGGGGACGGAGACAACGCGCCCGCTCCATCCGGCTTCGCGACCGATCGCTTCCAGCCACTCCTTCTCTGTCAGCCCGTCTTCCTCGCCAACATTGTAAGTCCGTCCCGCCGCGCGATCGTCATTCACCGCCAACGCAATTGCCGCCGCGACATTTTCCACGTAGCCGCGCGTCGTGCGCCACGCCGCATAGCCTTCCTCCAGAAGAATCGCCGGACGTGCATCGTCCATGCGCTTCAACGGATCGAACAACCGATACTGATAATCCTCCGGACCGTAAACCATCGGCAGACGCAACACCGTGCCCGGCAACTTCGGCTCGCCAAGAACTGCGCGCTCGATCGGGATTTTATCGTAGTCGTCCATGCGCTTCATCGGATCGTCGTCCGCGCGCGGTTCGTCTCCGCGATACGGATACAGATTCGTGCGCAACTTGCTCGTTTCATCCATCGGCACCGGCTGCAGCGGCCCGTCTTCCTTGCCCAGCAGAATTCCATACGCACGATAAACGTCCATGCTGCTGGCCACGACGAAGCGCTTCGCCAGGCCCGTGAAGACTTCCATCGCCTCCACCGCGTCCGACTCCGTGACGGCGATCATGTCCAGCACGACGTCCGGCGCAAATGTGCGGAACTCCACCGCGTGATCGCGCAACCGCCGCCGATCGCCGTGCAGGCGCAACACCTCGTGAGGGAAATCCGGTTCGGTGTGTCCGCGATGGAAGACGGCAACCCCGTGCCCCATCGCAATCAGCCGTCGCACAACGTGGGGGCCCATGAATCGGGTGCCGCCGATGACAAGAACGCGCATGACGGTGCTCCTTCGCCTGGGATTCTACCCTCATTGGCCAACATTCCCGGCCAAAAGGCAATCCGAAGCGTCATACGCTTTTCATTTGAAAGGATCGATCGCTACGAAGGCCCCGCCCTAAAGCATCCCCTTCGTGCTCGGCACGCCCGACATGCGCGGGTCCGCAGAGATCGCCACGCGCAGCGCACGGGCGAACGCCTTGAACAGGCCCTCGACGATATGGTGGGCATTGCGCCCGCGGCGGCACTCCAGGTGCATCGTCAGCCCGGCGTTATTGGCCACGGCGCGGAAGAAGTCCTCTGTGATTTCCGTCGCGTAATTCTCGATCATCGGCCGACGAAAATCCGCGTGGAAGTAAAGGAACGGCCGGCCGCAGAAATCGATCGTGCATTCGCACAACGCCTCTTCCATCGGCACGACGGCGTGTCCGTAACGCATGATGCCGGCCTTGTCGCCGGCCGCTTCCGCCAGCAGCATCCCAAACACGATCCCCGCGTCCTCCACCGTGTGGTGGCACTCCACATTCGTGTCACCGTCGGCGGTCAGCTTCAGATCCAGCCCGCCGTGACGCGCCAGCAGCACCAGCATGTGATCGAAGAACGGTACACCGGTGTGGCCCTCGAACCGGCCGTAGCCATCAAGATCGAGCCTGGCCGAAATGTCCGTCTCCGCCGTCTTGCGGCGCGTTTCGACGATCTTGCGTGACGAGTCCGTATCCTTATTAGGCATGGGTGCCATCCTCGACGAAGGTGTTTCGAGGTTGACCCGCCCGGCCGTGCGATGGCAACTGCATTTACAAGATGTAGCCGCCGCTAATCTGTGTCACAGGCCTTACAACTCCGCCCCGGAAATCCCCATGGCACCCAGCGATTTCGAACTCACTCGCTCCCCCGCCCGCCAGCGGGCCGACCACGCCATGGAGAACGCCGAGGACTACGTCGAGTTGATCAGCGATCTGCAGCGCGAAATCGGCGCCGCCCACAAGAGCGACATCGCCGCCCGCCTCGGCGTCAGCCACGTCACCGTCCACAAGACGATCAACCGCCTGAAGGCCCTCGGGCTCGTCAACGCGGAGTCCTACCGCGCGGTTTCGCTGACCGACGAGGGCGCGAAGCTCGCCGAGGAATCCCGCGCTCGCCACCACTTGGTCCTGCGCTTCCTGAAGGCCCTCGGCGTTCCCCGCCAGGCCGCCGAAGAAGACGCCGAAGGCATCGAACACCATGTCGGCTCGGACACGCTGAAGGCCATGACCCGTTTCTGCCAGGCCATGGAGAAGGACGGCACCTTCACCCGCGCGGCATCGAAGAAAACAAACTGAAAGGACAAGGGATGGAAGGACGGGAGACGATCCGGCTGATTGTTGCAGACATTGATGGCTGCTTCTCCGCGGGAGGAAAGCACCAGTTCGATCTGGAGGTTACGCGACGCGTTCGCGAATGGAACGACGCCTCGAAGGAAGACCCAACGATCCCCGCGCTCGTGTTCTGCACCGGACGCCCACTGCCCTACGTCCAATGCCTGCATCAATACGCTGGCGCGTACCTGCCCAGCCTTGCCGAGTGCGGCGCCGTTATGTGGGACCCGCGAATTCGCCGCTACAAAGTCCACCCCACGTACACGATTGAGAATCGTTGTCACTACGTTGAACTGGCAAGCCACGCCGAACAGGATCTGCAAACCAAGTACGGCAACATCGGCATTGAAGCCGGCAAGATCTGCCAACTGACATTGTTCCCGATTCCGCCGATGACCATGCAGGAATTGCTGCCACTTGTCGAAGTGTTCGGCGAGCGCTGGCAGGAGCGCTTCATCGTCGATCGCACGCACGCGGTCATCAATTTCCTGCCGCCTGGGATCAACAAGGGCACTGGATTGCAGTGGATGCTCGACGACATCGACATCCCGGCAAAGAACGTCCTCGGCCTCGGCGACGCCTCGAGCGATTGGGACTTCATGCAGCACTGCGGCCTCTCCGCAACGCCAAGCAATGCCCAGGCGGACTTGCGCGAACTCAGCGCCTGGAAACTCGACGGCGGACCGGCCGAATGTGTGATTGAACTCTACGATCGCGCCATGGCACACAACCGCACACTGACTGTCTCTGTGGATTAAGAAAACAAGTCGCTGTATCCGCTGCCCCGCAACGGCTGGCCAAGCAATCCCGCCAGGTCCTCCGCATCCTTCGGCGCATTGCCGTCCGGATGGTTATTAAAGAACACCATCGTCGACTGTGCCTTCTCCGACGATTCGCGAACCCGCGGTACCCACTCCTCTAGTTCCTTTTTGGAGTAATCGTACCGATAACGGTCGGACATCTCCTCGTGCTGGAACCACGCGTCGCGATTCCGCCCGTGAAAACGGAAATACGCGATCGGACCCGTCACGCTCTCGCGCGCCGACGCGGACAATTTCGAGACGTCCGGCTGGTCGAGAATCGCTCGCGAAAACTGCAACGCTGAAAGCTGCACATCCGCCCTGGCATTGTCCCACGAGTTGTGACGCATCTCCACGACGATCGGATCGTCCGGAAAAGCATCGCGAATGCGCGAAAGAAAATCCCACGTCGCCGGCGAAGCATGAAACGCGTACGGAAACTGAAACAACAAAGCGCTCAACGTCCCGGTCTCTCTGAACGGCTGCAGGAAATCGCGGAATGGTTCGATCACCGATCTTCCGATTTCCCGCCGATGCGTCAACTCGCCTGGGGCCTTGATCGAGAAGGCCAATCGCCTTTTCGATTTCTCCAGGATCGATTCCGCACTGCGCGGCGGCGGCGTACGGTAATAGGTGACATTCAGTTCCAGCGCATCGAACACATCCGAATAGAATCCAAGCATGTCCTTCTTCGACAGGTCAGGGGGATACCACGTCCCCTTCCAATCATCGTAGGAAAACCCGGATGTCCCGATCAAGATGCGCTTCGGCATGGCCGTCACTCAACAAGTTCACGATCGATCGTATCGAAAATCTGGCGTACCCACCAATGAACATCGCTGCGACGAATCACACTCCGCAGCCGCTCCATCCGCTTGCTCCGATGTTCATCATCCATGTGCAGCGCTTTGTAAATCGCGTCCGCCGTTTCTTCCTCGTCGTACGGATTCACCAACATGGCGCCTTTCTTCAACTGGTCCGCCGCGCCGGCGAATTCGCTCAAGATCAGAACGCCGTCATTGTCGAAATGCGATGCACAGAACTCCTTTGCAACCAGGTTCATCCCATCGCGCAGCGGCGTAATCAGCGCCACCTCGCACGACTTGTAGCGCCCCACCAACTGCGGGCGACTCAGCGTCCCGTAAACATAATAGATCGGCGCCCACCCGGATCGCGCAAACCGCCCATTGATCCGGCCCACCAATCGATCGAGCAGATTCTTCAAATCCTGGTAATCCGGAACGTGTGTCCGGCTCGGAATCAAATGCTGATACAGAGAAACTTTCCCCTGCATGTCGGGGTACTTCTCCAGGAAACGCTCAAACGCACGGAACCGCTCTGGAATGCCCTTTGTATAGTCCAGGCGATCCAGGCCCATGATCAACTTCATGCGCGGGAAATGCTCGTGAAAGTACCACGCCTCCTGATTTGCTTCCTCTGACTTCGCCGTTTCGACAAATTCATCGAAGTCGATACTGATCGGCCAGTTTCCGACGCGAACTTCTCGCCCGTCCTCCAACTGAATCGTCGTGACGCGTCGTTGAATTGTCGCGTTGGCGCCATGAACCATTTCGCGAACGCACGCTACGAAATTCTTTCGATCTCGCAGCGTCTGGAAACCGAGAAGATCGTATTCCAACAAGGCCTTGATCATCTGCCGCCGCCACGGCAGCCGTCGAAAGAGGTCCGGAGATGGAAACGGAATATGAAGGAAGAACGCAATCGGCCCCTTCCAACCGTGCTTCCGCATGTAATGCCCGGCCAGGCAAAGCTGATAATCATGAACCCAGACCACGTCCGCAGGTTCCGCCGACTCGCACGTCACGCGGGCAAATCGCTCGTTAATCTCCTGATAGGAATCCCACGTCTCTCGATCGAACCGACAGTATCCAAGAAGATCGTGAAACAGAGGCCACAGAACCGCATTCGAAAACCCGCGATAGTATTTGTCCTCTTCCTCTTTCGTCAGCGGGACGGACTTCAATTTGTATGCCATCGAGTTGGAATGCTGCTCGAGCACTTCGTCGACTTGCTCATCCGGCTCTGCACCAATCCAGCCGGTCCACACGCCGCCGTTCTCCGACAGGATCGGATTCAGCGCCGTCACCAAGCCGCCCGCGCCGGGTTTCACTTCCCAATTGCCATGTTCGTCTTTATTCAGAATGACCGGCAGTCGATTGGACACAACAACCAGACGTTTCTTCAATGTCGTCATTTACATTTCCTCCAATCAGGCTTCCGAGTTTTCTTCTTCTTGCTGCTCCGTCGTGAGTTCGACTTCGCGTTCCGCAATGCGTTCGCTTTGAACACGAATGGGGCTGTCTCCGCGAACATACAACGTTTGCGTCGGGTAAGCGAACGAGAGTCCTTCTTCCGCGAATCGCCGATAGATGTTCAGGTTAATCTTCTCCTGAATATCCATGTACAAATTGTAGTCCGGACTCAGAACATAGTAGACGACTTCGAAATCCAACGAAGAGGCCCCGTAAGCCTTGAAGTGCACGCGATCGTGCCGCGTCTTCTCCTCGTTCTTGATCACGTCTTCCACAATCTGCTTAGCACGTTCCAACTGATCCGCGTTCGTTTGATAGATCAGCCCAAAAGCAAACACCACGCGCCGTTCGCGCATCCGTTTGTAATTCCGAATGCGGCTGTCAATCAAATCGGTGTTGGCGAAAATCAACTGCTCGCCTCCCAGGCTGCGGATGCGCGTTGTCTTAATTCCGATGCGCTCTACGGATCCCATCAGATCGCCCACAATAATGAAGTCGCCAACCTCGAAAGGCTTATCCATCAGGATCGCAACGGAACTGAACACATCGCCAAGAATCTTCTGCAAGGCAAAGGCAACAGCGATACCGCCGACGCCGAGCCCTGCGATCACTGCACCGATCTTGATGCCCATGTTCGAGAGCACCAGCGCCACCACGATCGCCCAGATCGAGATGATCGCGAAGAACTTGATCACGGATGCTGTTGTTTCGACCGCAATGTCGGTCTTATGGAACTTCTTCAACCCTTTGCGCAACCATTGCTCCACGCTCGCGTTTGCCCAGAACCCCACCTGGATCAAAACAATGACAACAATGACCTGCAGGAGAATCTTCCGCGTCTCCAGCGGCATCGTGATCAGAAACGTCCCGATATACATTGCAACGGCGAGCAACGTAATTGCGTACGTGCTATCCACGACTTTCTCAAAGAAATCGTCCCAAGTGTATTCGGTTTCACCAGCAACCTTCGCCAGTCGCACCTTGAGGATCTTGCGAACCAACAGGAACACGAGAAGAAGAACGATCGTCGCGGTACCGAACAGGACCCACTCGCTGATCAGAACTCCCGCGATCTTATCGCCTCCCAATTCTCCCAGAAGGTCCTGCATCCATTTTTTCAGATTCATGCGCAGATCCTTTTCCATGTATTCAAGAAATCAATCAGCTCCTCCGGCGGCGTCAGCCACAGGTCCGCGCGCGTCTCGCGGAACTCGCCACGCACCAGCACACGCAACCCGCGACCTTCCAGCTCGCGGAACGCATCCTCATCCGTCAGATCGTCGCCCAGATAAGCGATCGCTGCATCGGACTGCTCGTCCGCCAGGATCGCACGGACTGCGTCCCCCTTGTCGCGCCCGCCCACGCGCAATTCCAACCCGCCGTCGAAACCATGAAGCTCCAGCGGCGTGCCCTCGGCGAACGGCGCCCAGGCCGCCCGCGCCTCACGTTCCAACTCGATCGCCTTATCCTCCCGCAGGGCGCGCCAATGCAATGCGAAGCAACCCGGCTTCTCCTCCGTCTGCTCGTTCAAACCCCGTTCATCCGCCCAGGCCCTGGCCCTTTCGATCCCGCGCAGCGCATCCTGGCCCATCTCGGGCACTTCGCACCGCCCGTCCGTCCACAGGTGTTCCCACCCGTGAGACCCCCAGATTTCCGGATGCGGGTCAATATCCAGCAACGGCAACAGGTCTCTCGTATAACGCCCACTGATCACCGCCAGCCGCGTCGAACCTGACTCCAGAATCTCCCGCACTGCCTCCCGCACTCCCGGGTATGGCACCGCCTCGTCGCGCTTCTCTCGAAACGGCGCCAATGTCCCGTCGTAATCCAGCAGCAGGACCCGCCTCGGCGCCGCTCGCAGCCGTTCGAAGAACCCTGCGGGGTCGCCGCCGGGCTTCAGAATCTTCACAGATAAACTCCCTCGTCTCTTGCTGGAACAATCTCCCGGCACACCACCCGTGTCAAAGAGACACGCAGGCCCGCGGCGAGAAGCCGCGTTTACAGGCGCCGGGCTGATTTCCTGTTCAGAGGGAGCAAGATCGGTGCGAGCCCCCCGCCGCTCATCCCCGTTGACGACAGATCATCGGCGAACCATCATTCCTTCAAATCGAAACTAGACCCATTCCCCGCAGCACGAAACTCTGCGACTGGCGAATTCGTCTTCTCTCTCGGAGGTGAGTTATGAGGAGTTCCCTGCGCCTTGCCGTATTCTGTACGGCACTGGCACTCGCTTTAACTTCGATCTGTAGCGCCCAGGGTCCGTTGACCCCGCCCGGCACGCCGGCCCCCATCATGAAATCCTTGGATGAAATCTACACGGCCGCCGAAGCCAGCGGCCCGATCGGTATTCCCATCAATCAGGAAACCGTTCCTGGCGGCGCCGTCGCCACGTTCCTGATCACCGAACCGGGCTCTTACTACCTGACCGAGAACCTGACAGGCGAAGAAAACAAGGATGGTATTTCGGTCACTGCAGACGATGTCACGATCGACCTGCATGGCTTCACGCTGACGGGAGTCCCAAATAGCAAGATCGCTATCAACGCGGCAAGCAGCAGCAACTTCCGCGTTTCCAATGGGACAGTCCGCACTTGGCCTGAGGGCGGCGTCGTCGGATACATCCATACCAGAATCGATGGACTCCTGGTGTACGACTGCGGGGGCGCGGGCATTAGTACGTCCGGATCCGCTATTATGAGAAACTGTCGCGTCGTCAGCAGTGCTTCCACCGCCTATTACGCCGGGGACTTGGCATACTTGGAGAACTGTACGGCGGCATCAGGCGATGGCGCCGGATTCGCCTTCGGAGGGGGCTGCGTCATCCGGAACTGTACCGCAATCAACAACGGAGGCGTCGGTTTCGCCCAGGGGAGCGGAGGTGGCAGCATTCTTGAAAACTGCGTCTCCAATCTCAACAACCCGGATGGCTTTTCCCTCTGCGCGGGAAATATCGTTCGTAACTGCGTTGCATACAAAAACACGACTGGAATCTACCTGAGGTGTGGCAAGAACATGGTCACAGAGAACCTGATCCGTAACAATGATACAGGTATCACCGCATCCACGAACGGAAGCGAGGTTGTCTACGGCAATACGCTCGTGGGAAACACAACCGCCTTCTCCGGAACAACCGGCAACTACTTCGGCCCAGCCCAACTTCCCACAACCGCAACCAGTCCCACCGCGAATTTCGTAATTCCGTAATAACCCCAGAGGGGGAACCTGAGGAGGTTCTTGTGAACAATCCCAATCACTCTACGAAACTGGCGGGAGTTGCAATCTTCCTGCTCATTCCCGTCTTGCTCATCGCGCAAGGCGCGTTGACGCCACCCGGAACACCAGCCCCGAACATGAAGTCGCTGGACGAGATCTACACCGCCGTCGAAGCCAACCGCCCGATTGGCACCGCAATCAACGCGCAAACAACGCCTGGCGATGGAACGGCCACATTCGTGATTGTTGATCCCGGCTGTTACTTCTTGGACGAGGATGTTGTTGGCGAACCCTCAAAGGACGGTATTCGCATTGATGTCGATGGAGTCCAGATCGACCTCCGCGGACACAGGATGACCGGCAATGCGACGAGCCAAAGGGCCATTAACGGAATGGCGCGCTACGAGATCGTCATTCGAAATGGGATCATCGACGATTGGCCCGGCGGAGGAGTAAGGGCCGACTATCGATCGGTCATCGAAGATCTGATTCTCAATTCCAATGGTTCTACCGCCATCTATGGAAAGGACAACTTGTCCGTGCGGAGGTGCCGGGTTTTTGGAAATGACACAACGAGTATGGGGATCGACTGCCAGGACCGATCGCTCATCAAAGAGTGCTTCGCATCGCACTGTGTCTATACGGGCATCGGATTTCTGGGACACTGCATTGTTCGAGACTGCGTTTCAGACAACAATGGAATGGATGGATTCACACAAAACAGCAGCGGGTACTCAATCGTCGAGGGGTGTGTCGCCCAGAATAACCAACAAGATGGGTTCGACTTGTGTTACAACAATCTACTCCAGAATAATCTCTCGGCTGGAAATGACTTGAATGGAATCTATGTACGCTGCGGCTATAACCTGGTCAGGGCGAACTTCGTCCGAGGCAATGCCGTGGGAATCAAGCTCTTCGCGAACAGCAACGAGCAAGTCTACAGCAACACGCTCGTCGGGAATACAACAGACATCTCCGGCGAAACCGGAAACTCGGTCGGCCCGGAGCAATCCGTCGCAACCGCCACCAGTCCCACCGCCAATCTTGTCGACTGACAAGGAGCGATTGCAACCCGATCGCCAATGAATCCATTGACGATCGCATCAAGTCGAGCAACACTTTGCAGAATGGCAACAACTCTGGTATTTAGCCAAATTCTGCACCTTGCCTGCCTGGCAAAGGAGGTTCTCTTTGAAGAAGCTTCGCTCTCACTTAATCGTAGCGCTTGTAGGTCTGGCACTGTCCCTTCCGATACTGGTTTCCGCGCAAGGATCCCTGACACCGCCAGGGACTCCTGCGCCAACGATGAAGTCGCTCGACGAGATCGACTCTTCCATCGGTAAAGTGCAATCATCGGTCGACGATCTGGAAACGCTCATCGAGGCGACCGCGCGACCCGGAACGGAATTGAACAGCCAGAACACGCCCGGCGATGAAGACTCGACCTTCATCATCGCATCACCCGGATACTACTACCTGGGGCAGGACCTGGCCGGTGAGGAATCCAAGAATGGAATTTCGATCTCTGTTAACAACGTCATCATCGATCTGCGCGGCTACAGAATGGTCGGCACGCCCACGAGCTTGTTCGGTATCAGTGGCGCCGGGGCTTCAACGCTTACCGTCTTCAATGGTGAAGTGTCGGAGTGGCCCGGCGGCGGGATCAACTTGGGCTCACGGTCCCGAGTCGAGAACGTGATCCTGGATTCGAACGGTACAATCTCCCTGAGTGTAGGGTACTTCAGTTACATCCGCGACTGCCGGGTGTTTGGAAACGACACTTCCGGGACGTGCATCAAGTCCCTCGGCTCCTCGATCATCGAAGACAGCATGGCGAACCATGCACTGTTCACTGGAATCCGTATCGACACGCACACCATCGTCCGCGACTGCATCATCCAGCAGAATGGAAGCGATGGAATCTATCAGGCCGCTGGTGGTCATACGCTCATCGAAGGCTGCCTCTCTCGAAACAACGGGGGAAACGGCATCAACCTCTGTGGCACGGCGATCGTGCGCGACAACAACTGCACGGGGAATACAGACGCCGGTATTCAAGTACGATGCGGGAACAACGTCGTCACCCAGAATCTTCTCACGGGCAATGACACGGGAATTGCCCTCTTCAGTAACCAGGAAGAACAAGTCTTCAGCAATATCCTGACAGACAATACGACGACCAATATCTCCGGCAAGACGGGAAACCTGGTGGGCCCGGAGCAATCCGTTGCAACCGCCACCAGCCCGACTGCCAATTTGGTCGACTGAGAAGGAGCGCTTGATGAAAGCAACGAAGCCTCTTATTGTGGCCACAGCCATCCTGATCGCCGTCGCGATTGCATCGGCCAATTCGACAATCGACACAACCGATCGCTACAGTTGGGGAGCGAACGTTGGTTGGATCGATTGGCGAGCCGGAGATGGCACCGATGGCGCCGTCATTACATCCCATTACGCCAGCGGCTACATCTACTCCGCTAACATCGGTTGGATCAACCTGGGCGACGGGTCACCGACGAATGGGCACTCCTACTCGAACGCGGCCGCGGATGATTTCGGCGTGAACGTTTCTGTGGATCCCTCGTCTTCGCCGCACGTCGCCTACCTGAATGGTTTTGCCTGGTCAGCCAACGCCGGCTGGCTGGCCTTCTACTCGGCCTCCCCGGCCAATCGGCCACGCGTCAACCTCGTCACCGGCGAACTCGAAGGCTACGCCTGGGGTGCCAACATCGGATGGTTGCCGCTTTCCCAGGCAAGCGCCGTCATCTCCACCGACATGTCCGAGTTCCCCACAAAGACCGAAGTCTCGATGATGGTGATGGCGAACACGCCGTATCGATTCGCAGCGGACTACAATGCCGATGGCGTCGTCGATGCCGCCGACGTGATTGTCGCGCCACTGTAAGGGAAAACGGCGAGCCGTCGCAGTGCAGAACGCACCGGCGGCTCGCTTGCACTTAATCGATCGGCGGGATCAGGCGGAACCAATAGAACCCGTGCGGTCCCAGCGTCACCAGATAGGACAACTCGCCGATCGCCGGGAATCGAATCATCCCGAACAGATCCACGGGAACGTAACCCGCGAACTGCCGCAGGTCGATCTCCACGAATTGCGAGAACCGCGACAGATTGTTGACGACCAGCAGCACATCCTCTTTGTAGCGACGCAGATACGCGACCACATGCTCGTTGTCCGGGTGAAGGAACTCGATGTCTCCCCGGCCGAACACGGGGTTGTGCTTGCGAATATCCAGCACCATCCGCAGCCAGTTCAGGAACGACGACGGACTGCGCTCAGATTCTTCCACATTCACACCCTGATAGCTGTACCCCGGATCGAGAATCAGCGGTAGCGCAAGCCGACTTGGATCGGCCTTTGAGAATCCCGCATTCCGATCGCCGGTCCACTGCATCGGCGTGCGAACGCCCGAGCGATCGCCGATGTAAATGTTGTCGCCCATTCCGATCTCATCGCCGTAGTACAGAATCGGACTCCCCGGCAGTGTCAGCAACAGGCTGTGCATCAACTCGATCGCACGCCGATTCTTCTCCATCAGCGGAAACAGCCGACGCCGAATACCAACATTGATTCGCATCCGTGCTTCCTTCGCGTACGCGTTATACATATAGTCGCGCTCTTCGTCCGTTACCATCTCGAGCGTCAATTCGTCGTGATTGCGCAGGAACATTGCCCACTGGCAGGAATCGGGAATCTTCGGTAGCAAGTTGATGATGTTCTCAATCGGCCGACGATTCTCCTGGCGCAGCGCCATGAAGATCCGAGGCATGATCGGGAAGTTGAACGCCATGTGGAATTCGTCGCCGTCGCCGAGGTACTCCGCCACATCCTGTGGCCACTGATTCGCCTCGGCCAGAAGCAACGCGTGCGGATGATGCTGGTCGCAGAACGCGCGCAGCTTTCGCAGAAACTCGTGCGTCTCCGGCAAGTTTTCGCAATTCGTCCCCTCGCGCTCGAACAAATACGGCACGGCATCTACGCGGAACCCATCCAGCCCCTTCTTCAGCCAGAAATCGCAGATGTTCAGCATCTCCTGCTGAACTGCCGGGTTGTCGAAATTCAGATCCGGCTGGTGACCGAAGAACCGATGCCAGTAATACGCGTCTGCCTCCGGATGATACGTCCAGTTCGACGTCTCCGTGTCACAGAAAATAATCCGCGCATCCAGATACTTGTCGGGCCGCTCGCTCCAAACGTAATAGTCGCGATACGGCGAATCCGGGTCTGCCGCGCCGGCCTTGAACCAAGGATGCTCGCTGCTGGTGTGATTCACAACCAGGTCCGCGATCACGCGAATGCCTCGCGCGTGCGCCGCCTGCAGGAATAACTCGAAGTCCTCCATCGTTCCGTAGTCGTTGTGGATCGCGTAGTAATCCGCGATATCGTATCCATCGTCCCGCAGCGGGGACGGATACATCGGCAGCAGCCAGATACAAGTCACGCCGAGTTCTTTGATGTAGTCGAGCCGCTCCCTCAGCCCGATGAAATCGCCGATCCCATCCTCGTTGCCGTCCATGAACGAACGCACGAAGACCTCGTAAAAAACCGCATCCTTGTACCAGTCATTCATCCGTCGGGGAGCCCTTTCCCTGCGTGATCTCGCCAGCCATGGAGAGTCTTACGCGCCGCGGAGGCCGGACGCAAGTCTCCAGGTGTCCCCGCAAGACCGGGGCCGGATGGGGCTGGATGTGGATCGAAGTCAGTTCGAGTTGCGGGCGACCATTTTGAAAGCTGTCAGGATCCCAAGGGCAAAGAAAATGATATCAAACAATCCTAGCGTGCTCTTCAGCATATCGAACTTCGAATTCTCCTCGTGGATGTATGCGGAAACGCGATCGAGCCGCTCAGCTTTCCATTGCTCGAAGGTGGGGGGATTCGCATTGAACTCCTTCAGGGCCGGGGCCCTGTTGTCCTTGAAGTCTTCTATCAAGATCTGCGGAACCTCGCTGGGATCCTCCGCGTCCCAGTATCCGTGACTGATCATGAAATCCGGCAACTGATCGTCAGATTCCAGAGCCACGTAGTCACGCGCGTCTGTCACGAGCTCATTGTACACCTCGATCGTGATCTGCGGAGCGATCTCCTTGTTGATGTACTCAGTGTACAGAAATTCAATCCCAGCCACCTTGCCGGCGCAGATCGATAGAACCGTCAGAGCAGCGGCCACGAGTGCCCAATTCGTGCCCCGGCCCCCACCCGCCAAGACACCGATTCCTACAGCGCCA
Organism: bacterium; assembly: GCA_020444065.1. Lineage (NCBI taxonomy): Bacteria > bacterium. Next base: position 165,485 of record JAHLLQ010000007.1, on the reverse strand, counting down.
CCAATGACCCACGCAAGTATCGCCGTCTCTGCGCCGACATAGATCAGGCCTGCCCATGCGATCGCGCCGAGAGCCCCTGCAGCAGCTCCGAAGGATAGAATCTTGGCGGGATTTCCGCTCGCTGTATCCATGATCTCCCCCTGTTCAGTTGAATGGTCCGATTCAGGACCCTGTTTGAACAGGGGGCAACATCAAAGGCTGTCGATTTCTGTCTAATTCCGCGGCGGGCGCTTGCGGCGTTTGCGGGGCTTTGCGCCGCCCTTATCGCCGGATTGACTCTTCGCAGGGCTTTCTTCCGGCACGGCCACGGCCCCGGCCGGCGGCGCGTGCAGCGAATCCTGGTACATGTCGTCCAGCAACATCGCCAGCAACTCGCGCTCATCGTCGTTTTCCGCCAGCTCCTTCGCCAGGCGCATGAATCGCTGCATCCGCTCCACCCGCAGCTTGTCACGATCGCGCCTCTTGGCCTCCAGCAACGCCGTCAGACGCTCCGAGACTACCCGCTCGACATCTTCATCGGTCGGAAGCTCGCGCTCCTCCATATCGATCTTGAAGCGCCTCGCGATCTTGCCCAGCTCCGCCTTCTCCAGCCCTGCCGCGAACGTGATCGCCTCGCCCGTCGCGCCCGCCCGTCCCGTGCGCCCAGCCCGGTGGATGTAAGCCTCCGGATCTTCCGGCGGCGAGTACTGGATCACGTGCGACAGCTCCGGAATGTCGATCCCGCGCGCCGCCACATCCGTCGCCACCAGAAACCGCAACGAACCCGCCCTCAACCGTCCCAGAACCCGCTCGCGGGCATTCTGCGAAAGGTCCGCGCTCAACTCCTCGGCGTCGTACCCGAAGCGCTTAAGCACCGTCGCCACATAGTGTACTTCGTCCTTGCGGTTACAGAAAATGATCGCCGAGTCCGGATTCTCGATCTCGATGACGCGTACCAGGGCACGATCCTTATCCATCGCACCGACTACGTGGTACACGTGCGTCGTATCCGTCACGTGAACGTGGTCCGCGCTCAGGCTCAACGTCTCCGGCTCGTACAGGAAATCGTGCGCCAGGCGAACCACGCTGGGCGGGAAAGTCGCCGAGAACATCGTGCTGCACAACGCGCGATCCGGCAGATACCGCTGCACCTTCTTCATGTCCGGATAGAAGCCCATCGAAAGCATCCGATCGGCTTCATCGAAGATCAGGAAATCCAGCCCGTTCAACGACAACGCGCCCTTCAGCAGGTGGTCCAGAACACGTCCCGGCGTGCCGACCACGATGTGCGCGCCGGCCTTGAAGCCATCGATCTGCGGCCCGTAAGCAACGCCTCCATACACGGCCACGACGCGCACGCCCGAATCGCCGGACAGCTTCGTCGCCTCGGTGCTCACCTGCAGTGCCAGCTCGCGCGTCGGCACCAGGATCAACGCTTGGCAGCTCTTCGATGTCGAATCGATCTGGTGGAGAATCGGCAACACGAACGCGCCGGTCTTGCCGCTGCCCGTCCGCGATTGAACCATCAGGTCGCGGCGCTCCAGCATATATGGGATCGCTCGCTCCTGGACGGGCATCAAACCCTTCCATCCGGCGCGCACCACGGCGTTGCGAATGTCCTCCGGCAGGTCTTCCAGTTGCGCGGGCGCCAGTTCCTTGCTCTCGTTATCGGTCATTGTGTCTCTTTGCGGTCAGGTGATCCTTCGTCAATTCGCCCCCACCTATGCGCGCCCGGGGCCGCGATGGCAAGCCCTTCGCCGGAGAATGCCCAGGATGATCCTCTACATTACACCCTGCTGCCGCGAGAAAAGCGACGCCCCCGGCGACATTCCCGCCCTCGAACGCTATCTCAGCCGTCGGATCCGCGCCGTGCATCAGCATGCCGCCAGGGCAGGCGCCGAGTTCCGCATCTTTTCCGGCATGTTTGGCCTCCTGCGCGCCGAAGACTCTCTCCCCTACTACGATAAGCGCCTGGAACCGACCGAAGTGCCGGCGATGGTCGAACTCCTCGCGAAACAACTCGCCGAACTCGATCCCGAGAAGGTGCTGTACTTCGCCCCCGGCCCGGACGGCGATCCCGGCGGCGTCCCGTATCGGGATTCGATCGCCAGGGCATGCAAAAGGGCCGGCGTGGAGCTGTTACAGCCTCCACCGCCGGCCCTTGATTGCTCGTAGGTGGGTTGTCTACGGAATGCCCGCGCCGGCTGATTCCTCCGCACCGACCGCCCAGATCAGATCCGCCACATCAACGACAGCGTCCTCGTTGGGATCCATCGGATCGTGCGCGACGGCGCCTCGCATGCCGGTTTGAATCTCCAGCAGCTTACGAATGATCTGCTGCCGGTCGGCGAAGTCGCCGAACAACAAGAAGATCGACCAGTTCGACTTGTTGTTCCCGGGGACTTCATCCGAGATACCGTTGCACTCGATCTCAGAAACCACCTCGATGCGCAACGCCAGATTCTGACCCTGGAAACCTTGCTGAAGTTCCCAATCGAAGATTCCGAATGCCTCGCCGAGATCCGCGATCGCTGGAATCGTCCATTGCATTGTGGACGTCGAATAGCCCTGCGGCGATCCGGTCAGATTGAAGTACGTGAGAGGCCCCGCGGAAGCCGTTGAACCCGGCCGGAAGACAAAGAACTCCGTCGTCACGAGCACATCCGAAACGCCACGCGTCAGGTTATCGACGATGTTCGTCACGCGGAACTGGAACGTCGTCTTGTAGTCGCGCTTATCGTCCGTCGTGTCGATGGCCAGGAAACGGCGATCCACAGTCCGGAACAGGTAATCTTCCACCTCGCCATCCACGGCTGCGCCAGTCGGCTTCAGTGCAATGAGGTCCGTGCTGATCCGCAAGCGTCCAAACATCTCGCGGTTTCTTGGGAAGTTCGCGCCGATCGGAATCGGAATCGCAACGTTGTCGCCCACATTGACCGGTTTCTGCTTCACCAACTGCTCGCCGGCATCATCCCAATCGCCGTCGCCGTTCAGATCCAGCCAGAAATACAGGAAGCCTGCGGATCCACCGACGACAACGTGGAACGTGTTCATCGCATCGCGATCGAGCAGAATCTGTCCCGCGTAACAATCCTGACCGACGAAATTCGGCGTGATCGAGTCCTCATCGTCCGAAGTACTTCCGCGTCTGATCGGCGCCCCAGAGTCATCGCCAAGTGCCAGATTTCCCGGCCGACCGTCGAACTCGTAGTCCGTCGCGTTGGCACCGATCTTCGGATTCGGACCAGTGGTCTTCTTCTTGTGCCGCGCACCATCCGAAGCTAGCAACGTCGGGAACGTCGGGTCGATTGCATCGCCGAAGTCGTACTCCGGTTCATTCGGAAGATCGCCGATCGTTCCCGTCACCTTGATCTCGAAAGGATTGTCCTCCGGATCGTTGCTGAAGATGCGGACCGTACCTTCCTTCGCGCCCGGTTCCGCGGTCTTCAGCTTCAGCGTAAACGACGTCTCTTCTCCCGGCGGAACCTCGGCAGCCAGAATAGCAATTGGCACATCGGGGATCGTCGGACTTGTCTCTCCGTCGAGTTCCAAAGTCGTATTCCCCGTGTTGCCGATCGTCACCGTCTTGGTCGGGAATTCAGAAGCATAAGCTGCCGCGCCGAAGTCCACGGTATCGCCCGATTGGATCGGCTGATTATCGACCTCCACGTACATCTCCGGTGCGATCACGCGGCCCGTGATCTTGATCACGAACAGCCCCTCGTCCTGATCGTCGCTCGTGATCTCCAGCGTCCCATCGTACCGCCCCGCCACATCCGTTGGCAGGCGAACCGTGAATTGCTCCTCCGACATTGGCGCAACCGACGACGGCGTGCCGCTCAGGAACGTGTACGGCAACGAAACGGCGAGCTGGCTGATATTCAGCGTCCCCGTGCCGAGGTTCTTGATCGTGTACGTCTTCTCCGTCGGCGTCCCGTTCAGATCCGCATCCATGAAAACACTCGAGAGCGGATCGTTGTTCTCGAACTCGCGATCGCCCTCGAACAGTGCGATCTCCGGCTCCGTCACCTCGGCCGTGGCATTGAAAATGAACTCGGTGTTATTCACCGCATCGCTGACAATCGTCACCTGGCCGTTGTACACGCCGGTCGGATTCGAAGGGTGCCCGACGTCGAATGTCTTGGACTCCTCCGGAGCCAACTGGAACGGAGCGGTGGAAATCAACCCCAGATCGCCGGTGATTGAAATGGAAGAAACCGACAGAGTCCCCGTCCCCGTGTTCTTGATATTGAAAGAGACACGAATATTCGGCCCGTTCAGCGGCGTCTTCCCAAGATCCACCGTGCTGTTGTGCGTCACGGGATTGCCGCTACTGAACTCTGTCACCTCGATCATCGGTTCGGGGACAACAACGTACTCGTCGCAACCTGCATCCGGCTGCGCATCGCGCAGGTCGCCATCGGCATCCTTCTCGGGAGCATTCGCGGGATTTCCCGCGCCAATCGCCGGAGCATTCGCAATCAAGTGAAGATCGTCATTGGGCAAGTCGCGGAAAATATCGCTGCCAGGCGGGATTGCAAGGTTGGAACCGCCATCTGCAATCGTCCCAGCGCCAAGATCGGCAGAATCGTAGACTGTGTAACGAACCAGCGCCTGACCCGACCCGACCGTTTGAATCGGAACCGTGAATCCCGAGAAGATGCTGCTGTCGACGATCACGTCCGTCCCATCGTCAACGTACAGCGCCTCCTGGTCACGCTGAAGGGCCTCGGCGAACGTGCAATAGCGGAACTCAGACGTTTCTCCATTGCCCGACAGATAAACATCCCACCCCAGAACAGGAGGACCACCTCGTGGGGGAGGAGGCGAATCGTCGTACTTGAGGGCATTGCTGAAGCAAGTATTCTCCACCAGCAACTGACTGCTTACCGCGAGCACATGGCGTCCATCGTCGCCGGAAGCATTGAAGGGAGCCTCCGAACGATTCTGATTCCGGCAGAACTTCGAATCGTGCAGAATCGCCGTCACGTGATCCACGTGGAATCCGCCGCCGCCCGCCTGCTCGTTGCTATTACCCGCGCGGTTGTTGCAGATCGTAGTCCGATTCAAGACGATCACCGGCAAACGGGGTTCATCAACGTGCGACCTCATGCCAGTACTTGGGCCTTTTGCGTAAAAGCCGCCGCCGCTGGCGATACTAAGACCCTGTCGTTCATCCGCGACATTCGAATCGAACTCTGTATCTTCAATCAGAACTCGTGTCTGGGCATTCGTTATGAAAGCAGCTCCTCCGCCGGTTGCAAATCCTCCGATAATGACGAAGCCGGTGAAGGCATTGCTGGCGTAGTTCCGCAGAAATCTCGAGTCGCTGATCTTGACGTCGATCGGCCCATTGAAGGACGAGAGATCGATGTACAAGCCGCCGCCATACGAATTGCCTTCATCCGCGTCGAAGCCCCGGCTGGAATTATCCAGGAAATCGACGTTCTGAAATGTCAATGTCGGCGTGGTGAGTCCGCCGCGGTCATCGGCTCGTGAAACCGATCCAGGGAAGATCGCAACGGCGCCGCCGTAACTCGTAGCCGTGGCAAGATCGCTGGTCGAGTCCGAGTTGTGCCCGATATTGGAATCGAACGTCGTGTCTGCGATGAGGAACTCAGTCAAACCCGAACCGCTGTAGCCATAATAGACCGCGCCGCCCACGCCCGAATCATTGAAGAAATCGCCGCCGGAATTCCCCACGTTATTCGAGAACATCGAATTCGAGATCACCAACGAACCGTCGGAGTAAACCGCGCCGCCGTGCCCGAGTGCATCGTCGAATGAATTCGGATCCTTCGTTGTGCGACCCGCATTCCCATCGAACGTCATATTGTTCAGAACAAGTTTGCCCGAACCAGGCGCGTACACACCCCCGCCGAAGCCGGTGCCATGGTCGGGAGTTGAAGCATCGCCGCCCGTGATCGTGAATCCGTCGAGCGTCGTCAGGCGCCCGGACGAAGTGATCGTGAGACGGATGATGCGATCCGAGCCGTCTCCCTGCACGACCGTATTCGCCGGATCCACCGGAGAGTTCAGCCCCGAGAAATCCGACAACCAGCCGCCAGTGATCATCTGCGACTGCGTCAGTAGAAGGCCTTGTTCGTTGTAAGTACCTTCCGCCAGGCGAATCTCCTCGCCGTCGCTCGCCTGCGTCAGCGCATACGCGATCGTCCCCACCGGCGCGCCCGGATCCCGTCCATCGCCGGAGTCCACGCCGCCCGGCGCAACATGCACCTGAGCAAACGACGTCGCAGCGCCAAGGACTACTGCACACAGAGCAGCAAGCACTCGGGAGTATCGTGTCGAAACGTTTGTCATGAGAGGACCTTCCTCAATCCTGGGAATGGCCCCTCTCCGTCGCCCCAAAAGCCTCCTCGCCCCTGGTCCTCAAACACAAAGCCGCCACCACCCCGGCGAGCCCAACTTACGGAGGCTCGTCGGAGGATGAAAACAGACACCTCTATGATATCGCGATTGCTTAAGCCCCATCCATGCCACGTTGAGCACGAAGCCCAAAAAGAACGGGGCGGCTCTGGTTGGAGCCGCCCCGTGGCGTTGTGATTGAGGGTTTGTCGGTCCGTTACGGAGCCGGTGCAGAGAAGACCTCGACACGTTCGACGTAGATCGAACCGCCGATGTCCAGCGTCTGGATCGACGGATCCGCAAGCAGGTCGAACGAGCACAGAAGGTCGCGGCCCACGCCCATGTTCGGCGGGAAGAACACCACGTAGTCCATCGGCGAACCCGGCGTCGGAACGTTCAGCGCAGAGCCCGTCGAAGCAACGTTCGTGTACTGGCTCACACGGAACAGCGACTCGTTCAGACGCAGACGGAACTCAGGCACTTCGTCCGCCGTCACGATGTTCGTACCAATGCTGTACTCGGCCCAGTATAGGCGGCCGGCAACGATATCCACGTTGTTCGCAGGATCGATCGTCGAGCCCCAGAAGCCGAACTGGAAGCCCGGCGTGTTCTCCACCGTGATGCCCAGGCGAGAGTTCGCCGAATCGTACGCGAACGTCGGCTCGTCGAACAGACCGTTGAACGTATAGTGATCCCAGCCGTCCTGGTCGCCGACGAAGTCGTAGACCATCTCGGACGTCGCACCGGTCATGAAGCTGCTGTCCACCGGCACCACGATCACATTATCCAGCATCACCGTCGCCGAAGCCGAATCCTGCGGATAGAAGTTCAGCAAGTCGAACTCGAACCGGAAGATCGGGCTCGTGGCCGGCGGACGGAACATCAACGTGTAGTCGTTGCCCGCGGGCGTCGGCGAGAACGCGCCATCGGCGTGCGACTCGATCGAGAGCACCTCAGCCTGCTGGCTGTTCTCCGCCGTCGTACGAACGCGGATCTGCGGCACAAGCGTCAGGTCCGTCTCGTCCGTCATCACGCGATAGGTCGCGGCGTACACCTGCGAACCGTTCGGCGTCCCCTGAACCATCAGGGCCACCACGTCAGGCCGCGAAGGCGTACCGCCACTCGGCACCAACTCGAACGCAGGCGATTCCCAGATACCCACCTGTTGCGTGTTCGTCGTCGCCGTCATATCCAGCGTACCCGGCGTACCCGGCGTATTGCCGAACACAGGTGGCGTGAAGCTCATGAAGCTGTGATCCGTCCACCCTTCCGTGCCAGGCACGAACGTGTACTCCACCGGCGTCGCCGTAGGCGTCGGCGTCGGAGTATCCGTGGGCGGCGGAGTCGCCGTCGGCGTCGGAGTTGTCGTCGGCGTCGGAGTCGTCGGCGTATCCGTAGGCGTCGGCGTAGCAGTCGGCGTCGTCGGAGTATCCGTCGGAGTCGGCGTCGCAGTCGGCGTACTCGTCGGAGTCGGAGTGGTCGGCGTATCCGTTGGCGTCGGAGTCACCGTTGGCGTGCTCGTCGGCGTCGGAGTCGTCGGCGTATCCGTCGGAGTCGGCGTTGCCGTCGGGGTTTCCGTCGGAGTCGCGGTCGGCGTCGTCGGAGTATCCGTCGGCGTCGGTGTCGCAGTCGGGGTATCTGTCGGGGTCGGCGTAGCCGTCGTCGGCGTATCCGTCGGAGTCGGCGTCGGCGTTTCCGTCGGCGTATCCGTTGGAGTCGGCGTCGGCGTCGTCGGGGTATCCGTCGGCGTCACAGTCGGCGTCTCGGTCGGCGTTGCAGTCGGCGTATCCGTCGGAGTCGCCGTCGGCGTATCCGTCGGAGTCGCAGTCGGCGTCGCCGCACCCGGGAACGGATTCGTCTCCGTATCATCGTAGGCGCCGATCGTAATCGGCGCGAACGACGTATTGATCAGCGGAACGTTCGACCCATCCTGGGTGAGGAAGACTCCGTGGGAGACCGCCACAGACGCCGTGTTCGTAAACGTGATCCGGCACAGCGTCAGATTCTGGCTTGTCCCACCGATGTTGCCCAAGGTGTTGACAGACTTGTAGGTCCCAGTGGCGTCGGTCTGAGCCGCACCACCGTTGCCGAATATCGGCGCAGTCCCGCCCAGATCCACATCCGCAATCGCCGTCGGTTCGGTCGAGGTCGGATCGTAATAGACTCGCAGCGCGTAAGACGCCACGTTGCCTTGCGTGTTATCCTTCACGGCGATGTCCACCGTGTAGTTACCACTCGCGGCATACGGGTCGCCCACAACGTTCGTCGTGTAGACCACTGCACCCGTCCCCGGAGTCGGGCTCGGCGTCGCCGTTGGCGTATCCGAAGGCGTCGGGGACGGAGTATCCGAAGGCGTCGGAGACGGTGTGTCAGACGGCGTTGCCGTCGGCGTATCGGACGGAGTCGGAGACGGAGTATCCGTCGGAGTCTCAGTCGGAGTGTCCGAGGGCGTCGGAGACGGTGTGTCGGACGGAGTTGCCGTCGGCGTATCGGACGGAGTCGGGGACGGAGTATCCGTCGGAGTCTCAGTCGGAGTGTCCGAGGGCGTCGGAGACGGCGTGTCGGACGGAGTCGGGCTCGGAGTGTCCGTCGGCGTCGCAGACGGGGTAGCCGTCGGTGTGTCAGACGGCGTGGCCGTTGGAGTCTCGGATGGAGTTGGACTCGGCGTGTCCGTCGGTGTCGCCGTGGCCGTCGGGAACGGATTCGTTTCCGTATCATCGTATACGCCGACCGTAATCGGCGTGAACGACGTGTTGATCAGCGGAACGTTCGACCCATCCTGGGTAACGAAGACTCCATAGGAAGGCGCCACAGAGGCCGTGTTCGTAAACGTGATCCGGCACAGCGTCAGATTCTGGCTTGTGCCACCGATGTTGCCCAAGGTGTTGACAGACTTGTAGGTCCCAGTAGCGTCGGTCTGAGCCGCACCACCGTTGCCGAATATCGGGGCAGTCCCGCCCAGATCCACATCCGCAATCGCCGTCGGTTCGGTCGAGGTCGGATCGTAATAGATTCGCAGCGAGTAAGACGCCACGTTGCCTTGCGCGTTATCCTTCACGGCGATGTCGACCGTGTAGTTACCACTCGCGGCGTAGGGGTCGCCCTGCACATTTGTCGTGTACACAGTCGCCTGCCCCAACGCTGCCAGCGGCAAGAGACCGAAGAACACGAGCAAGAGAGAGGTCGTGAGTTTGCGCATCGTCTTTCTTATCCCTTCTTTTTCATCCTCGAGAGTAAGTGGTCAATCATCCGGTCACAGGGTCGGAATCACTGCGATATTGCCAACGGCCCAATAATAAAGGATGAAGCCGTCCAGGTTGTTGATCGTGCCGTCTAGATTGATGTCGGCATCCATGATGTGGGCTTCAACGTTGGTGAAGGGGATGTTCCCCACAGCATAGTAGTAGAGAATGAAACCGTCGAGGTTGTTTGTCGGGGCACTACCATTGATCTCGCCCAGCGGCGGGAAGTCGTTGATGTTATCAGCATCGTAACCCTGGGCCAGTTCGTACGCATCATGACGACCATCAAGGTCCGTGTCGTTCGTGCTGTCATCGGGATCCAAACCAACCGGCACACCATCGCCATCCGCATCGGTCAGGCCGTTATCGGCAACAAGCGGACCATTCGGGAACGTACCAGGATACAGGATCTCCAGGCCGTCGAGCCAGCCGTCGTTGTCCGTATCGTTGTCGCGCGGATCCAGATCCGTGCCGGCGTCGTAGGAGTAGTTCCAGGCGTTGGCGAATGTCATGTCGTAGTTCAGCTCGATCGCGTCACTCACGCCGTCGCCATCGCTGTCAGTCAGGTAACCGTTGGTGTTGCCGGCGCCCGGGTCATTGGCCAGAACTTCGGTCGCTAAGGCATCAGCAACGCCGTCGCCATCGAAGTCGTCCATGCCGACCAAGCCGGTCAGGCTGTTGTAATTCACTGTGTAGACCAAATCGCCCGAACCATCATCCATGATCTCGAGGGGGGTGTCGGGACCATCCTGCATCATGAGCACAGGGTTCGGGTCCTTGTTCTCGCGCGAGTTCGGGCCGAGCGTGATATCGAACGTGCCCGTGGGGGACGGCGAGGTCTGGAAGACCAAGTCAACCAGCGCGTATGTGCTGGGGACCGGACTGATCCCATCGGAAATCGTGCCGGCCTCGTCCCAGGCACTCACATGTCGGTTGTAGCCGTTGAAGTAGTCGGGAATAGCGAGAGTGGGGGAGGTATTAATATCGGGGTCGAAGGGGAAGTCGGGGTTCGCGCCATTCGCCTGGATGGCGTCGACGAGATCGACTTGGGCCGGATCGAAATCCAGCCGCAGATCATACGCGATGATCGGATACGTTCCCAGGTCGGTGCCGGTCGCCGAAAGACGAACGGTGAACTGGTTGTTCGGGACCTGGAGGTCCGCAGCACTGGAGCCCGGCGCGAAATCGAGCGTGAGGTCGATATCCGCACTCGCGCTGCTTACACCGAGGAGTGCCAGGAGTGCCGTCGATGCGACGGCCTTAGAGAGATGATCCCATTTTCTTGCCATGCTTTTCGCCTCCGGAGGCAGTGTGAAACCTTCAGGGCGACCCATGAGGAAAGAGTGTCTCAGATACGAGAACGCAGTTGTTCCGCGTTTAGACACTTCCCCCCCGGACCGCCTCAGCTTTCCAAAAATCTGTTACTCAATCTTGGATGGCCAGTGTTTGACACATTTGCCGAGTGGTCAAGCCCTACTTTCCTAAGTAACAGGGGCTGTATTCGACCATGCGCATGAACACTGTCGACCCAATTCTAAGGCCTTCTCTTCTTGGGCGTGGACGTGGAGGGCAACCTTAAATAGACCGGTCCCGCTCCGGACACATCCGAAAACTCCCCCGCAAGAGCCCTCTTCATCCCGATAAGTGCAACAGTATCAGGACTACACAGCGACCGGTCGGCACGCGCGAATCGAAGATCCACATTGGGGGCCGAACGCCACACCTCAGCGAACTCGAAAGCCGCCTCTCCAGCCACCAAAACAGGCCCAGAAACACTAGAAAGCGCTTTCTGAGGAGAAGTGCAAAACTCTTGTCCATCGCATTGCAGTTCGCAATTGTCGTTCAATCGGAAAATGCCGCCGTACACCTCCCCTTGCCGCGCGCTCAGCAGCGGCACAACGCACCCCGGCCCCCCATCCCAGGCCCGCAATGCGAGTGCTTCCAGCGATGAAACGGCCACTAACTGCGGCCGCCCGCCCTCGCACAGGCCCTTTGCGATACTCATCCCGACACGCACGCCCGTGAACGAGCCCGGCCCGGCCCCCACCGCCACGATGTCAATATCGTCGATGGAACGCCGCAATTCCTTCAGCATCTGGCGCAATGTCGGAACGATCAGTCGGCTGTGCGCGCGCGACGAACGAATCGTCTGCTGCGCGAGAAGGGTATCGTCCTCGAGCAACGCGATCCCGCCGCTTGGTGTGGCTGTTTCAATTCCCAGAACGAGCATGCAAAGACTCCGAGGCGCTCGGCGAAGCTGCCGCCACCCTGAGCCGCAACGCCCCCGGGGGGAATCGGAATCTCAGCCGACGCGTGTCGTCCGCCGTCTGTCGCTCGATGCGAACATCCACGCATCGATCCGCCGGCAGTTGCTCGCGGAACAAGTCCGCCCACTCGATCGCAATCACGGCGGGCTCGTCTGACTTGTCCGTAAATCCGGTCGACTCCAGATCGTCGTCATCGCCCAGACGATAGAAATCCCAGTGCTGAAATGGAATCCGCGCTTCGGGGTACTCGCGACAAAGCGTATACGTGGGGCTCGGCACCGGACCAATCAACCCAAGCCCCCTCGCAATCCCACGCACAAGGCACGACTTCCCCGCACCCAGCGGCCCGCACAGCGCAAACAGATCGCCCGCTCGCGCCGCCGCACCGAACCGCTCGCCCAGCCCACCCGTCGTCGCCTCCGTCGGAGACTCCATCTCCCATTCCTGCGCAACCGGCCGGGATGGCCAAACACCCTGGGGCTCAAGGGCTTTCGTGTCGCCCATCAACTCTCGCCCGGCCTCGTCAGGCTGCGTGAACTCTGCCCAACGACCGCCCGCGACTTCCGCAAGCGGCCGAAAGACAAACGGTCGACCCCGAATGTGTGGATGTGGAAGCGTCAGGCTCTCGGTGTCCGCTACGCGGTCGCCGAACAGCAAGAGGTCCAGGTCGATTGCACGCGGACCCCACTTGCGGAGCACGCGCTTTCCTAACTGTTGCTCGATGCGTTGCGTTGCGCGGAGCAACTCCTCCGGCTTCAGCGAGCACTCCCCCACAACCGCCGCATTCAGAAACGCATCCTGATCGGTGTCGCCCCACGGCGCGCTTTCGTAAAGCGAAGAAATCGCCTGCAATTCCAGCCCCGGAACGCAATCGAGCGCCTCCACGGCGCGATCCATCATCTCGCGGCGGTCGCCGAGATTTGAACCGAGAGCAATGGCCATGGGAGTCAACATGCGCAGGCGCTTACACCAGGACGAAGGCGCCCTTGTCGGTACGATAGAGCATCTGGAAGATCTCATCATCGCCCGGGCGGAAATCCGGCTCGTCGGCAAAATACTTCGCCAGGGTCTCAATGCGCTTGGAGAGCACGCGGTATCCCAGCTTCCGGAATTCCTCCGACAGCTCTTCGCTCTCCTTGCCGCATCGGAAAAACTCTTCCCAGGCCTGATCCGCGCGGCGATTCACCGGATCCTCCAGCTCGCGCTCCAGCCGCATCAGCTCCATGCGATACTGCTGAGACCAGTACGGATGATCCTGGATCAACATCGCGTACCCCAGCACCCGAGAACTGTAGCTACGCGCACCGACCTGCGTGTACACGGCCGTCAGCAGCAGAAACGCTCGGCAAACGCCGTCTTCCACCGCATCCGCCACGGAAATCTGATCGCGAAGTCCCATCTGGTGCAGCCGATTCAAGTACGCACGCGCCTCATTCGAGCCCTCATCCACCTGGTCGTTGCGCACCAGCATCTCCGCCAGGTCGACCTGAACGGGATGCAGCGAAAACGGATAGCGCTCGATGAAACGCGCCGTCAGCTCCATCGCGCTCGCCGTCTCCACGCCATGTGCCACACCCGCGCACCACGCCGAGAAATCCTCCTCCTCCGCGTAATCGGAGAAGGCCTGCTGCAACGTCTCGTCCAGCGGCGCGTGCTCCTTCCGATCCAGATACGAGTGAATCTGGCGGATATACTCTTCCTTCGATCTCGCGTGCATCGGCCACATACAGGTACAATCCTTCAGTTCAACCTTCTGACATCATTCTCGGGCCCAACAGCCCACACCGGCAACCCCAACAACCCCGCAAGACGCACAGTTCGGGCCAGAAACCGCCCCATCATCCCCAATATCCTCGCTACCTCGGGAGCCGAAGCTCGCAAGAGCGAAGGCCACTCGCCACCAGTCACTCGCCACTTAGCTCTGGCCACTTACCTCTCGCCGTCGCACCCCGACTTCATACACACTCTCCGGGCCTTCGGGCGATTCACACCCCCCAGGAGACCGCGCGACCGCCGATGACTGCTCTCGATACCCGCAAAGCCCTCACCCGGCTGCTGCTGGCCGCAACGCTTGCCGTGGCTCTGGCCGGCTGTCAACTGCTCGCTCCCGGCTCCGCCGAACGGACTGACAGCCTCCCCGACCTGCCGCGCGCCTCCCGCACCGTCGGCCCCGGCGACCAGGTCGCCTTTCACGATGCCACCTTCCAGGTCATGAATATCTCGCCCGAGGCCGAAAAGCCCGTCGCCCTCTCCGTTCGCGATGGCAAGCGTTCGCATTTGCTGAACATCGAACTGGATGACTACGCGCAGAGCGGCGACTTCCTGGTCTACGTGGCACAGCGCGAAGAAGCCCGCCCCACCGAAGGACTCCTTCTGACGCTCTACTACCTCCCGTCGCTCCTGCCAAAGAGCGCCCAATGGCCCATCGAACGCCGCATGACCGAAAAAGAAATGGCCACCTTCCCCGGCGGTCTGGTGGTGCTGAACGAGATCCTCGATAACGACTTCCTTCGCACCGATGACGACCGCGCACGCCTGACGATCTTTCGCCAGAACCGCGGACTCGAAAAGGTCACGCTCGTCGAATTCCACCGACTGATGCGTGGAGACCTGACCTTCTCCGCCGGCGACATCTTCACCGGCGATGCCCCGGGCGAAGGCTACGCGCGCCTGCGCATCGAAAAAACCATCGATGCCTGGCCAGACGATCTCCCCCGGGAAGAACTCGCCCTCGTCGACGGCGAAGAGGCCACCGCCTTCGATTACCCAATCTCCATCGAAGCCATCCAGCCCGACATCGGCCGCGTCTACCTGACCGTCGAAGCCGCCGATCGCGAAGCCGACCTCTTCCTGACCGCCGGCGAAAGCGCCCGCTGGGATCGGCTCGAAATCCGCGCCGACACCGTCGCCGAAGACAAAGTCGCACTCACCGTCTTCGAACACGCCGAAGCCGTCCAGGCAAAGCCCGAGCGCCTGCCCAAACGCCAGGACTCGGCGGAACAGACCCGCGAGCAAATCGCGGAACAAGCTGCGACTCCCGCCGTGACGCGCAAAATGAAACTCGGCCGCAGCGAATCCTTCGCCGGCGCCGCATTCACGCTCCGTAGTATTCAAGAGAACAGCCGCATGGACCTGTTCGACGACTCGGCCACATTCACCATCGACCACGACGGCCAACTCGAATCCATCACGCTGCGCGAACGCGAACGCTACACCCTGTACGGCGGCAATCAATGGTGGGTCATCGAGCTCCGCGAAGCCACCCCCGACCCCGTCGCCCCCGCCAACGGCGAAGCCGAAGTCCACCTCGAAACCGGCAGCTTCTACGGCATGCAATCGCGATAGAAAGTCGCGAAGTCAATCGCTCGGCTTTCGCGCAATCACCCAACGCGCGTCGCGGGGCGAAAGACTCTCCACCGGATGACAACAACGTTGCAGGACGCCAAGAACCGCAGCCGGATCACAGCCATAGATCCCGGACGCGAACGCTGGATTCAACTCCACAACCGCCCAGCCGCGGTCAGGAATCAAACCAACATCCATCACAAACGCCGGCGGGACATCGTCCCCTGCCAGTTGCACCGCTTCCCTGACGAAACCGCGCGCCTGGTCGAACAGCGACGAGTCCACAGCACCACCTGCATGCGACCTTCCATCTAGCAGGTACACACTCCCCGTCAGAACCTCGCCCTCCAGAACGAAAAACCGAAACTCGTGCAACCAGTGCACGGGTTCGGAAGCGAGCAAAGGCACACTCGCCGCCAGCGCATCTTGCCCCGGCAGTTCCGACGGAACATCCATTACATCGGCATCGAACGCCTTACCGTCCGCGTGCTTCATGAACCAACGGCCAGACAATTCGCGGCGCGCTTCCGCGGCCGTGACGGAACGAATCGTTCGCTTCACGACCTCACGCGGAGCCCTCGCCAGCCAATCCGACTCCGGCTCCAGAAGCGCCAGGTTCAACTGCTGCGCAATCGCTTCGGCGAAGAGACTGCCGCCGTACACCGCGACGTTCGCCTCGCCGGCAGACTCAGCGGGAACGCGATAGCTCTCCAGCGCGGCAACCCGCCACCCAGCCTCACGCGCCGCCGCCCCCACAGCCACCGTGTCCTCCGTTTCGCGAGGAGTCAGAAATAACATGGGAGGCAACATGCAAGATTCCGATCACGGCAAAGTCCGCCAACCCTGAAAGCCCCACCCAATCGCGCCAACCGGAATGTCGCGAGTCGAGCCGGCTCGGGCAGCACGGCGGAGGCAGCGAGACCCCTGGGACCGCCGGCTTCCAGCCGGCAAAACAACCCGCACCTTCCGCATATCCCCTCATCGAGGTGACTTGGGCATCCCTGCCCAAGAGCCAACCCATCGCTGAGGAGCCAACACCCGAGCACTTCTGCGGATCGTCCCGCACCCCTGGGGCTTGAGCAAGGATGCTCAAGTCACCTCAGAACGGGGGGTCCCAACTTGTCCTCAAATTGCCCGAATCGAGGCGCGCAAGGCGGGGGGCGAAGGAGCGTAATGCGGTACGTGACCGAGCCCACCGACCGCCGCGCAACGATGAGATAGGGGGAACCAGGATGCCCTGAGTAATTGTCCTTGACTTCACTTCACATCTAAACAATAAATAAGACAACAAGAGGCGAGGAGCGGCATCGTGAGCCTGCAACGAGAACTCGGATTCCCAAACCAACTGGCCAGCGTCTCCCACGAGGCGGTCCTGGCCATCATGTACACCGCCCAACTCTTCAGCAAGGAGGCCTACGCCCTCCTGCGGCCGTTCGGGATGACCGATTCCCAGTTCAATGTCCTCACCATGCTCATGTACCAGTCGCCCCCCGAAGGACTGACGCAAACAGACTTGAGCCACATGATGCTGGTCAATCGATCCAACGTCACCGGCCTGCTGGACCGCATGGAGGAGTCCGGCTGGGTCGTTCGCGAGGAAGACGCCGAAGATCGCCGAATCAAGCGCGTCCGCCTGACCAAGAAGGGCAAAGAAGCCGCCCTCCCGGCAGAAGAAGCCTACATGAAACGCGTCGAGGAAGTCATGAGCGCCCTCAGTGATGACGAGACCCTCTGCCTCCTCGATCTCCTGGAAGGCCTCTGGCGGCCGATCCGGAATTCGGAGGCCGACTCATGACCACGCTTTTTGTTTTACTCCTATTGTTTAGATGTATACAGTTTATATCAAAATCAAGGAGGGCGACATCATGAAACTCCTACTCATCGCCCCATCATCGGGAAAATGGCGCTCCATCGGGAAGAACCGCTTCTTCAACGGCAAGACCTTCCGATTCTCCCTGCTCGGCCTGCTGTCCCTCGCCGCGCAGACTCCCGCGGACGTCGAAGTCCGTGTCGTCGACGAGCAAGTCGAAGACATCCCCTTCGACGCCCAGGCAGATCTCGTCGGCATCGGCTGTATGACCGCCCTGGCGCCCCGCGCCTACGAAATCGCCGACGCATTCCGCGCCCGCGGCGTTCCCGTCGTTCTCGGCGGCATGCACCCGACCATGCGCCCGCAGGAAGCTCTCGGCCACGCCGACGCCGTCGTGTCCGGCGAGGCTGAAGCCATCTGGCCCCACGTCGTCGAGGACGCCCGTGCGGGCCGGCTCGGCGGCCTCTACCGGTCGGAGCAGCCCCCTTGCCTGAGCGGCCTTCCCGCGCTGCCCCGCCATCTGCTGGATCCAAAGCGCTACGCCACGATCCACGCCGTCCAGGCCACCCGCGGCTGTCCCCACAAGTGCGACTTCTGCTCCGTCAGCGCCTTTCACCACGCCACGCAACGCCAGCGTCCCGCGTCCGACGTCGCGGCCGAAATCGCCACGATCCCCGACCGCACGTTCATGTTCGTCGACGACAACCTGACGGCGAATCGCGAGTACGCCATGGACCTCTTCCGCGCCCTCGCGCCTCTCGACAAGCGCTGGATCGCCCAGGCATCCCTCTCCATCGCAAATGATCCCGAACTGGCTCGCGCCGCCGCGGCCGCCGGTTGTTTCGGCGTCTTCGTCGGACTCGAAACGTTCTCCCAGGAAACCCTCCGCCGCTCCGGCAAGGCGTTCAATCGCGTCGAAGGCTATCGCGAATCGATTCGCTTCCTGCACTCGCTCGGAATCGGCGTCGAAGCCGGCATCGTCTTCGGCTTCGATGGCGACGACCCGGGCGTCTTCCGTCGCACGCTCAAGCACCTCGACGATCTCGAAATCGATCTCATCCAGGTCTCGATCCTGACGCCCCTGCCTGGCACCGCGCAGCATGAACGCCTTCGCTCGCGGATCGTCGACGAGGACTGGGCGCGCTACGACTTCCACAGCGTCGTGTTCGAACCATCCGGAATGTCGCGCGAGGACCTGCAGGCGGGGCACGATTGGATCACGCGGGAATTCTATCGCCCGTGGCGCATCATGCGTCGCATGGCGCGCTACATACGCCGCCCGAGCGGCTGGAAGACCGCCCTGCAGGCGCTGGCGCTGAACTGGGCCTACTACGGGCGCGTCGTGCGCTGGGGAATCCAAGGGTGGGACCCCGCGAAGGTGAAAGCACCGAAGCTCTCGGGGAAACTGGCAACGGCACGATAGCAATCACTCGTGCCGTTGCAGGATCTCCGCGCGCGTTTCGTGCAGTTGACGGCGTTTGGATTTCGCGACGAGCCGATCCAGCGGCCAGAGGATCGTCTTCACCGGAACCTCGACCGCTTTGACGACGGCCTCGATCGGCATGAAGCCGGCAAGCATGCCAACCGAAACCAATTCGCCGGCGAACTCTCCGCCCATCAGAACGGGCACCGCACCGTGCGATGCGCCAATGAGCGCGCCCGGAATAAACCAGACGACCTCGCCCGTTATACCGACGATGTAGATAGGCTTGAGCACCACGCCGGACACCGTTCGCGTATTCTCGCGAAGCGCATTCATCGATGTCGTATCGAAAGGATCGTCGATCGCATTGCCCCAGCTCCTGTGCAGTCGCCAGTCGTACTCAAAAGCTCCATGATCCGCAGCGTAATACGGCACGATCTCGAAGTTCCTCGTCACATCGTGATCGGGCACATCGATCGTCGGATTGTAACGCGGTCTCGAGAAGTACTTGGCCCGGATCTGAATCTCCTGCCTGCCCACCGGGACGCCATCCAGAAGGAAGAACCCATCTTCAGCCGTGATCGTCTCCGGATCACCCCAAGCACCGATCTTGAAGTCCTTGGCGGGCTCTCCGCCCACCGTGATGACGCCGCGCACGTTGACGGTTTCGTCAGTTCGCAGCGGCGCAGACGAACAGGCCGAGAAGGCGATTGCCAAGAAGCACAATCCAGCCACACACAGCAGTCTTCTCAGAACGTCCATGCTTCCACCTCCTGTCGTTGTTCCACATTCAAGCCAGCCACTCGGGGTAAAACCGTATTGCGCCATTTCTGCACGGGCGTCAACTGGAGGAGTCAACGACATTAAATCACACGCAAGGCGGGGGACCGAACGCATGAGCGCTGAATCGAACGAGGGCTGCGTACCTCATCAACTGGATGTGTACTTCGCAGAGCACCCGACAATCGACCCGGAAGCTCTGGCCGAATTCGTCAACAAGATCGACCCGGATGAACCGGACCAGTTTGCTATCGAAAAAGTCGCGACGTCGGAAGGCGAAAGCGCGCTGATCGATTCGTACAGTGGATCGCTTGGCGACATCGTCGTCACCATACTTGTCCACTCGGTTCCGTCGCCACTGAAAGACGCTGTTATCGGCAGTGCCCCGTTGCCTCCTCCCGTGCAGGAGGAGCTGATGGCGCACAAATCCTTCGCACTCATATCTGCTCATGGCGGAGAGAACTACGGTCAGTTCGAGCTCGAAATCCTGCTTTGGAAAATCGCGATGGGACTCTGCGATCAGGAAGCCATCGGCGTCGGATCTCCATGGACTCGGAACTGCCTGCCGGCGAAATTCCTGACCGACCTCGCTGCCGTATCGAAAGACGGGGCGGCTGGCGACACCGGAAGCATCTGGAAGAGCCTTCGGGAGAGCGGCGAACCCCGGATGCTTCTCGCGCAGTACGTCGGAGTCGAAGTCGGCGGCCGCAATTGGCTCGCCACGCGCGGCTTTGCGCAGTGCGGCTTTGACGATCTGGTATTCGAGATTCCTTCGAATGGAGAGCGAGAGCTGGAAGACGTTGGCGAAGCCCTGGATATGATCTTCGCCTACCAGATCATAAACGGCCCCGTAATCCAGGCCGGCCACACGATCGGCGGCGACGCGAAGACCAAGGCGTGGCGTTTTGAAGCTCCACCGGAGGATGTGGAGTGGCCCTTTGACACCTGGGGCATGCTGATGGAACTGAAACGCGGAGAACCCACAAAGAAGAAGCGCTTCTTCGGGCTCTTCGGCTGAGACCCTTCGTCAGAACAACCGCAGTTGCCCCGTCCGCGGTTCCTTCGGCAGTTGCCGACGGCGACACCAGGCGGACAGCAGCCGATCCAGGTTGTGATTCTGCCAGTCGATCGCCTCGCGATAGCGACGGAAGCGCCGCTCCACGGCATAGAATTCCGGCGTGTGGTGCAGCAGGCGACCCTGCTTGTCCACCCGCGATGGCACGGCGATGTGCGCCATCTCGTGGAAGATAATGTAATCCAGATAGAACGGCGGCACCGTCGGCGAATCCAGAATCGGATGGATGCGAATCAGGCACTGCCGAACGTTCCAGTTGCCAAGCGTGATCTGACGCAGCGAGCGCGGCTGCTTGGTCGGGCGACGTCCCCACGTGATTGCAAACTTCAGCTTCCCATCGAAGTATGTCCGATTCAGCCGTGCCGCGATAGGCGCCAGGTCGTAGAACACACCGCGCGGCATCGGCGGTGCCGTTCGCCGCGGCACCGGCGTGTCATCGATCCGATGGTGGTTGCGAGAGATATACTCGCGCACAATACGCCGGCTTTCCTTCGTCGGACGCACGATGAAGCGCCCGAGCGCTTCGATCACCTCTTCCGGCGCTCTCAGGAACATGCGATGAACGCTCGCGCGGATCTCCCCGCGCTTCGGTCCATTCGATGCGCTGACCATGTTGTGCAGATTATCGTTGAGACGGAGGGTAATCGGACGCCCGGCAGCCCGCACCAGGAGCTCGTAGAAATCAGCCTGTTTCAACTCTGTCCCTCGCTCTTATCGAACCGAGTCGACGCCTGGGATGAACGGGGCTGCGCTACTCGCCACACGTCGCTCGCCACTCGCCACTCTATCTCTCACTGACTGATGCGCGAAATATTCGCGCCGAGCAAAACACCTTCCTTGTCCAACCTCTGCAGTTCCTTCTCAACCTCCCCACGATCGCCCAGCAGAAGAAACTGATCGTGATCCTCGGAGGTCTTCTCCACCGCCATACTGCGAACGCCGTTGCAAACCACGGTCCCGGTCCGCACGCGCACCCACGCCATCTCGAAGTGCGCCGCATCTTCGGCCTGCATCTGCATCACGTTGTTGACGACTTCCAGACGCTCCAGCACGCGATGCAGAAGACGGCGCCTGCGCTCATTTGCCCGCACAGTCACAATCACTTGCGGCTCGTCCGTTTCGGACCATCCGCGCAGTGTCAGGATGGATTCCATCGACACTCCGCGGCCGGAAAAAACGTTCGCTACCGCGGCCATCACGCCGGGCCTGTCCTGCACCCCAATTCGAAAGGTCACAATGGGATTGGAAGTCGAGGGAAAACTCATCGGAGAAGGCTCGTTTTTTACGAGGACTTGGAGACCGGCACGCCGTCGGCAGCCTCTTTCCACCTGGCTGTCTTCGCGTTGATCTCCCGGTTGGCCCGGCGCAGCAGCGCCACCTCCTCTTCCCAAAGCGGAATCTGGACCACCTGACGAATGCCGTGGCCCATAATCAGCGGAACGCCGCAGGGCCCGCGCAGCCCGTAGAACTCGCCGTCCAGCATCATCTGCCCCGCCAGCACCTGCTCGCGCCCCTCCACGATCGTCTGGAGAAACTCGTAGGCCGAACGCGCCGTCGCCGCCACCGTCTTCGCGCCGCTCATCTGCGTTAGATACGGCCGCAGCACGCACCGATACTCCGGCGACAGCGACTCGACAAACTCGTAGACGGGCCCGTACTCCTGGCGCCCGATCATCCCCAGGCACACCTTCAGATTCTTCGCCAGGCGTTCGGGAAACTGCTTCAGCGGCTGGCCACGTCGAATGCGGTTCAGGCGCTCGTCCAATTCCTCCGGCTCCATACCCGCCACACGAATGCTGCTCCACAGGGGCAGAATCGCCGAACCGTGCTCGCCAATGCAGAAGCCGCTGACCTGGTGCCGCCGCACGAACAGATCCGCCGCCAGTTCCGCACGGAAACGCAACGAATCGATGAATGACCCCATCCCAACCACGCGATGGCGATCGCCCCATTCCTCGCTGAAGATCTCTACGCCCAGCTCCACCGGGTTCGTGATGATCACCGCCAGCTCGCTGCCATGCCCGTGTTTCGCAATCGCGCGCGCGGTACTCCGCAGCAACGGCGCATTCGCGATCGCCACATCGTCGCGCGTCATCGGCTTCTTCTGCCCCGGCTCCACCGTCACGCCGGCCACCATCACGACGATGTCCGCGACGATGTCCTCGGGATAGAAAGCAATATCGATCTGCGGAGCCGTTTCGTCGTAAGCCTCGCGCAAGTCGTCCGCCAGGCCGAACAGCCGGGGCGCCGACTGCTCGCGCCCCACCAGCTGCAGCCGATCCGACTTCTCCAGCAGCCGTTCATGCACGATCGTCGTCGCCACCTGGCGCCCGACATCCCCCGTTGCCCCGACAATACTGATATCCACCGATCGATTCGCCCCACAGCAAGGTCATTCAATCCGCATACATGCTGACGCGACGGCCGAACGGGCTCAATCGGAAACCCGCTAAAACGGCAGGATATCAAACGGCTGGCTCGAATTCAGCAACTCCGCTTTCTCCACCCACATGGCAAATAGCGGCGCATTCAGGAGGGCATGACCCTGCAACTCGAGGTGCTCCTTGCGAATCCTCCAGGCCGTCGCCGGCAGCAACAAGGCATCGCCGCGCACCAGATCACATTCTCCCCCACCGGCATCACCGCATCCAACGTCGCCACAACCGATGTCGCACGCAATCCAGTCGACTCACCATCGAATGCCGTCATATCCTCAGGCATCGCTCAACCTCCTTGGGTCCCCCGCTTCACTCGACGGCGATGGAATCCAGCGACCGGGGCGGGAGTTCGACATACACCGGGAGAAGAACATCCTGTCCCGGCGAAAACTGTGTCCCCGGTCGGTAGAAAAGATCCGAAGCCTCGACTTCGCTGCGCCGCCAGAGACTCTTCCCATCGTAGTCATTCAGTATTCCGTCCGGTCCGGCCGAAATGAGAATCGACTTCCATCGCAACGCGGGACAGGGAGCACAATCGTCGATCACCCGAACGTAGCGAAGATCATCGCAGATGTCGGCGAATTCCTCCTTCGCTTCGACAGTGAGTCCATCCGGACTTGAAAGCCCTTCAATCCACGCTTCCCCGTCCTCGAAAGCGATCTCGGTATCCGCACCTGATGGCGAGACAAGAACGTTTGGGTTCCACATCATCAGGGATCTGAAAAGCTCCAACCGCGCATACGCCCCAGCTCCGACAGCACTTGGCCCTTGTTTGAATTCAAACGGCAAAGGATCCGCCTGAAAGCGCATAAGAGCAGCGCTCAGAGTCGGCACCGAGGCGAAAAGGTCGAAAGAGCAGAACACAACCAGGTCATCGGTCTCCGCAATCCGCGCATTGAACGCCTGCCTGGAGTTACCGATGAAGTCCATTGGCGCAAGGTCCCATTGCCCATTCGGGCCCGTACTGCCGACGGCCCACTCGAAACTCGAGGAGCCACTGAACCTCACCCAGAACAGCCGGTATGGGAGATCCCCATTCTTCGCCAAACGATCGTAGGGCAGGAAGTGGTTATAGCTGCGATAGAGCTTCGGCATCCAGCAATCGAACCCATGCCATGCCGGGCGTTCCGTTTCGCACTCCAGCAGAACCGTCGCGCTTCCAGAAGGAAGCTTCGAGGACAACGTCTCCATGAGGTCAGCTCTGTCCGAATCCGAAATCGCAAAGGGCGAGCTCTCGAAGAGCTCGCTCGGGAAAGGGGCGCCGCCGTGATCGATCTCCATGCTCAGGACGAACGCAGCCAGAACCTGCAGATCGTCCTGCACATGGGATTGTTCGGACAAGGAGGAGGTTTCACCAGGACCAGACGAACCCCTCAACCTCACCACGAGCTCTTCCCGATCGGCCGGCTTTCGCATCCGGTAAATCGGAAGAATGAGATCGCGCCCGTCAGGCATCTCGCCCAGCGAATGAATAACGTAGGGCGAGCGACTGAAGGCGCTTCTAGAAAGCAGCGTGGATTGAGGAAGAAAGTCCGATTTGCGATCGGGACCATTCGAGACAAGGACGCCTTCCCATTCGAGAGTCCGGCAAACGCCGGAGTCGTCATCGACCAGGTAGAGCCTGAGAGAATCTCCATCTGGCGAGAATGGATCTTTGATCGAGGGGGAACCGTCAACTTCAGACGCCAAACCGGCACGGACCTCAGCCATCCCGAAGAGAGCATCGCGAATTGCAGCCGGTGCCGTTCCAAGTTGAAATTCATACGGTGCGGGCTCTGTTCTCAGCGCTCTCGAGCCCTCGGCCGACCAGGCTCCATCCATGTAACTCGGAAGAGAGAAGGAGACAATATCATCGCCTTCCGCAATCTTCCGAGTAAGCTCGCCTGCATCGAGCGTCAGATAATCTTCTACGCCGCAATCCCAGATGCCGTTCGGGCCACAACTGGAGACCGCCCAGGTCCCAAACTCCTCACGAGCCGCTGAGATCGCGGACAGGCGATACGGATTCCCTTCAGTGCTGAAAGGATCAGGCGCCGCATAGAACCAAGGTTCGGGATCCGTGAAGGACAGCCAGCAGGAGAAGTGATGCCAGACGTATGGCGTCCGATCGCCCGGCGAGGCCCTCCTGCCCGGAAACTGATCCGAGACCAAACGCCGCTCATCCTCCGAAGATGCAAACGGCGAATCGTCGAATAACAACGACGGCAGAGGCGCCCCCCCGAAATCCAATTCACACACAACCACGCTCGCCGCAAGCAAGCTGGTCTGCTCCACCGCCATGCTCATCGAAAACAATACATCAGAAGTCAGAGCCGCCGATCCCGGGCCTTTCACCGTGGAGCAGGATGCGAGTCCAATTCCGAGGATCAGAGAACAGACAAGCACAGACTGTCGTATTGAATCGCTTCTCATTCTTGGCCTATTGGAAATCAGTTTCGGTTCGGCCGCCTCACGCCGCCCACCTTCCACTCACCCGCACTGCAGGATCACCCACACGTTCTTGAATCGCCGCTCGGCCAGATCCTGTTTCCGAATCCACCAGTACAGGGACCCAACGTCTCCCCACATCATGCGATCATCGATCGTCCCCAACTCCAGCAGGAGAATCCAATCGTCCGCATCTTCAGCCAGCTTGTTCGCCCGCTTCATCTCGTCACCCTCTTGAATGTCGAAGGGCTCGATGCCATGAAACGCCAACTGAACCTCGAGTTCCATGTCGGCGTTCTGTTCCGGATAAGGATAACCCAAGAGAGAATGGCGGGCAGGATGATCCAGCAAGACATCCAGAACCACATCGTCGTACCGCTCGATTTGCGATTCGCTCCAATCGAACCGCTCTGCCAGTTCGTCGAACGCCGTCGATGTGACGTGAGGCAATGAGATCATCGGCATGACGTGGATGGTGTATTCATCCAGTGGCTCGATCTCGTCCGACCGTTCGCGGCGCTGCATTCCCTCGCCCGGCGGGAAGTAGCGACACGCGAATCTGTTCTTGTCCGTCGGGTCCATGCCCCACGGCTGGTCTTCAACATCATAGAAGAAAGCCAGCGTCCCTTCAGACGGCAGAAGAGCCCCCGCCTCAAAATCTTTGCACGTCGAAAGGTCGATCTGAAGCAGGAAGTCGATCTCCCTCTCACCATTCTTCGGCCACTCGAACCCGACGGGTACGTCCGGATCGCCGCCAACCTTGCTGGCTCCCACGTCCAATGACGAGGTCGCCCGCTCCGCCGTCATCCCGATCGCCGGCAGATACATCGCGCGAATCGCCTCTTGGTATTTCCTCAGCCTCTTCTTACGAAGCAGCTTATCAGCCTTCGCCCTCAATGCATCTTCGGGTGTCATCGGGGTCGACTTGCCGGAATCCCTCCCGCACCCCGCCATCGCAATCACCCCGACCACCAAGGCCACAGCCACCGCAATCCAACGCCTCTTCACAAGCTCCTCCTCCAAACGCGAGTCCAAGTCCATCAGAGGGATTTCTATCGAGTCATGGACAGGAGTGCAACCCGCTTCTCCACTCCGACTGCTGGACCCCACCCCGAACCGCTCACCACCCCAATCCGGTTTCGCTTGACACTCCATCACCATGTCGTTCTATTCATCTATAGAATATGGGATAAACAGGACAATAGATGGCCGATTTAGCGAAAGAGCTGGAAGTCCTCGAAGACATCGCCGAGCGCCTGCGGACGCTCGGGCACCCCGTGCGCCTGATGATCGTCTCCATTCTGAAGACGAAACGTCACAACGTCGGCGAACTCTCCGAGAAACTCGGACTCTCCATCGGATCCACCAGCCAGCACCTCAAAGTAATGGAGCGCGCCGGCCTGGTTCATGGCGAGCGAGAAGGCCGATTCGTCCACTATTCAGTCCGGACACCCATGGTCGGTGACATATGCGCGGCAATCTGCCGCCATATGGAAGCGGAATTCGACGACGCCTCGGAAGCCCGGGCGTCCTTCGATCATCTCCGCCAGAAACTCCAAGGTTGAAATTCGGGCGCCCCCTTTGTGGACGCCTATAAAAAGAGGTAGGAAAGGGAGGATTTCGAGGCTATGAATTGTGAAATATTTCACAAGCCGCATATGGCATATTGGGCTCTGCTCTTCTGTGCTATAGCTGCTGTGGCCCCGGCAATGACAAGCCACGAGGGGTACTTCCCCAACGGCTACGTCGACGCCAGAAGCTGCATCGTCTGTCACAAGCAGGCGGCAAACGAAGTGATCGATTCGGTGCACTACGCATGGCGCACCGAAAACGACACGGTGGAATACCCGGGCGGAGGCGCCCACGGTATGATCGACCGCGCCTGCGGACTCGTCGGCTCGAACTCCATCGTGAACTACTACGACCAGTGCGGCCGTTGCCACGTCGGCGAAGGACTCCCCTTCCCCGATCCGACAACGGGCGAATACTCCTTCGAGCAGAAGATCTCCATCGACTGTCTGATCTGCCACGCCGTCACCTATGATGCGGACAACAACGGCGAGGCCGACGAGATCGAACTCGCCGACAAGCGCCCCCTCGTCTACGATGACGAGAAGGGCAAGTGGGTCTGGCATCGCGATGAAAGTACCCAGGCAGCCGAAAGCGTCGGCGGCCCGGTCAGCCCCGAAGCCTGTCTGCGTTGCCACCATCACGGCCAGGCGGACTATGAGTACAAGCGCGGCACGCCCTACGAGCCCCACACCGACGTCCACGCCGCGGCCGGCATGAACTGCACCGCGTGTCACGAAGTCGACGCTCACAAGATGGCCCGCGGCTCTCGCGTTACCGACATGTTCGCGTGGGAAAGACAAGACGTCGACGTGACTTGCGAGAAGTGCCACACCGACGCCCCCCACAAGACCCAGGTGATGCTCAATCTGCACACCGACAAGATCGCCTGCGAGACCTGCCACATTCCGGAGGTCTCCGGTGCGGCCCGTCGCGTTTGGGCACCGACGTACGGCGTGACCGAAGGCCCCGAGGCCAACGTCCCCGTCTACAACGCCGAAACCGGCCAGTGGGAACCCTACTCGGAATATGACGGCGAGTTGAAGCCGCCCTCCTATCGCTGGTACAATGGCCAGGCCTCGATGTTGGCCGAGCCCGTTGCCAACGCGGGTAACTGGGACATGCAGCCCGCAACCCGCGATTCCTCCGGAGCGAAGATTACCCCATTCCGTAACTTCATCAGCGGCCAGCCGATGGACGGCATGGGCCTGCCCGGCACGCCGGACTTCAATCCGAACTTCACGATGCTGGCTGCCCTGAACCAGATGGCCCCGGCCCTCAAGATGTTCGGCCTGATGCGCCCCGAAGGCCTGACGCCCCAGGAAGAAGCCATGATGGGCCAATTCCCGAATATGCTGATCATGGATCGCGCGGACTATTTCGCCAACGGCGACGTCACCGCTTCCGTGCATATCGGCATGGCGAAAATGGGCTTGTTCTTCCAAGGCCAATCCCCCGCCGGAATGACTCGCGACCAGTTGATCGCGATCGGCTCGCAAATGTGGTCCGGCGTCTACGCCGGCCTCGATTTGCCCGATAGCCCGTTCGCGCCCAACTACGTCCCGGACATGGATCCCACGACGGTGACCGGCTCTTTCATCACCGTCAGTCACGCCATCAAGAAAGACGGCGCCCTGACCTGTGCAAGCTGCCACACGGAAGACGATGGCCGCCTGGACTTCGAGGCACTCGGCTACGACCAGGAAATGCAGACCATCCTCAAGACGATGCTGACTAATCCCGATCACAAGTTCCTGATCGGCGACACCTACACCGGACCCGCACAATGCGAAGTCTGCCACCCGCAGGCCGGCGGCGAAGTCATGGACTCCGTCCACTACCTGTGGCGCAGTGAAAACGACACGATCGAGTACCCGGGCGGCGGCGCACATGGCATGATCGACCGCGCCTGCGGCCTCGTTGGCTCGAACTCGATCGTGAACTACTACCAGCAGTGCGGCCGCTGCCACGTCGGCGATGGCCTGCCCTTCCCCGATCCGAGCACCGGCGAGTACACGCAGGAGCAAAAGGATACTCTCGATTGCTTGATTTGCCACGCGACCGAATACGACGCCGATAACAACGGCGTCGCGGAGGAACTCGAACTGGCCGACCAACGCCCGCTCGTCTACGACGACGAGTTGGGCCGCATGGTCTGGCACCGCGACGATACGCTCGAAGCAGCCTGGAGCGTCGGCGGCCCGGTCACACCAGAAGCCTGCTTGCGCTGCCACCACCATGGCCAGGCCGACTACACCTACAAGCGCGGCACACCCTACGAACCCCACACCGACGTCCACGCGGCGGCAGGCATGCACTGCACCGAGTGCCACGTCGTCGACGACCACAAGATCGCACGCGGTTCCCGCGTCACCGACATGATGGGATGGGATCTGCAGGACGTCGAAGTGAGCTGCGAAAACTGCCACACCGACGCACCGCACGAGTCCGACCCGCGGCTGAACCTGCACACGGACAAGATCGCGTGCGAAACCTGCCACATTCCGGAAACGTCCGGCGCGGCACGCCGCGTCTGGGCACCGACCTACGGAGTTGCCGACGGACCCGAAGCGAACATCCCCGTCTACAACGCCGAAACCGGACAATACGAACCACACTCGGAATACGATCCCGAACTCCAGTCGCCCAAGTATCGCTGGTACGCCGGCGAAGCCTCCATGCTGGCCGAACCAGTCGCCAACGCCGGCAATTGGGATATGCAACCCGCAACGCGTGACACACCCGACGCGAAGATCATGGCGTTCCGCAACTTCGTCAGCGGCCAGCCAATGGACGCGCTGGGCCTACCTGGCACGCCGAGCTTCGATCCGAACTTCACCATGCTGGCAGCCCTCAACCAGATGGCTCCGGCACTCAAGATGTTCGGCATGATGCGTCCTGAAGGACTGAACCCCCAGGAAGAAGCCATGATGGGACAGTTCCCCAACATGCTCATGATGGACCGCGCCGACTACTTCGCAAATGGCGACGTCACCGCATCGATTCACATCGGCATGGCAAAGATGGGCCTGTTCTTCATGGGCCAGTCGCCCGAAGGCATGACACGCGAACAACTGATCGGCATCGGCTCGCAGATGTGGTCCGGTTCGTACGCAGGCCTCGACCTGCCCGACAACCCGTTCGCGCCCGGCTACGTTGCCGACATGGACCCCACCACGGTAACCGGCTCATTCATTACGTTGAGCCACGCCATCAAGAAGGACGGTGCGCTCTCCTGCGCCGATTGCCACACGGAAGAAAACGGCCGCCTGGACTTCGAAGCCCTCGGCTACTCTCCCGAGATGCAGAACATCCTCAAGAAGATGCTGATCGAGCCCGATCACGACTTCCTGATCGGCGACAGCTACGAAGGCCCGCAGCAGTGCGAGCGCTGCCACCCCGGCGCCATGGAAGAGATGCAGGGCAGCGTTCACTACAAGTTCGAATCCTCCATCCCCGAAGGCCACGTCCGTGACCACGACGGCAACCCCGTCGCATACGACACAAGCGGCAAGCTCTGGAAGCTCTGCGGCTTCCCGACCACCGTGCCGCAGTTCAACTGGCTCGGCGCTCTCAAGGACCTCCCCGAGACGCCCGAAGTCGACGCCCCTGGCGGCTGCGCGCAATGCCACGTCGGCATCGGCGCTAAGCCCTACACGGCCGTCGGCAAAACCGAGCCCCAGGCCAGTGAAGCCAACAACATGGATTGCCTCATCTGCCACGCGGAGAACTACCAACGGAAATTCTACGTTTCCACCGTTGGCGGTGCACCCGAAGTGGGTCCCTCCGGTCCGATCGTTCTCGCCGTTCCGAGAGCGGATGGCGTGATCGACTGGGCATCCCAGACCGAAGCGGCCAAGTCCGTCGGCAAGACCCAGTACGAAACCTGCCTGCGCTGCCACGCAGCCGCCGGCGGCGGAACCTACCAGGCCGACGAGTTCAACTACGCCAGCTTCAAGCGCGGCTCCATCTACGGCCACGGCGCCGACGTTCACGCCGACGCAGGCCTGAGTTGCTCCGACTGTCACTCCGATGGCGGGCACCGCATGATCCGTCCGGTCAATAACGACCTGACAGCCCACGATGCCGTGTACGAAGGCGAGATGTGCTTGAAGTGCCACGACGCCGAACCGCACGACATCGCAGCCTACAACATGCACATGGACAAGATGTCCTGTACCACCTGCCACGCCACCGCGGTTGGCAGCGCCACGTACAAGGACTTCAGCCAGCACATCGCGCCCGACCCGAGCGATCCGCTTGGCCTCTGGAAGGTCAAGATGGAGTTCGCCGAAGGTCAGCCCGCCATCGACTACAAGTGGTTCAACGGAACCGTCGGCCCCGAAATCACCCCGCTGGGTGAGCGCGGCGATGGCAAGATCCATCCTTACAAACACATCGCCTTCAACCAGCCGCTCGACGCCAACGGCCAGCCGATTCCCATCAAGTGGGGCATCTTCTTCAAGACTGGCAACATGGCCGGCGCCCTGGCCACCGGCCTCCAGCTCTACACCGACATGTGGACGCCGGAGATGCAGGCCAAGTACGGCCTGGCCGCGCCTCCAGGACCATTCGACCACTACGGCGAAATCGACTGCGGCGGCTTCTCCGTCAGCCACGGCATCACCAAGACCGAAGCCCTTGGCTGCGCCGACTGCCACTCGCCCGACGGCAAGATGGACTTCGACGCACTCGGCTATACGCCGATCGAAGCCGAGGACCTCGCCAACCTGTTCAACGGTGGGCCGGGCCACGCGTCGCTCTTCGAAACCTATGAAGGCCCGCAAACCTGCGAACAGTGCCACGAAGGCAAGATCGCCGAAGTCCAGGCCAGCGTACACTACAAGTTCGAGTCCGAACTGCCCGAAGGCTACCAGTTCGATCACGACGGCAACCCGGTCACCTTCACCAAGTCCGGCAAGATGTGGAAGCTCTGCGGCTTCCCCACCACCCTGCCTCAATTCAACTGGCTCGGCAATTTGCGCGATCTGCCTGAGACACCCCAGATCGACAACCCGGGCGGCTGCGGCAAGTGCCACATCGGCATCGGCCTCAAGCCCTACACCGCGAACGGCGGCACCGAAGTCCAGGCCTCCGAAGCCGACAACGTCGACTGCCTGCTCTGCCACGCGGCCGACTATAAGCGGAAGTTCTACACAGCGACCATCGATGGCTCGCCCGAGCTGACCGGGGCCGGAACGCCCCTCATCCTCGGCGTCCCGAAGGTCGACGGCGTGATCCAGTGGGATACGCTGACCGAAGTCGCGCAGACCGTGAGCAAGACGAAGTACGACTACTGCTTGCGCTGCCACGCGGCGGCCGGTGGTGGAACCTTCCAGGCCGACGAATACAACTACGCCAGCTTCAAGCGCGGCTCCATCTACGGCCACGGCGCCGACGTTCACGCCGACGCAGGCTTGAGCTGCAGCGACTGCCACTACGCCGGCGAACACGAAATGATCCGCCCGGTGAACAACGACCTCTCTGCACACGGCGCCGTCTACGATGGCGAAATGTGCGCCGAGTGCCACACCGAGACGCCTCACGAAAACGACGCCTACAACCAGCACGTCGACAAGATCGCGTGTACGACCTGCCACGCCACCGCGACCGGCAGCGCCACGTACAAGGACTTCAGCGATCACGTCCCGCCGGACCCGGGCGACCCGCTCGCACTGTGGGGCGTGAAGATCGAATTCGCCGAAGGCACTCCGCCGATCGACTACAAGTGGTTCAACGGAACAGTCGGTCCGGAGATTACACCGCTCGGCGCGCGTGACGACGGCCGCATCTATCCGTTCAAGCACATCGAGTTCAACCAGCCGCTCGACGCCAACGGTCACCCGGTGCCCATCAAGTGGGGCATCTTCTTCAAGACCGGCAACATGGACGGCGCACTGGCCACCGGCCGCTCGAGCTACGACGCCATGTGGACCCAGGAACTCCAGGACACCTACGGCCTCGCGCCCGTGTCCGGTGAGTTCGATCACTACGGCGTCAACGAGTGCGGCGGATTCTCTGTCAGCCACGGCATCACCAAGGACAACGCATTGTCCTGTACGACCTGCCACTCGACCGAGAGCCCGATCGACTACGCGGCACTCGGCTACTCACCCGAAATGGTCACGCACCTCCAGACCATGTTCGACAACCAGGGCGAGCTCTGGATGATCTACTAACCCTCACCCACTAAACCGGCGAGACCTCTGGAATCGCCTTGCACTTCAACACATCGGCCCCGGGTTCCCCCGGGGCCGAGTTCTATTTCTACCAACGGCAACCCATTCGAAATGACTTGGCCATCCTGGCCAAGAGCAGTCCCGCAAACGCTCTCCCCACTGCACCAATCCCGGCAGCATGTTGCTGTGAACATGCGCAAGACGTACGCTTCTGGAGCTTGAGCAGAGATGCTCAAGTCACCTCAAAACCCACTCCTGACAACCCCTTCGAGATGGCTTGGCCATCCTGGCCAAGGGCGATTCCGCAAACCTCGCCGCTCCCCCAAGACCTCGCCTGCCAACCGCCCCGACTCATGCACTCAGATGAAAAAGAAGAATCCCTGTCGCGATCGCCACATTCAGCGACTCCGCGTGCCCCTTGATCGGAATGTGAATTGGCTTGTCCGCCCGCTCCACAACTTCCGCCGGCAGACCCGCCGCCTCGTTGCCGACGATCAACGCAAACTGCCGAGCGGGCTCCACGTTGCGAAACGAAACACCGCCGCGCGCATCCGCCGCATACACCGGGACATTCGCCGATTGCAGGCGCGAAATCCATGAATCGATCGCCGCGTGAAAAACGGGCAGATGGAAAATCGCGCCCTGCGAAGCGCGCACAACCTTGCCGTTATAGATATCCGCCGTGCCGGGTCCGGCGATCACGCCGGCCAGACCTGCCGCCGAAGCCGTGCGGATCATCGTGCCGACGTTCCCTGGGTCCTGCACATTGTGCAGAAGCAGAAACCCGCCGGCCGTCGGATGCGGCGGCGACTCGTGAGAAAATCCGCAAACCGCAACCATGCCCTGCGGCGTTTCCGTCTCGGCGATTTCCTTCATGACGCGTTGCGTCACGCGAATCACGGGGATGTTGCCGGCAAGCCCTTCGGGCGGGGCAACGCCTTCGCTCAGGATCAATTCATGAATCGGCGCACCGCCGGCAATCGCTTCGGAAACAAGGTGCGGACCTTCGACGAGGAAACTCGCCGCTTCCGCGCGACCGTTCTTCGACTGCAAACGGCGCCACGCTTTAACCCGCGGGTTCTTTGGGGAATCGATCACCATCAGAAACGCTTTCCGAAGAATTCCCACTGCTTCTTCTCACCCAACTGGTGATGTCCCACCAGGCCCCAGAAGAAGCGCGTGTGGTGCTCTTCCGGACGATGCGGGCCGGTGTACTTCTCCGTGCTGAAGACAAGCAGGTTGTAAGCGCTGCGCTCCACACCCAGCCAATTCTTGTCGTACGTGTAAAGGTGCCCGACGACATGCGTGCGCGCCTCGCCCGTTTCGGTGTTCGCACGCTTCTCCCAGACTGTCCACAACGGAGCCCAGTTGCGATCGATGCCGTCCCACTTCGAGTAGAACCACAAGTGCAACACGCTGCGATACTCGTCGCCATTTTCCATCCGCCACTTGCGGAAGAACGGGAAGACGTACTTGCGCTGCTCCGTGTTCCCGTCGTTGTAACGTTTCACCTGGTTCGAGTAGAGCGGCATCAGGTACGTTCGATCGAACTCGTAGTCCTTGTAGCGATCGTAGTTCGTGCTGAAGAACGGCCACAGGATCGTCTTCTGATCCTTCCCCGTCATGTAGCGATGCACATAGAACGGGAAGAAGCCGCCGCCCTCCATGCCTTCCCTCTCCTGCCCCTGCGTCAGCGACAAATCCCGCGGGATATTCGTCGTCCACCGAATCAGGAACCACAGCAGACGATGTTCGCGAATGCCCGTGCGCAAATTATCGTTCTCGTTGTAGAGCGCCAACGCATACCCGCGCGTCTTGCGACCCTTCATGTCGAGCTTGCCGTAGAATGGGAAGATCATGTCGTACGAATAAGTCGGGCGGCGCACCTTGCCATAGAACGGCAGGAACAGCAGCACCTCTTCTTGACCGTCATTCTTCTGCGAGATGCGACCCTTTCGGTAGTGCCCGAGCGGCCACAGCCAGTATGCGCGCGTGAACTCGCCCTCGTGCTTCACACGCGAAAACAACGGCCACACGCGGAAGCCGTGCACCGCATCGTTATCGCTCTGGTACAGACTGAAGAATGGCCAGATGAGCGAGTAGATCTTGAACGGATCGTCGCCCTCGTGATCCCACGATTCGACAAACAACGGCCAAAGCAGAAAGCGCGTTCGATCGCTGTTGTAGTACCCGCGGAAATCCCCCGCCAGCGGCCAGACCGCCGTGAAGTTCTGAGGCCGATGCGGAAACAACGGAACTGTCAGTTTCGCATTCCGCGCGTACCACAAGAACGGAAAGACGATGAAGTACTTCCCGCCGCGTTCCGCCTGCTCACCCTCGAAGTACAAAGGGAACAGGTAACGCAACCAGTACGGCCCGGAGTCCGCCACGCCGCTGGCGCTGTACCACAATGGCAGCACCGTCAAACGCCGCCGGTCCTTCTCGCCCCACGCTTCCTTCTCGTACGACCAATCGACCAGCGGCCAAAGAAGATGAAACTCCCGCGACTCATTGAGCTTGTTCTTGTAGTAAGAGAAAATCGGATGAAACGCCGTCATCGACTCGGTCGACGAACTGATGCGATGACCGAACGGCCACGGCGCCCAGGTCTCGATACCCGGCGTCGTCGCCATGTCGTCCGCTTGCGAGAAAATCGGAAAAGCCTCGCCGCGCACAGACTGATGCAGGCCGCACAGAATCAGCAAGGCAAAGCCCAGCAGAATCCCAGCAGAACGGGGACGAGTAGCAGCGACTTTCATCACTCCTGACTCATCCTCTCTCGATCGTAACGTTCGAATCTTCGCCGTCGATCAGGTACGGGAACGTCATGATAAACGTCGTCCCGATGTTCTCTTCTGACTCGACGCGCATCGTGCCGCCCATATCTTCCACGACCTTCTTGCACATCGGCAGCCCGAGCCCCGTCCCGCTCGAGCCCTTCGTCGTGAAGAACGGCATGAAAACCTTCTCCAGCTTATCCTTCGAAATGCCGCAGCCATTGTCGCGAATCGTCAGGACAATCGTCTGATCCGCATCCTGTCGCAATTGCGTCTCGACCTTGATTTCGCCTTCCTGGTGCTTGATGGCTTCCATCGAGTTAACGATCAGATTCATCAACGTCCGGCTGAGCCCATTCTCGTCCAGCAGGCGCGGCGTGATCGCTTCGTCCAGATCCAACTCCAGCCGCACGCTCTTGCTGACCAACTGATCCTCAACCTCTTCCGCCGTCGAACAAATCAGTTCATTCAAGTCAACCTGCCGCAACTCCGGCTTCTTGTTGCTCGAGTACGCCAGCATATCGCGTACGAGCTTGCCGATCTTCGCGATACCGCGCTGCACGACGTCCCAGGAATCCTGTGCCGACTCCATGTCTTCCTTCGAGAGCGCGCGGTTCAGCAGTTCGCTGCCACCCTGCATCAGCAGCAGGATGTTCTTCACATTGTGACTGATGCCGGCCACGGTCTCGCCGACCGCCGCCAGGCGCTCGCGGTGCGCCGCTTCCTTCCGCATCCGCATGTTTTCGATCGCGACCGAAAGCTCCGACGCGATCATGGTCACGAACTCCAGGTCCTCGTTGCCGAACGTCCGCGACGTCGACTGCGAATCCAGATGCACAACGCCCATCACGTTGCCTTGCTGAATCATCGGAACGCAGATGGCGGAGCGAATTCGATTCATAATGATCGACTCGCTCGCATCGAAGCGCGCGTCGCTCTGCGCATCGCTGCTCAGCACGGCGACCTTTTGCTCCAGCACCTGCTCCAGAATTGTGCGCGAAATCGAAAGCTTTGGCGGGTTGATCGGCTGGTCGCGGTACTTCACCGCCGCGACATCCAGCTCCGTCACTTCCGGCGAGTATCGCGTCATGATCACACCGCGATCCGCCGACACCGCATCGAACAACAACTCCAGGCTGCGCTCGATCACCGCCTCTTCGCGATCGTTCGCCGACTCGCGCAACAGTTCCGACAGCCGGTACAGAGTCGAAAGCCGGTTGTTCAACCGCATCAACGTCGCGCGATCGGTCTTTTTGTCCGCCAGGCTCGTGTAGACCGAAGAACGATCGCGGATTTCGCTGATGTCTTCCTGCTTCAGAACCGACTGCGCCGTCGGGCGGGCGACGTCTTCGCGATCGTCCGTAATATCGACGATGCTCATGCCCTCGCGAGCACCCGAACTGGTAATCGAGGACGACGCCTCGTTCGTGAAAAGAAACTCCACCGCACCGAACGTCACCACATCGTTGTGGTGCAGCGTCATCTGCGTGATGCGCTCGCCATTCACGTACGTGCCGTTCGAAGAATTCAAGTCCTGGAGAATGAAGAAGTTGCCGCGCCGATCGATTCGGGCGTGAAAGCGCGAAATCGAATCCAGCCCGAGGACGATCGTATTCGTCGGATGCCGACCGATCGTGGCCGACTCCTCGATATCATACGCGTCCTTCACACCTTCGGCGCTGGAGCGAATCAGAATCTGTGCGGGCTGTTCGTTCTTGCTCACGGGCTGGCAACTCCCCTTCGGGGCTGAATACGGGTCAGGACTCGCCGCCGGCGAATTCCGGCTCCGGCCTCTGTTCCTCCGGCCGCAGAACCAGGTGTACGCGCTTCGAGTCTGTCACCGGGAACGGCATCATTTCCATTAGCAGATCCAGGCCCGGCCACAGGTAAACCGGGGCCCGAAAACGCTCCCGGCTGACCACTGTCTCGTAGCCTTCCTTCTCGGCCTTGAAATCATAGAACCAGTACCACGTGAAGGGCTGCTCCACGGGAGTCCGGCCGAGATGGATATCATTCATCGTAATATCGGCGCGAGGCGGGTCCGATGTCACCAGGACCTTAGACCGCACGCAGCCGGTCGTCGCCCCGAGAATCGCGACCAAAGCCAGCAACGCCAGTCGATTGAATCCGTTCTTCACCGCATCAACCTCACCATTTCACGGGCTTTCAGCTCCGAGGCAGTATGCGGGCCGGGAGTCCCTGGGTGTCAAGAAGACTGGGGCGCGCGCCATCCGGCGCCGCCTCCCCAGCCGGACCGAAGACGCCCCTAATCGCTGATCTTGTTCGTCAGATTGGGCAGAGACGACGCATCCCCGCGCTGCATGTAGCGTTTTTCGCCATCCCCCTGGGTCACATTCTCGTACACCCCGTCATCGCGCTTCACCAGCTTCGTGAACCCCAGGTTCTTCAGCTCCGTATTCGTCTTTGGCGTCGCGATCCCCACCGGAAAGATCAGCCGCTCGACCGGATGGCCGCACAACGGGCACTTCTCCAGCCGATCATCCTTGATCGACTGCTCCAACAGGAAATTGTCCGTGCATTCCGGGCCCTTCTCGCCCTTGTGCGCATACTCATAGATCGGCATCTCAGCGCGTCTCCTTCAGCGAATCACCCCCGTCAAGTAGCGCGAACCATACCCAAAGCGCAAGCCCACCCTGCCTTGGGACCGCCGGCTTCCAGCCGGCACCCCATCCGCCAATCTTCAAACTCGATCGTCCCCGTGACCACCGACTTGTCCACCGCAGCCTTGGCGAAGGCGGAAGGGGCAACGCCCCACCCCATACCAGCCCAGGGCGCAAGCCCTGGGCTCCCGACGTCCAAGCCCCGGAGCGCTGAAAGCGCGACCCACCGCCCGCACCGCAACGATGAGATTGGGACAAGCAGAACATCCTCGACACCTCCCCCACCATCTCCGGACAATCCGCCCACCTGAGCGGCGAGGAGAGACTCGGCAATGATCATCCGGACGGTAGGAAACGAAGTATTCGTCACGGCGCAGACCGTCCACGCCAAGGCCAGCGGGGAGCTCGCCGCGCGGCTGCGTCCCGAATTCTTCGATCCTGACACCCGTGCCGAAGCCATCCACGCCACAACGCACCACGATGACGGATGGCGCGAATGGGAGCAGAACCCCGACCGCCATCCCGACGGAACGCCACGCAACTTCACCGAGCTCGAAACCCCCTCGCACGTTGCCATCTGGCGCCGTGGCGTAAAGGAAGCCGTCGAGCAGATGCACCCGGCTGCCGCCGCCCTGATCGCCCGCCACGCCGCCCGGATCATCGAAGGCAAAGGCGAGAACAAGGACTTCATCGGCGAAGCCCTCGAAACCTCGGTTCACAAGGCCTGGCCTACCCTCGACCCCGCTGAACACACCCGCCGTCTCGAGACAAACTACGCCGTCCTCGCCACCTGCGATGTCCTGACGCTGATGGTCTGCGCCTCCTGGCCGGATCACGAGCTGGAGCTCTTCAACTCCGGCGGAACCCACAAAGTCGCTGTCCCGGCTCATCGAGACGGTGACTGGGATCTCCGCCTCGAGTTCTGGCCGTTCGAGGACGACGACATCGAAATCGGCATCCCGATGATCCGAGTCGATGCCCCGGCTAACTGGGATACCGTCCTTGCCGATGTCGCTGCCGACCGCTGGAACTGGACACAGCCCGTCCGCCTCCGCCCCGCCTGAGACACATTGTCGCGCCGATCCGCATCCATGCCCCCCAGCTACGGCTTCAAGCCTCGAAACGGAACCAAATAAGTACGATTTGCCAAGCCACACAAATTCAACTATCTACAGCCGAACCCACCCATCTTCTCGTCGAATCGCCCCTGCCGAGGCATGGGCCCTGCAACCTCTCCTCCTTGCACCTCAGAAACCCGACGACCCAAGGAGGTCACCATGAAACGCCTCTTACCATTGAGCCTTGTCCTCGTCCTGTCGGTCTTCTCCGCAGGATGCGAATTGCTGCTCATCGGCGGCGGAATCGCAGCCGGAGCTGGTGCAGTCGCCTACGTCGCGGGCGAAACGAAATCGCTCGAAGACGTCGAATTCGAGAAGGCACGCAAGGCCACCGACAAGGCGCTGACGCAACTGGGTTACGAAATCGAGCAGCGCGATGTCTCCTACGAGAAGGTCAAGGCCCAGCCGAGCGACGACGAAAGCCAAAACGATCTCCTCGGCCTCGGCGAAGACATTCTGGCAACCGCCACATTCACCGCCCGCGATGCCGACGACACGAAGGTCGTCGTCAAGCTGCAGAAGTTGTCGGAGACCCAGACGCGTTTGAATGTCCGCATCGGGACATTCGGCGACGAAACCCAATCGCGGAAGATTCTCGACCAGATTCGCAAGAATCTCTGACCCGAATCTCCTCTTTGACCAGCAATCTCTGCCGCCGGCCGGAAACCTTCCCCTTGGTTTCCGGCCGGCCTTTTGTGTAACTGGGCGTGGATTTTGATGGGACGGCTTCCCAGTCGAGCCCCACCCTTGTGTGGGGCTGCAAATCCCGCAATTTCGCACGATAAGGAACGTCATCCATGAAGTCTCTTGTTCGCGCCGCGCTGATCGGTCTCGTCGCCCTTTGGGCCGGCGCCATCGCAGCCCAGGATCCCGCGCCCGTAAACGGAACGATGGTCGAAACGATCCGACCAGACTGGGCTGGCAGTCTCTGGGATGACAGCCGCGCCGAGGTCGCCACCTACGAAGGCCACCGCATCATCTACAGCGAGGACCGTCCCCACGAGCTGCGCCTCATCACCGTCGCCGAGGACATCAACAAGGAATTCATGGTCAAAGCCGAATGGCCCTACGGCCAGAAGCCGCTTCTGCCGGCCCTGAAGCAGCTCCAGATTTCGTCCATCCCAACGCCCAATTATCCGTACAACTACCTGACGACGGTCTTCTATCAGCGCTCGAACATCAACAATGCCGTGAAGATGACGATCAGCAGCCAGGAATGGTGCGGCACGACCTTCAAGCAGTACGAGCTCTGGCGCGAAACCGCCGTGTTCTGGTACAGTTCCTACTGGGATGGCGAAGGCACCGGAAACACCCAACTGACCGACCACACCGCCAACACCTACTTCGAAGAAGAACTCCCGCTCCTCTTCCGCGCCCTGCCGTTCCGCGAGGGCCTCAAGACCGGCCTGATGCTCCAGCCCCCGCAGACCACCAATCGCGTGCAGATTCCCGAGCCCGTTCCCGCGGTGGCGATGGTCGACCACCCGAACGAGGACCTCACTGTTCCCGCCGGGACTTATGCCGCCGAAGAAGTCTGGCGCGTTTCCCTCGAGGCCCGCGACGGCCGCCGCGCGAACTTCTACATCGCCGACGACGACGCAAACACGCTGCTGGCCTTCGAATTCGACGACGGGCGCCGGTTTGAGCTGAAACACACCACCCGGCGTCAGTACTGGCGCATCGGAGGCTGAGGGCGCTAGATCATGGGCGATATCGGGATCGTACAGTGGTTGCCCTTTGCGATTCTGGGCTTCGTGCTCTCGGTCGGGTACGTCGTCATGCGCTTCATGCAGAGTCGCCAGAAAGGCGCGCGCCCCGTCCGCAAAAAGCGCGAGCGCCAGTCGGAACTCGAACGCGAACTCCAGGCGGAGATTGACGCGGCACGACAGCGTCAGGCAGGGACGAGTGCTGCCGTCTCCGAACCGGAAGGCCCCGGAGCGCTCGATTTGCCCGAAGAAGAGAAGGCTCGCCTGGCGCAGATTCGCCAACGCGTCGAATCCGCCGAAAACGCCGCCGGGCGCGAGGAGTAAACGGATGGGACTCACAAGAGTGGAA
Source organism: bacterium (assembly GCA_020444065.1). Taxonomy (NCBI): domain Bacteria; species bacterium. The sequence continues at coordinate 124,014 of JAHLLQ010000007.1, read as the reverse complement.
ACGCGCACGGCCTGGATCGGCCTGTTGCTCCTTGCGGCACTGGTTGTTCTTCCCGGTTGGGCAGCCGCCGATCTGGGCATCAACTTCGGCAATGGCGATATTGAAGATGTCACCCCGCGCGAATTCCCCACAAAGGCCTGGCAGGATGCGACCGTCACCGTTCACAATAAAGACGTCGCCTCCTACTTCGAGGTCATCGTCTCCGGAAAGCCCTACGCCTGGTCCGTCACGCCGACCACGACCGAACGCCAACTGATCAATCGGGATGACACGGCGGAGTTCACACTCTCGCTTTACGCCCCCTACACGATGGGAGCCGCCGAGACCCTGACTCTGGAACTCTGGATCTACGACTACGACTTCGATTTCTACAGAAAGAAGGTCGGCACATACGCCTTCGAGGTCCAGGCCTTCGACAAACCGGGTGCCTTCCAACTTTGGTCGCCGGCCAGTGGCGCCGAGGGATTGGTCCAGCCGATTCACTTCACCTGGAACCAGAACTCCCCCATCGGGACGACCTACAGCCTGCGAATCTACGACAATGTCGGCGGAAATCCCTCCGTCGATCCTGTTTACACGCTCGATCAAGTGGATGTCGGCGACGCGAGCGTCTCCGCAGAAGACTACCGCATGAGTCGCGGCTCCTCGTATTTCTGGCACGTCATCGCCACGAATCCGTCCGGCTCCACCGAGAACACCGGTGGGAAATGGTACTATACAATGGCCGAGGCACCCGATCTCGGCGCCTTTGCGTTTACGTTACCGAATTCAGACGATTTGACGCTCTCGCAAACACCAACGTTCACTTGGCAGCCCTCGGCGAATGTCGTCGATTATCGATTCGAGATCTTCCCCGATGTGAATGGCGCACCGAAGGAACCCGGTTTGATCGACGTCGCCACCGACCAGACATCGTACACGGTTTCGTCGCCATTAGACCTGGGGAAATACTGGGTCCTCGTGACGGCCCGCAATGAATCTCACGAATTGCAAGTCACCGACGGCGTTCGTCCGTTTTATGTGTCAAACCTTGGTGACTTCACGCTCCTTCAACCGGAGGTCGACGCTACGGGTGTCGTCCGGCAACCCACCTTCACCTGGACCGCGGCCCAAAACGCACTCAGCTACACGCTCGAAGTCTACCGCGATGTCGATGGCTCACCACAGTTCCACCAATCGGAAATCACAACGCCGCCCACCACAACTCTCGACTGGCCGGATCCTCTCGCGCTCGGCGGGATCTACTGGTGGCAGATCAAGGCACACGGCGACCAGGGTTTCGAACGTATCAACAACGGTGGTCTTCGTCGATTCACCGTGCATCCTCTCGGCGAATTCGCCGTCATTTACCCGGCTGCAGAGCAGCACGGCGTTCTCACCATTCCAACATTTGAGTGGGAAGCCTCGGAAAACGCGACTGCCTATCGCGTGCAACTGACGCCTTCCCTGAACGGCGAGCCGGACCTGAACACCTTGTGGTATTCCGAACCGCTTCCCCCAACGCCAACGCAATGGCGAAGCGCCTTCGAACAGTTGCAAATGGACAGCGAGTACTTCTGGCGGGCCGTCGCGATCGACGCCACCGGAACGATGATTCGCATCAATGATGGAGACTGGACCCGATTCTACACCACATCGGTTTCGGACTTCACGCTACTGACCCCAGTCGATGGATCCACCGAAGTGAACTGGGAGATTTCCCTCAACTGGCAATATGTTGCGGACGCGACGAACTATCGCATCTACATCGAAGCCGTTGGATTCGGCATGCTGCCGGTGATCGAAACGCCCAATCAATCGACGACGTACCGACTGGACGGTGAACTTCACTTGAACGGCGAACGTGAGTACATCTGGAACGTCGAAGCCATCACCCCGACTGGAAATCGCTTTGCCCGGCGGGAGTATTCCTTCACAACGCGCCAGCGCGACGAGATGCAATCGACCGACGTGATCGCCGCACTTCTCGGCACCCAGATCCTCAGCGATCACGAACGCGATCTGGTCGAACCCGGCAGTGGCGTCGATGCCGCAACCTTCATCCGTATGGAGAACGCAGCTCGCCGCTGATTCAATGATCCTCTCAAGAAAGCAGAACGGCCGCCGAGAACCTCGGCGGCCGTTTCAATCAGGCATTCCAGTCGAAACACATCAGTCGCGCTGGCGGAAAGTCCCCACGATCTTGTAGGGGCACTTGGCCTCGCGCACTTTGCACGTCAGATAGGAACCGTGCATTGTCAGCGGCGCACCCACGATCACTTCCGTGCGGCCACTGGACGCATTGGTCATGCGGACGAAGCGGCGAAGATCGCAATTCTTGCCCTTCGCACCGGTCTTGAACATCACATCGTCGCCAGTCTTCAGTTCGGAAATGCTGTTCACCTGTTGGGCAAAAAGCCAAGTTCCATCCTGGAAGTGAGGCGCCAGCCCGCTGCCCTCGAGCAGGAACAACACGATGTCTTCCTTGTCCGTCAGCATGGTCGAAAAAGCCGGCGACAGGAAATTCGGGACAGGAAGTTCAAACTCTTCGAACTTCACAGAGCCGTTGGATGCATCGACACGACCCGCGAAGATAACGCCGGACTTGGCATCGGCGGCGCGACGAGAAGCCTTCTCCAAGACTCGTTTCAGTGAAGCGGGAGCGCCGTAATCGGCAGCGGCCTCTTTGACAGCGCCGGAATCGACGCCGGTGGGATCTTGGCTCACGCGCGTCAGTGCATCGGCGACGGGATCGTAATCCGGATGTGCGCGATCCAGGTCCCAACCGAGAGCTGTCAACACGCGCGACATTTGATCGATACGCGGATGGGCGCCCTTCAACCAACGGGACACGTAAGCGGGGTCGACTTTCAGAAACTCAGCCAACTGCGCCTGGTTGAAGCGACGTTCCTCCATACCTTTGCGGAGCGCACTGGAGAAGAAATTCATGTGTATGTACCTGCCGTTTCTATAATTGGGAGATCGGTCGATTTTATGAGCGACGCCGTTGCCTGCGTCGTTAGTTTACGATAAAGTAAAATCCTTCGCTTTGAATCGTGTCAACCCGTCAACTGCGTTAAATCGCAAGCACCTGGACTTTTTTTACCAGCCACACACATTTACTCTTGCTTATAGATCATATGCGTCTGAATTGGCAATAAAAAGGGTGAACATTCCTGAGATTTGTCCAGGTTTCAATGCTCTCACTGAACCCACTACTGCCAATCGCCGGTCAGAAACAGCCCTGACCAATGAGCAGGATGAGGATAACGAGTTCGCACTTCCAACTGCGCGTTCCTAAGTGCTTCCGCACGATTCATTGTTCGTACATTTCTGTAGAAGTGCTTCACCATCACTGCCGTGGACACATCGTCCACCCGCCAAAGACTCGAGAGAATCTGCCGCGTTCCCGCATACACAAACGCGCGATTCAAACCCACAACTTCGTCGCCGCTGCTGATCCGACCAAGGCCTGTCTGGCAGGCAGATAACGCCACGAGGTCTGCACGAAGACTGAGCCCAAACACCTCGCGAGCTGTAAGCTCTCCGTCCGTATGCTGGTCCGTTGCCAATTGAATTCCGGAAAGCAATGGCAGCTTCGGATCGTACTGGCCGTGCGTTGCGAGGTGAATAATCCCGTAATCTCCGATGTGATCCACAACCCACGACTCGGTCGCCTCCTCGCCCTTCACAACCTCTGCATCGGGGAACGTCCAAGAAATGCGCTCCACTTCCTTCTCCGCAAACGGCAGGTTCATCTCCGCACGCTCGAACCGTGGATTCCCCACGGCCAATACCCGCAAGTTCCCGGCGATCTGTCCGCGTCGTCCAAACGTGTAACGTAACACACTCGCACTCGGCGCATGGAACAACGAAACGTGTTCGATCAAAGGTGTACCGTCCAGTCGGATGGCCGCGAACGGCAGCAGATGCAACTCACGATGTGGCACGATACCAACCCGCGCTGCCGGTTCGATCAAGCCGGCAATCGGAGTCATCAACCACGCCGACAACGTCGCCAACTCCCCGTCGACCGGCGCGAACTCCTGCAGCCGATCCCGCAACCCCTCGATTCGCACGGCCAACTCGTCCCGTGACACCGGCGTGCGAACCACGTTGAAACTCGCCGGACCGATCACCCACGCAACCAACTCCTCCGGCAACACGTGATAGACAACCAGCCGCGTGTCTGGATCCAGTAGCGACTGAATCTCGGCCACATCCACCGGCTGCACCTCGACGAATGTCGAGAGCTGCGGATTCGATGCGCGAATCTCCACAAGGAAATTCGAATACTCCTGCTTCGCTTCATCGAGTTCCGCACGCAGCTCATCCCGCTGGTCCTCCGGCGCAGAAGAGAGCCGCCGCTGCAGCGATTCGACCTGCAGGCGGAGGCGACGATCGCGTTGCATCGCATCGCGATCCTCGGCCGACGCAAAGTCGATCCGTCGGTTGCCCAGCAGATCGATGAAGTTACGCCCGCGTGAACGTTCAGAGTAATTGAACGCCTCGCGCACTTCGCCCTGATCGAGCAGAAGCGCGATCATCTCGTCGTACAATTGCTGCTTGTCGAGGAGGAACCCGTCCTGGAACTCCTCCACCTTGATCCGCGCGCGCAGTCCCTCGACGACACTGATCGCCGCCGCCAGGTTCTCCCGCGTCGACTGCAGATTCCCCGCACGCCGATCCAGGACGGCCAGCCCATAGAGCGCTCGCCATTCCATTTCCGGCAGCGGAATGTCCCGCGCCTGATCGAGCGCCGTCGTGTAGGCCACGCGCGCCTTAATGTTTTCGTTCAAATCACGATGCGCGTCGCCCATCGCGACGAGTGATTTCGTGTTGTTCGTCCGATCGCCGATCTCCTCGGACAACGAAATCGCCTCTCCCAAAGGAGAGATCGCTTTGTCCGGCTGCCCACTTTGAATGTGCGTGATGCCAATGTTCTTCTGAGCGTACGCAATGCCCCAACGATTCCCTTCTTCGCGATCGATCTTCAGCGCAGCCCTGAAGTCCTCCAGCGCTTCGTCGAACTGCTCCATCGAACGCTTCACGAGTCCAAGGTTGTTGTGACTGCTCGCGACCTCGCTGCGGAACAGGCCCTGGTCCGCAAGATCCAGCGCATTCTCAAACTCGGTGATCGCCTGCCTTGTATCGTTCAGCGACCAATGCGTCAGCCCTGCCGTGTTGTGTGCAATAATCTGGAACGGTCGATCGTTCAGTTGACGCGCCAGTTCCAACCCCTGGCGCTCAGCACGGAACGCATCGAGATACGAAGCCCGCGCCCATTCAACAAACGCGCGCAGCAGAATCGCGTCCGTTTCCTGCAACGGCAAATCCAACTCCAGCGCGCGCTGCTCCATCGCTTCCGCTCGCTCAACCGCCGAATCGTAACGCGCAAGCCGCTCATCGACGCGCGCCAGATCAAGCGTCGCCGCGATTTCCGACTCCACATCGCCAGACTCGCGCGCAATCTCCAGCGCCTGCGCAAACGCATCGCCCGCTTCCTCGTAACGATTCTGGCGCAGCAAGTAGATCCGCCCGATGCGCTGCCACTGTGCAATTTGAAGCGCCGCATCGTTCTGCGATTCCGCCAATTCCAGGGCACGGTGGAACGCCTCCAGCGCTTCCGGATAGCGGCCGCCATTCTCCAATGCAACGCCCGACGAAGCGACCAGCTTCAACTGCTCCGCTACGTTCCCCGCCGCGCCCTGCAGATCCGCAGCTTCCGCGTAGGCCGCATGGGAATCGTCGAACCGCCGCGCGGAATTCGCGTAGTTGCCAAAGGACTTCAATGTCTCGATCAGGAACTCGGCATTATCTGCTTCTCGCGCGATGCCGACAAGCTCCTCCGCTGTGCGCGCGGCCTCCACATCACGACCCAGATCGCCCTGAATCTGCGCCAGCATGAATCCCGCCTGCATAACTTGTCCGGTCGGTTTATTCATCACGCGCAGCAACTGCAGAAGCTGCTGTGCCGGAACCACGGCCCGAGCCAGTTCGCCGCGACGATAACGCCCGGCAACCAGCCCGAACAACGAATCGATTTCCGCTTCGGCGTAATCCGACAAGTCGTTCGGCGAGAAATTCGCCCCCACCCAACGATGGCCATCGATCTGCGCTTCGCCCGCACCGACAAACGAGAACGCCGCCGCCAGGGCAACTTCCTGCGCCCGACGCGTCGCTGCATCAATCGTCCCACTTGCATCCAGGTCCGCCCGGATGTCCGACGGAGGCGGCAACGATTCCAGCAAGCGCCCCAGCGGCATCGGCGTATTGCCGATCTGCCATCCCAGCGGGTTCGGCCCCTCGACATGCAGCGGCTCCGCAATCATCACGCTCGATGCGAACTGCAGGTCGTTCTTCATCGTCTGCAGAAGATCCTCTGCCGATGCATTGTCCGACTTCGGGAAACGAATCGCCTCAGCATCGAGATCCAGCCACAGATTCTCAATCGCAAGGTAAGTCGACTCGACAGTCGGCATGTTAATGACCGTCGCGCCATCAAACGCGATCGGGTCGCCCATCACAAACCACACACCCGCATTCCGGGCCAGCGCTTCCCGATCCGAATCGGACGCAATAGCATGCATCCCATCCATGGTCCACGCGACCGTCCCGAATCGCGTCGACAGCACAAGCGCCGCGGGCGCCGGCAGAGGCAGACCTTCCTCGAGGAAGATCGCCGCATCGGCAACCGGCAACGGCTCCGGTGCAATCAACCCAAGCCCCGTTGCGCCGTTCGCTCGGCCCGCATCTATGTGTAAACTCAGTTCATCGGCGGCTGTCTCCATCGCTGCGCGGGCAGCTTTCGTCTCCGCACCGGCCGGCTGCGACTGCAATGTCTCGATCGCCGCACGCAAACGCTCGCGCAAACGAATTGTCTCCTTCAGCCAAGCCAATTCATCCGACGACTCCACGCGAATCTGCGGCACGGCGCGGTCAAACGCCAGCCGCAACCGAACGCAGCGCCAACGCGCCGTCTCTTCCCACGCTGTTTCCCAGTCGCCCGATTCCGCCAGCGGCCGGATCGTCAGATCTTCGCAGTGCTCCAGCAGTGCCCACGGGATGCGCTCCGGCTCGATCATCGTCCCGGGCTGCAGGCCTTCCATTTCTACCAACGCACGCTCCGCCGCATCCGAGTCGTCGGCAATCAACGCGACCTGCGCCTCCAGCCACCAACGCCATGAAGCGAATCCGGATGTCGTCGCGAACTCCAAGGCATCGTCCAACTCCGCCTGCGCTTCGTCGTTGTCTCCACGTTGCAGGGCACTCCGAATCAACAGGCCGCGCGCCATAATTCCAAGCCGCTTCACTTCCCCGCCCTCGGCACTCTGACTTGGCATCTCTGCCACGCGGCGTGCCAAGCCTTCCAAACGCATCCGTTCAGTCGCCGCTCGGATCAGATCCAATCCATTACTATCTGCTGTTTCCGCTCTTCGCTCGGCAACAAGCGCCCGCGCCAGCAACAGGCGAACTCGCTGCAGCGGCGGAGAAAGCACGTGCTCCGCGCCATCAGTCGTGCGGAGCTCCAATGCCACCGTCAGCGCTCGATCCAACGCCGCCAAAACATCTCCGTCCCCACTTTTGTTTTCCAGCAACCAGGTGCCCTCAAGGTCGCCCTCGCTAAACGGAACGTCGTCGCCCGCCAGTGCCAGTTCCGTCAATCGCGCCAGTACAACCGAAAGGCCATTGCCATTCGTTTGCACTTCATCGCCGACAGAGAATCGCGCCACATCGATCGCCTCGATCAACGCCTCCGCCGCTTCCTCTGGACGGCCCGCACGGATCAACTCCGAAGCAAGCCGATCCAATGTCACGAGCCGAATCGTCAGATAGTACGTCGTGTTGCCCTCGTCCAGCTTCGGCTGCACGTTCAGTTCCGCCCGCAACGCATCGATCGCCTCATCCGTCCGGCCTCGATCCTGCAGGATTTTCGCCAGCGCCGATTGCAGCAGTCGCACTTCCTCGTCCGGCGCGAACCCCTGCCGCGCTCCGCCTTCTTCCGACGCTGCAACGGTCTTCTCGATCGAGAACAACCCGCCGCCTCCGGCCGGTTCGCGGTCATCAACCAGCTTGGAACTCGTCGCCAGTGCCATCGAACCGCGAATGGCCTCCTCCGCCTCGCGCAGCAACTGCTCCCTCTCAAAGCCAAGTGCACCAAGCGCCTGGCGATGCAGCACAAATCCGCGATTCCGCAACGCCCGCACGCGCGACAACGAATTCGCCTCGTGCCGGTCCGCAACGCGCGCAAACTGCTGAGCCGCCCGGTCGTGTGCGCCGGCTTCCATAAACGCCAACGCTTGGCGATCGAGCAACTCCGTCTCCAGTTCATACCCCCGCTCGTTGGTGACCATGTCGTAGTTCACCATCGCGGGAATCACATCCATCGCCGACTGGAATGCCGCTGCCGCTTCCCGAGGCTTCGCCGTACGGAACAACGCCATGCCGTACGAACGATACATCAGGAACTCGGTCCGCTCGTCGCCGAATGGCTCACCCGTCTGAATGCGTCGACGGTACGATTCCGCCGCGCGCGAGTAATTATCCAACCCCATCGCCGCATTGCCGACATTCATCAGCAGCCGCGCATAGTCGGTCGGCCGCGCCGCCGGATCCACCAATGCCAACGCACGCTGGTACTCCACAAGCGCATCCGCAGTGAAACCGCGATCGTCGCGCGTCCGGCCGTAATGCTCATCAACAAAGCCGAGCGTCTGGTGATAATACGGAACCGAACCGTCGAGCACGATCGCCGCTTTCAAACGTCGCACCGCTTCCTTCTCGATCGGCAGGAAATACGTCAGCGCCAGGCCGTACCGATACTGTACCAGCGCATTGCGCGGTTCAGCCTTTGCCGCGGTCTTGTATTCCTTCAGCAACGCCTTATCCAACGTCCCGCTACGATAGCGCGCGTCGAGGTAACCCCGCCACGCCTCGACAAGCTCCGGACGCCGATCGATCAACTCGCGGAACGTATTCGCCGCAAGCGCCGCATCGCCCACTCGCAATTCGAAATTGCCCTTGTTCAGATACTCGCGAACGAGACCTTCGCGCGCCTGTTCATAAAACGCCGGAGCGCCCGGGAAGAACTGCGCACGCGTATTTTCTTCAACCGACTCGTACGTGTCGATCGACTCAATGTACTTGCCCTCGCGCGCGAGGAGCTCCGCCAGTGCGAACGACGAACGCGCCGCCAGCCGTGGAGCCTGTTCCTCCATCGCGATCGCCTCGCCCCACGCGTCCTTTGCCTGACCGGAATTGCCCGCATCAGCCAACAAGAGTCCCGAACGATAGAACGCCGCGGCCTGCAGCGTCGGTGAATCCGGCACGAGATCTGCCGAACGGCGAACCGACGCATAAGCCGACGCGCCCTCAGGCGGATTCTTTGCCGCGATATCCGTCAGTTGCAGCGCCGCCTTCTCCACAACGTCCGATACATCGCTGAATTCCATCAACACCATCTCGTAAGCCGCCACCACCTGGTCCGGCAGGTTTAACGACTCATACGTCTTTGCGCGAAACAGCGCCGCCTCCGCGCGCACACGATGCGGCGCATCGGTCGCCTGCTCTGCTTCTAGGGCCAACTCAATCGCCCGCGCAGAATCTTCCGCATGCAACGCCAGCCGTGCGGCTTCCAACAGCAAGTGGGAATGCAACGCGGCATCGCTCGCATTTGCCTTCGCCAACTCTTCCAATTCACGCGAAGCACTCGCCTGCGCCGCACGCGTTTCAGCACGCAGCGCCCCGGCGCGTCGCTGCGCAGCCGCCGTCAACACGATACGCCGAAACAGTAGCTCCGCATCCAGCGGCGAAGCCACCACGCCATTCGCCGACGACCAGTCGAGCATCGCCAGTCCCTGCTCGGGCCGATTGGCTTCGCGCAAGACGTCCAACGCCTCCGCGATTGCCTCACCGGCTACTTCAGAGCCCGCCTCGTGCAGAGCTCCTTGCCGGCAAAGCGCAACCGGCGTGTACGGATCGAACGGATCGGCACCCCACGCATCGGTCGCCTGCTCCATCCCCGCCCGCGCCGAAGAAATCCCGGCAACCGCAAACGGCTGCGTCACCAACGCAACATCCAGATTCCCGCGCAGGTTCACGCCGAAAACAAGTTCCCCATCAGAGAGCCGTGGCGCATCCAATCCCTCCAGCGGAGGTGTCAATTGTTGCCACGATCCATCGCGTGCATCGAATCGCCACGCGCTGGGGCGATCACCATCGCCGAAGACTCCATCCCCATTTGTATCGTCTGCAAAAAGCAACCACGGCCCCTCTTCATCCACAGGCTCTGCCGCCATCGTCGCGCCGTATGGAAAATCTGGCATCTCCATCCGCGCCTCCGACGGGCGCACGTCATCCCAGCGCCGCGCGGCGACTTCATGCCACTCGGGCTCGCCGTTCAATGGCGTGGAGCGAAAACGAAGAGCTAGTTTGCCACTGCGCTGCACCCACTGCGGTGAATCGTCGCGAATGCCTCGCTCGGAAAGCGCCCGTGGCTCGCCATTCGGGAATGCCATCACCATCACGTCGCCAAACGCATCCTCGCGCGTCGATGTCCAGGCGAGCCACTTCCCATTGGGCGACAGTGCAGGTTGCGAATCCGACGCCGCGCTGGGCGCAATCGCCGTTGGTTGATCGGGGAACTCCGCATCCAACCGTGTCGTGTAGAGTTCCTGGCCTCCATCGCGCTCTGAAACAAACACGAGGTGCTTGCCGTCTTGAGAAACCGTCGGCGAGTAGTCCGCGGAAGGATCGGATGTCAGCAAGCGCAAGTAAGGCGCCGGATCGCGCCCACTGGCCGCCGTCGAGAGCAACGCCGCTCCGATCGCCAGAAGTGTTTTCCGAGTCGTTTTCATTTTCTCACCCACTCCCCGTCGCGGGACTGCACCCACGAACCGTCCGGAGCCAGATCGTGATTCAATCCGGCGAAGATCCAGGCGACCTCGCCGCGTGACGACTCATCCACTCCCGGCGTTGTCTGCACCAGGCGATCCAGAATCGTCTGCCGATCGGCGTTCTCTTCGTCCACGACGCGCTCGACTTCATCGCGCGTCAGATCGGCAATGACCGCCCCCGCTTCTTCATCACGCAGCGCCAGCAAGCCGTCATTCGCTTCGCCCGCAATGCCTTCGCGCAGGATCCCCTCGATGTCGCCGCGGTTGTACTCGCGATTACGCATCGCCATGTACGTCGCCTGCTGACTTTCCGTCGATGGCGGCGGCGTCTTCAGTGAACCGTCCTCCGAAACGCCGCGCACGCTGCTGTAGATCAGCAGATTCTCGCCCAACGAATCGTACGTCCCGAGAACCTGTTTCTCCAGCGACGTTTGCTCGCCGACCACGAACAGGTCGACATTGAAGAGGCTGCCCCCGCAACCGGTCGTCGCAAACGACACGGCTCCGAGGATCACGATTCCAAGCAAGAGTTTCGGTAGGGTTCTCATGGTAGCGTTCCTGCCTCTGTGGATTGTGATGCATCGATAAACAGATCCGACCGCAGTAACATCAGCAGCGGATCGTGCGCACGACTGATCGCGCCGGCCTGCTGCTGCATGCCGTACACGGCGAAGATCTCGCCCAGTGGCGCGCGGTCGAGGATTGGAAGTGGAACAATCACGCCAACCGGTAATCGAAGTTGCGCGGCCATTGTTACGAGTGAATTCTCAAGCACAAACTGCCCGCCAACCGGCGCACCGAAGTTCAACGCCGTGATGGCATTCTGGAAGCGCGGATCGTCCTGGTTCGCATCCAGCGCCTGCAGCAATCGCGCGAGCGCCTTCTTGCCGATCTGCGTCGAACGCAGCCGCACAAGAAGCGTATCCAGCACGTTGCCTTCGCTCGATTCCGGAATGCGCCACGTCATCGTCGCGACGCCGCTGATCTCATCCTGACACCCACCCAGGTCTCGCAGGTAGGGCGAGAGCTTGCCGCCGCGCAAACCCGTCAATTCCATCTCCGCCCGCAGAACGGGATCGCTGCCCTCTTCAGTCAAAGAAGCCGATGCCGTCGCCGGTCCGCCGAGGAAGTCGCGAATTCCTGCCGACATGCGCAGGCCACGCTCGAATCCCTGCACCGTCACGACCGAATCCAAGATCTCGCCCTCGGCTGGCGGCTTTTTGAACGCAATGCGATCGACCGTGAACTTGCCTTCCGTTGGCTTTGTCGGAATGCGTACGGAACTGTCGAGACGATACGTCTTCAACGCATCCCAACTGCCATTCAGTCCATTCAACGCAAACAGATCCGCAAAGGCCACATCGACGGAATCCGTCGAAAGCAACGAATTGAATTCCAGCAAACGCCCCGGCGTGTTGGAGAGCTTTCCACTCCAATCAATCGTGCCACCGGCGGTCAGCAGAGGATGCGTCTCGTTCAGCCCATCCAGATCCAGGTGGAACTTCGCGTCGCCAAGCAACCTCGGCCCACGCAACCACGACTCGATATCTGTCCCCGCGCCTTCGAGCAGATAAGGCTTCAGACCTTCCGCGCGGAAATTCGCGCCGGCGAGCATCTCGTAATTCCCGACGCTTGTTTCCGGCACAGTCAATTGCAGCACATCGAAATCGTCGAGTTCCAGACTTCCGTTCACCGCAAAATCGCGCACGGGTTTTTGCTCGATCGCGTCCGCACCGATTTCATCAATTCCAAGATTCCACGCAAGCGCCGCGTTCTTCCCATCGTCGGAAGCATCGAACGAGGCATTGCCTGCAATGCCCTCGACCCACCAGGCCTCTCCACTGCGCACGGCGACCTCCCCCCAATCGAGCGTCGCACTGCCGCGCACGGGCAGGCCCCTTGCCAGATCGTACGGAGGCCGCGGATCGGAGCCCCGCAACTTCGTCGTCGCCTGCGCCTTGCCGTGCAGCTCCGGCAAGCGCCCCATCATCTCCTCATCCAACTGGACCAACTGTGTCAGATTCCGAATATCGGAAACATCGACCGTGGAATCCATGCTCCACGAGAAGTCGCCCCAGTTGAAATTGCCGGAGCCACCGCCGTTTCCAACGCCTTCGATCACCGCAACGACATCGTTCGCAATGAAGTCACTCCGCTCCATTTCGATCTTCAACTTACCGGCAAACGTCGTCGGAGGAAGCCGCATCTCCATCGTTTCCGTCGGGAAAACAAACGCACCAATACGACTCGCAGGAATGTTCACAAGAATCGGCTTGTTCATCTCGAAGCGCGTCGAGTTTTCGATGCGAACCTCGCCCATTTGGATATCCATCGGGCCCATGACTTCGCTCGTCGCGGTCACAGCACTGTCCTCATACACAAAGCCCATCGGATCGTTCGGATTCAGCGTCACCGTGAAATCGCGATCGTCACGCGTACCGGCCAGGTACTCGCCCATATCGCCCTTGTACCATTCCATCTCCGGAACATCGGTGGAGAGATTCCCCTTCACGACCCAGCGCTCGCCCATCTTGAGACCATCATCGCCCAACGCCAGCGGCGCATCGATCGTCACCGTGGCCGTCGTCATCCCCGTCGCATCCAGCGCCATCTCCATCGATTCCATCTTCTCCGGGGGAACAAACGCTATCAGGAACGGCATCGTACCGGCAAAATGCCCGCTCGCCGTTGCGCCGGTTCCATCGCCCAGATTCACGGTCGAATCCAGCGACGCCGACATCGCATCGCCGAGCAGAGCATGCAGCCCGTCGATATCGACACTTTCAAGTTCGCCATCGTTCCAACGTACCCGCGTTCCCGTTTCGAAATGCAGATCCTCGCTGAATACATCGGTTCCCATCTGCGTGTAGCGCACGGGACCAAAGGAAAACAGCGACACATGAGCCTGCAGGTCGCGCCCAATCTCACCCTTGGCGTCGAAGTCCATTTCGAGTCGACCCGCCAAGTCGATTGGCAACTCCTTGAACTGCTGCGCCAGCGCCATGATCGGCCCAAGCGACGTCTTCGATTTGCCCGCCAGATCGATCGCCGTCGGCGAGGCGTTGCCTTTCACATCCAGCGATGCCAGCGGACTGCGCAGGGCAGCGTTCCGAATCTCAATCGCCTTCGCGGCCGGGTCGGCCGTCAGATCCCAATTCGCGACAACCTCCGATTGCCGAATCGGCAGCAGACCGTTCTCGCGCGGAATCGCGGCGCCGATGTCCCTGCTCGTCACGGAGCCCTTGGTCGAAATCGAACCATCTGCCGCGCCGTTCGCCGAAACATCCGCGACGATCCGCCCCTGCAGTTCGTGCACATTATGCTGCGCAAGGATCGCGTTGTACGAGTCGTTCAGAGCATCCAGATCGAACCCAGCCGCCAACGCAGTCTTCCACACTGGCGTCTCGCCGGCAAGATTCGCCTCGGCCGACCCGTCCACATAGTACAACGGCGCCGCGACACCAAAAGTCGGGACGGAGAAGAGCTTCTCTGCAGGATTCAGCGCCAATGTGGCCGACGTCTTTGTCGCAAACGGCGACAGATCGAGCGGAAAGGGCAACGCAGTCGGCGTCTCTGCGAACGGAGCCAGCGTCGTCAGTGCGCCGGGTGAAACATCCAGCGAAACGAACACGCGATGCTCCGCGTCGCCCGGCGGCAGAAGGCGCGCCGTGAAATCCATCGTCCCCGTCAACCCGGCATCGTTCGTTGCACTGATGAACGACGCGCCCAGCATCCACAGCTTCTCAAAATCCGCGTGCGCGTGGGCCTCGAAGCGCCCCGGATGCGCCGGATCGTCGAACGCCAGGTCGCCCCCTTCCGCCAACATCTGAAGCGCAGGCGAATCGAATGTCGCACTCAATTCATCTACTCGTCGTTCCGACAGGTCCATTGCCGCAGAAAGCGAAGCCGTCAGGTTCGGAATTGTCTGCGGCGCCGGCCCCAGAGGCGCACCCGCCGCCACGACATCATGCGTGGCAACGCTCGCTTCGACGTCCCACTTCTGGAAGTCCTTCGCGTGCCGCGCATTCAGCGCCAACTCCAGCTCGCCATCCATCCGTGGCACAAATGCGTCCGGCGGCAGGCCCGGCTGCGCAAGTTCCGCCCATCGCCGGAGCGGAATCACAATACGCGCCACGATCGGCTCTGCGCCCGTCGCGTCCGCATGCAGGAAGAACCCGCCCGCAGCGATCTGTCCCGCGTGAACCATCCCGTCGCTCGCCGTCGTCGCAACCGTCGTCATCGGAGTCAACATGCCGTCCGAATCGATCCAGTGCTCGATCTTCGCGCGCACATCCCACGGCATCGTCTCTTCGCCCGAACGCAGCGTACCATCCACATCGATCGTCACCGGCGCCACGTCGCCCGGCCATAGAACGGACAAGGAACCGCCTTCCCATCCGGCGACGTAATCGCGCGTCAAGTCCACCGCCCGCAGATCGATTTCATCCACGGCAATCTTCAGCGAAGAAATCGGCAACGGCGCCGCTTCCGACGGTTTCTCTTCCTTCGGCGGCTCTGGCGCCTCCGGCTCCTTCTTCATGCCGTCGGCGATCTTGATAACGTTCCACTCGCCGTCTTCGAGCCGCACCGCGTTCACTTCCACACGATGCACGCGAATCTCGTCGAGAGCATATGGCGGCATGCGCAAAACGCCGGTCAGCGTCAGCGGAACCTCTACGCCCTCCAGGTCGAACAACGGCCGGTCGTCTTCGCCCTCAATCGCCGGAATCTCTATGCGATCCAACGTCAACGGCGTGCGCCAACCGAATGCGATTCCCTCGATCGTAACGGGTCGACCAAGGATCTCGCTCGCCGTCGCAGAGGCTTTCTGCTCGGCCCAACCACTGGTCAAAATCGCCGGAGTCACCAACACGACGATCAGCAGCAACAGAATCAACCCACCCGCAATAAAGAGCAATCGCCGCAACCATCGTCGCGGCTTCTTACTCCGTCCCTCTTTTTCAAGCGACGGAACATGCGGTTTCGGCGATTGCTCGGAAGAGGTCATCGGCTATGCAATGTACGTCCCATTGTGTTTTGGAAGCGCTCGCGCTGCTGCACACCGTCGACGCCCTGCAGCTCCGTCGCCAGCATCGCGTTCAGCTTCCCGATGCGCGCACCCGTGTCCGGATGCGTCGAAAACCACCCGCCCTGTTTGGTCGTCGTCGCCCGCAGATGCTTCAGGAAATCGCGCAGCCCCGCCGGATCGTAACCGGTGAATGCCGTGATCTCCGTCCCCACGAGGTCCGCGTCGTACTCGAATCCCTTGTCGATGCCGTGATCGAACACCGTTGTAGAGAAGAAATCCACCGCCTGCGTGTACTGCGCCATGTCTTCTTCCAGCGCAACGGCCAGCTCCTGACCCGCCTGCAGAACCTGCTGGCGCTTATACATCTTCAGCAGATGCTTCTCGTTCACGTGCGCCACCTCGTGCGCCAGAACGCCCGCCAGTTCCGCCTCGGTTTCCATCAGCTCCAGCGCACCGGACGTCACAAAAATATACCCGCCCGGACCGGCAAACGCGTTCGGATCCGGATTGTCGATCACCGCGAAGTAGTAAGCGCTCGACGGCAAATCCTCGCGGCCACCCTGACGCGCCACCGCGCGACCAACCAGGTTCACGTAACGCTGCAGTTCTTCGCTCGGATGCGGCTTGCCGTACTGACTGAATGTGCGAACGGCCAGACCGCCACCCAACGAACGCTCCGTCTCCAGATTGATGCCCTGCGCCGCCTGGTGCACCGAGCCCGCTGCCTGACCCAACTGACGAGCCCGCGCCTCTTCCTCCGGCGTCAGCTCGCCTTCGCTCGCCTTGTACGCCACATAGCTCGCCTCGACCAGGCTACCGAACTCCTCGCCGGAACACGCCGCACTCCACAACGCAACACCCACCAGCAACATCGCCGGCGCAATCGCACGGAAACGAATCAAGTCACTCCACCTCATGAGTTGATCCCTCCTTCGCGCAAGAACTCATCCACCTCGGTCTCCGTGATATCCGCGGCGCGCTCTTCCATCTGCTGCACTGCATTGATCACGGCCATATCGACCAGGCCGCCGTTTCCGCCCGCCAGGTTCTCTGCATTCTCCGACAGCCCGCGTCCGGACGCTGCCGTGCGCATTTCCTCCGGCCCATCCGTCCCGCGGATCAGGCCGCCGAAACCGCGATCCGCATCCGGCGGATCCTCACTGATCTTCAGCTTCGAAACCCAGCCCTTTTCCCCCGACGGCGTGCGCACCAGGTAACGCATGCGCGTCTTCTTCAGCACCGTCAGAGCCGTTCCCTGCTCCACCGTCACAACCACCGGACCGGCCAGCCCAGTGCCCTCGCGCAACTCCGTCTCGTACGTCTTCGCGTACACGATTTCATCGGCCGCCACCGGCCCCGGGGCAGTCGCCCACAGAGCGGCCGCCATAATCGCCGCGGCAGACCAGCGCAATCTCTTCATAAACCCACTCCTTTCAAGTCCCAAAGACTCACCAAGATCGCTGTACCTGGTTGATGCCCCAGGATTTCCCTCAATCGCCCTCCGGTCAATCAGACAATCCATCCCCCGCAAAGGTTCACCGCCGGAATCCCCCCTGGGACCGCCGGCTTCCAGCCGGCCAGCCCCTTGAGGTGGCTTGGGCATCCCTGCCCAAGAGCCGATCCAACACCCCTCGCAATCCCCCACCCCGCACTAAAATCCCATTGAAGCTCTCGCTTCCGAACAATCACCATGCCTCAATCACCCACGCGAGGACCTTGCCATGCTACGCAGCCTGATGAGCCTGATCAGCAACAACTTCATGTACTCCTGCATTGCCGGCGTCGTCCTCGTCGTTGTCGGCGGCCTCGTCGCCTTCAAAGCCGACAGCAAATGGGGCTGGCTCGTCCTCGCCGTCGGCGTCGTCGTCATCCTCCTCGCCGGCAAAGGCGCCGGACTGTACTAACCGCCAGCGACATCCCTCCATTCTTCCGTTGCCACGACCCACGCCCTCCACAAACATGCGTCAAACGCATCTGCGTTTTGTGGAGGGGGGGAGCAATGCAGACACGGCCCTGGAATCGCGTATTCGTTGGAATAGTCGCCATTCTCGCTTCGTTGGCCGCTTCGGTGCCCGCCGATTCGCCTTCGTCCGAAGGCGTCTTCTACGACGTGAATCTGCACGTCCTTGACGGCGGCATCGGCGGCGGGTCGCAGACAGGCGTCGTCGGCGATTTCAACGAAGACGGCCATCTGGACATGGCCAATTCCATCAAAGGCACGGGGAAGACTCTTCTCAGCCTGGGCCGTGGCGACGGGACGTTCTTGACTCCCGGGATTCTGCACCAGGGTGGAGTGACCTACGATCTTATTGCGGCAGATCTGGATGGAGATCGTCACCTCGACATTGCCGTCTCCGAATATGAAACCAGCGGCGTCCTGGTGCTTGCTGGGAACGGCGATGGAACATTCGCCAAAGCGAAGGCCTTCCCCTGCACCGCCTCCAATCGATTGGCGGTTGGCGATCTCAACTCCGATGGTCTCCCCGAAATTGTGGCACCGAATCTTATTCTCTGGAACGGAGGAGGTCTAGACTTCTCGCGCATGAGTCCCATCTCGCTGGCTCCATCGGGATTCTGGAACCTCGAGATCGTGGACATGAATCGAGATGGCCGGGCCGATATCGTCGGGCTCGATACACAACAGAACTCCATTCACATCCTTCTAAACCTCGGCGATGAGCAGTTTGCGCCCGTCTCCGATTTCCCAACCGACATCCGCCCCTACCGATTCGACCTTGCAGATATGAACGAAGATGGCTACTTGGATGCCGTTGTTTCTGATGTCGGCACGCCCCAGATTGGCTTGATGTTCGGAGATGGGACAGGTGCATTGGAGGATCCGCTCTTTGTTCCGATCTCAATGCCGTCCCCATACGCGTACACGAACGACATCAACAACGACGGTCATCCCGACATGATCTTATCGGGAATCAATAATCTGACCATGATGATTGGGACCGGCGGTGGAAACTTCGAACCGGAATCAACGTACTTGGGACCCGATATGATTCGAGGCCTCCTTATTGGCGACTTCGATGGCGATTCGAACGCAGACCTCGCTCTGTGGAGATATGGCAGCTCCGACATCTACATTATCCGAGGCAGCAGCGATGGCACGCTCCAGATCCCGTACATGATCCCAGCCTGCCGCGAGCAGATCGAAGAAAGCACTATTCATCGATCCGGGCCGGCGCAGGTGATTCTCGAAGACGTGAACGGAGATGGCCGAGAGGACGCCATCACCCTGAGCAGCGGCGGAATTGCCCTGATGTTCCTGCTTCGTGACTCCAGTGGGGCCTTTGAAGAACCGATTCTCACCAACGCAATCGATGGAAACTGGCAAGGTCGTTGCGCCCTGGCGGCGGCAAATCTGAATGGCGATGCGTTTCCGGATGCGATGCTGTGGGGCGATGCGGAGCAGAGCGTCGCAGTTGCCATCGGCGCAGGCGATGGAACATTCATGGTCGGGCAGCGAATCCCTGTACTCGCCAACAGTGCGAATTGCTCGATCCTCTCGCTCGATGCGGCGGACTTCGATCGAAATGGCACCGACGACCTGGTGGTGGGGTGCGGAGATGGACTCGAGATCTATCTGAGCAACGGAGATGGAACCCTCGCCACAACGCCCACGCTGAAACTTGAGGACGCAGATGAATTCGTCGCCGGAGAGCTCAACGGAGACCACATCTTCGATCTCGTGGCATCGAGCTCCACAACCTGTACACTCACCCTCCACTTCGGAGTTGGACAGGGCGGATTTCAGGACCCCAGGTCACTACCAATGCCATTCTGGGGACGCGATTTTGTTATCACAGATCTCAACGCCGATCAAGCTCCGGACCTGCTGCTAACGAATTCGACATCGGATGAATTCTGCGTCCTTCTTGGGCAGGAAAATGGAGACTTCTCCGCTGCTGTCACTTATTCGTTCGCCGGTTCAGGGTACCCCATCTGGGCGAGCTTCGCCCCTCCTGTTTGTGCAGACTTCAACGGCGATGGGTTCGTCGACGTCGCGGCCATCTCTGGTGGCACAAACAGACTGGCGGTGCTTCCCGGTCGTGGAGATGGAATCTTCGGCGACGCCGTTCACTACTTCGTCGGAAACACCCCAACCAGCCTTGCCACTGGCGATCTCGACAATGATGGAGTCGCAGATATCCTCGCAACAAACAGCGATAGCCTTGGCATTTCCATCCTCCTGAGCCAAAGGACGGCACAACTCCCCATCGATGGGTGGATGGCGAAATAGCAAATCGGAATACTGTGGGAGGGAAGATGGAATGAACAAGAGCGAGATTTGCAACAGAGAGAAGAGTAGCATGCGCAATCACAGGGAATGGCTGAAGCGAATCCTTCTCGGGATGGTCCTCTTACTTCCCTCCCTCTCGCCTGCGAATAGGACATCGAGACCTTTAGAAGCACCTGTCGCAGTAGTTCTTCCCGACAATATGGAGTTCCAACCTGTTCTGTCACACATCGTCCACCTCGACTCAGATGGATACGCGGATTGTGTCGTGACGCAACGGCAGGATGATAAGGTCTACGTCTACCCCGGACAGTCCTCCGGATTCTTTCGCGATCCGAAGATTCTCGATCTTGGGTCTAGCCAAATCGAAACTTCATGCACGGCCGATTTGAACAAAGATGGCATGCCTGATCTTGTCATCGGATTAATCGGATCCACCTCCGTCCTCATGTTCCTTGCAGATGGCCTCGGGGGATTCCACGATCCTACGTCGCTCCAGTTCACTTCTTTGAGTTCGGCGGTCGAGAAGATCTCTGTAGCAGACATGAATGGCGACGGAAACCAAGACCTTCTGCTCTCCGCCCTCCGTTTGCACATCCTGCTCGGAAATGGCGACGGAACCTTTCAGGAGTCGATTACAACCACCATTGGTTCGCCGTCAGAGTATTCCGTCGTTTCCGACTTCAATAACGATGGGAAGATCGACTTCTTCTATGGCTCAGGCTATACACAGCTTGTTCTTGGAAACGGGGATGGCACACTTGAAACCCACGAAGCCCCTGTCACCTCGATGGCTTGGATTGCTGGAATGGAGACTGGAGATTATGATCACGATGGCAACCAGGATGTTGCCGTGGTCAACATGCCATCTACCGGCTCACCGAGAGAACTGACAATTCTACTAGGCAACGGTGACGGCACATTCACAGTGGACAGTTCTTATCCCCTGGTGGGCGAAGCCTTGGGACTGGCATCCGAGGACTTCAACCGGGACGGCCACCTGGACTTCGTCTGTGATCGTCACATCTCTTCTGACTCTGATGGTATCCAGGTTTTCTTGGGAGAGGGAGATGGTACATTTGAGGAATTACCCCCACTTCCAATCTCGTACACCTGGCATATTCATACCACAGTGGGAGACTTAGACGGGGATGGGATTCTCGATCTGATCTGGACGGGCTACCAAAATACCGCCCCGGTCCTTTTTGGAAATGGAGATGGAACATTCATGACCGAGCCGCGCAGCATCCCCTCCCGCGATAAAGCAACTCGGCTGGCGACCGGAGACTTCAACAATGACGGCATGTCTGATATCGTCTCGATAGCAAAGAAATCCTCCGATACCACAACGCCTGGACTCTCAATCACGTTCGCCCAGAGCGATGGAGCCTACTCTCCCGCGACAGAATTGGTCGTCGGACCAAGCCCCCGAGAGATGGAGGTCGTCGATATTAATCGTGATGATAACCTCGATATACTCTGGATCGATAGTGAAGAAGACACATTCTCCGTTCTGCTCGGGGCCGGCGACGGTACATTCACGATGGCGCTTAAGGAGGCGGTTCCAGAGTATCCCATCGATTTCGCCTGTGCCGATCTGAATGAAGATCCGTGGTTGGATGTCGCCATCCTCAGCATCAACGGCCACAGAATGACTATCTACTTTGGCGCAGAGAATGAACTCTTTGAACCAGAGACACTCTTTGCTCCGATATCCTATCCCAAGGCCCTTGCCGCCGGAGATCTCAATGGGGACGCCCATACAGATCTTGTACTCTCTTCCGAATGGTCCACGGTCCGGATTCTGCTCGGCGATGGGCAGGGTGGTTTTACCTACTCCACCATCCCTGCTGATCTTGCCAGTGGAGAGGATATCGAACTGACTGATTTCAACGGCGATGGGAATCTGGATATCTTGATCGTCAGTGCCGTGTCAATTGCTCCCAGCCCCCTCGGTCTCATAACCGTATTGCTCGGAAATGGCAATGGAACCTTCCAGCCAGGTACAAACTACTCGGCGGAAGGAGGTTGGGCAAGCCGCGCCTCGGTGGGTGATCTAAACGAAGATGAAATCCCCGACGTCTTTCTCACGCTTCAAGGTGGAAGCGCCCGCTTCTATGCCGGCAATGCCGATGGCACGCTCGAACCTCCATCTTCTCTCTGGGTCGATCTTCCCGGATCAACCGCCGCGACGCTTCTTGATTTCGATGACGATGGAGACCTTGACGTCTTCGTTCCATTGGAGAAGGAAAACTCAATGGCACTCATTGAAAACAACATCATCCAACGCGCAGGCCCAGTACCCATTGGCTGGATGGCTAAATAGAAAATCATGAGAGGGAAGAACGAATGAAGAAGAGCGGAACTCACCAAAGACACTGGGCGACAGCCTTCGCAGCATTCCTTTGCCTACTTGCAACTTCAGCCACATGTGCTCCATGGTTTGAATCCCCCGCGCAGGCGCCGTCTCTGCACAATTCATGGAGCTCGGCAATGGCGACTGGTGATTTCGATGGAGACGGATTCCTCGATATCGTTTCCTCCGAAACATACTGGGGCGATACGGGCCCAGAGCAGATGGACTATGGCATCGCGATCTTCCTCGGCAGAGAAATCGGTTATCCAAGACCCGGGATATCCGTCCCCACGCGAACCGCTTCGGAGATATTCAGTACTGCCGATTTTAACGAAGATGGTCTTGATGATCTCCTCGTCAGCTACGGCTCAAGCAATACTGTATCCGTTTTCGTCGGACACGAATCCAAGTTTCTCGACGAGGGCACATCATTCACGCTTCATCTCTACCAGCAGGCCCCACCATGTCACGCCATTGGCGACATCAATGGCGACCAACACCTCGATCTTGTATTGGGCACGTCGTATGTCTTTTCCGAGTACATCGATTTCGTGTTTGGGAATGGGGACGGAACATTTCAAGAGCCCATTTCCTTTCCTGTTCCGCCCTCTCTGAATGCCGATTTACTTGTACTTGGCGACTTTGTCGAGGACGGTCATCTCGACATGATGATTGATGGCAGGTCGCTATTCTACGGCGATGGGACCGGCTCATTCACATGGCATGCCGATCTGAGCGACCGATTGGAGCTAGCTGACTGCCTTGCGTTCGATTGCAATGCCGATGGCCATCTCGATTTCGTGCAACTGGTTGAGGATTCACCATTTCGACTCCGTGTACATTTGGGAAATGGCGAAGGGAGATTCACGCTCAGTCAGGAAGTAGAGATCGAGGACGAACCGAGGCGCCTCGCCGTCGGTGACGTCAACAACGACGGGTTCCCGGATCTTGTGTGTACTACTGCAATCGATACCCCTCAGAGCAGTGTCGCCATTCTGCTCTTCTTGGGGAATGGTGATGGCTCGTTCAAGGAAGGCGCCGACCTCGGTATTGGAGATCAAACGGCAAGGCTCATCCTTGAAGACATTGATGGAGACAAGAACACTGATCTGCTGCACTCCTCCTTTTGGAAAACTCCACGCATTTCATTCGGGAATGGTGATGGGACATTCATGATGGCCCTCTCCTCGATCCCGGCAGGCGACAGACCGGGATCTGCGCAAAGTGCGGATCTGAATCGCGATGGAGTTCCGGATGTCGTCGTGACAAGCCGGGCTCTCTACCCAGATACGGATGTAGACGCCACTCTGACGATCCTGCTCGGAAACTCTGACGATTCATTCTCGACGCCCACCACGATCATCGTTGGAAAACAGATCGCCTATGTCGCCATCGAGGACTTCAACGGCGATGAAATCCTCGATCTCGTGGCGAGCGGTCACCGCTCCTCCACGCTGAACTGCTATCTGGGAAAGGGCGATGGAACTTTCCAAGAATCGCTGCCGACCGACCTGATGGTCCAGTCTGAGGATATCCAAACTGAAGACCTGAACGGAGATGGAATCCCTGATCTTGTTCTCTGTACATCGGAGACCAAAATCGAGGCCCTTCTCGGAGAGGGAGACGGCACATTCACTGAACTACTACCACTCTTAACCGGCGGAACCGACTCGTTGCCCGGTTGGATCGAAGACTTGAATGGAGACAATATCCCAGACATTGCAGTCCCAAATGTCAGTGAATGGCGTGTATATTTCGGCAAGGGAGCCGGCCTTTTCGGGGTTCCAACCATCTACTCAGGGACGTTCAAGCCGTTCAGCATCGCCGGTGGTGACCTCGATGGAGATGGCGATAAAGACCTGGTCGTCGCGGGTTTACGCGATCAGATTTTTGCCCCCCCAACAACCTACGTCTATGTCAATGATGGAACGGGGAACTTCACACTTCATGCAACCCACGTGGATCTGTGGAGTAGCCCACTCCAACTCCTGCTGAGAGACGTGAACGGTGATGCCAGGCTCGATATGATCAAGTACTTGCATGGCCCTGGTTTTTTTGCCATCTATCCTGGCCGTGGAGATGCAACCTTCGAGGCCCCTGTGGTTCTTCCCCTTGAACCGGGAGGCGTCGGATTTTCCACCGCCGACTTCGACTCCGATGGCGACCCGGATCTCGTCTTCACCACTGATGACGGACTCTCCATCCTTTACAATCTCACCTTCGGCCAAACACTCCCAATCGTCGGCTGGATGGCCAAATAGAAGACACTCCGCCCCCGGCATGCTTTACCGGGGGCGGATTCATGTCCTTCTCTATTCAAAAACTACCCAACGTCACACGCCGGCTGTTTCCTTTGCCGGCATCATCGAGCCGCTTTCCATCAGGCGCAGGTGGAAATCGAACGCGTGGCGCAGATCGTGGGGGATGTGCCCCTTCGAGGCGCCCGCCAGGTACTCGCGCAGCAACGGACGGTAATCCGGGTGCGCACAGTTCTCGATCACCAGTTCGGCACGCTGGCGCGGTGTCTTTCCGCGCAAGTCCGCGAGCCCTTGATCCGTTACCAGCACCTGCACCGAATGCTCGTTGTGATCAACGTGGCTTACAAACGGAACGATCGCGCTGATCGCGCCACCCTTTGCAATCGACGGCGTCATGAACATCGAGATGTACGCGTTACGCGTAAAGTCACCCGACCCGCCGATGCCGTTCATCATCTTGCTGCCACAGACGTTCGTCGAGTTCACGTTGCCGTAAATGTCCGCCTCGAGCGCCGTGTTCATCGAAATCACACCCAGGCGACGAATCGCCTCCGGGTTATTCGTGATCACCTGCGGGCGAATTACAATCTTGTCCGCGAACGTATCGAAGTTGTCGTAAACGTAGCGCAACTTCTCCTTCGTCACGGTCAGCGAACACGTCGACGCGCCGAGGCACTTGCCCTCCGCGATCAGATCGATCATCGAATCCATCGCCACTTCCGTGTAGAAGTAGAACGGCGGGATACGCGCATCCTGGCCCAGCGTTGCCATCACGGCGTTCGCGACGTTACCGACGCCCGCCTGCAACGGCAGCAGTCCGTACGGCACACGCCCCGCGATCTGTTCGCGCACCAGGAAGTCCACAACGTGCCGACCGATGTTCGCGCTGGCATCGTCGAACGGCTTCCATGTACCGGCCTCGTCCTCCAGGTTCGTCTCGACCACGCCGATGACCTTCTTCGGATCGATCAGACAGAACGGTGTGCCGATTTTGTCGAGCGGATGGAAGATCTGCAGCGCGCGGCGACGCGGCGGCGGCGGCGGCTCATACACATCGTGCATCTCGCGCAACCGCGGATTGTGATAGCGATTCACCTCGATCAGAACCTTCTTCGCCTTGCGCAGAAACGTCGACGAAGCCCCCTGGGAGGTGGTCAGATAAACGTGACCTTCGGGGGTAACCGCCGTGGCTTCCACAACAGCGATATCGATGTCGCCCAGGAAGCCATACTCCAAATACTGCGGGACGTGGGAAAGATGGAGATCGAAGAAATCGATCTCGCCATTGTTGATCTTCTTCCGCTCGCCGGCATCGCTCTGATACGGGCAACGGAACTTGATCGCATCGGCCGCGGCAAGCGAACCGTCCAAGCTATCGCCACTCGACGCACCGGTGATCAAGTTGATCTTGAACGGTTTGCCGTCCTCGTGAAAGGCGTCAGCTCGTTTTGCGATGGCTGCGGGGATGACCTTTACTGCGCCGGCGGCAGTAAAGCAGCTCATGGCCACCGTCATGCCGTCATGGACTTGTTCCGCGGCCTCCTCGGGTGTAAGGACCGCATACTTCTCAATCATAGGAAACCTCGCTCCAGGGCTGGGGGAAGGGCGCACGAATCCAGTAATGTCCCTCCCGGTTGGCGCCAGTCAACCCGAGGCAAATGGCGGGACTCCAGCTAAATCTGCACCCCAACGTGGATAAAAGCGATAAAAATTGTCGTAATGATGTAGGGGCTTGCCTCCCCGCCCACTCAAAGCAACTCTGAACCATCCTGGAGGCAGACTCCGATGCTCCTGCGAGCGCTTATCTTCCTCGGCCTGAAGTTCTGGCTCATTCTCATCGGGCTTTGGCCGTTCGGGAATGCATTGAAGCCTCGCATCCTCCTGGGGTCGCTCGCCTGTCAGCTTGCCGCGAGCGCCTTCTGGATCCTCCGCACACCGGCCTTCGGAACCGTCTTCGCAGCGATCGCGCTCTTTCACCTCGTTGGTGTAGCGACTGCGTTC
This sequence comes from bacterium, assembly GCA_020444065.1. NCBI lineage: Bacteria > bacterium. The sequence goes on along the minus strand of JAHLLQ010000007.1, from coordinate 97,250 downwards.
TTTCGGCCGCGCGGAGAGTGGTACCTGATCCCGTCGGGCGACCCGGGGCTGAATCCGCTAATCACTTTCTGCTTCTTCCTGCTCGCAATCTATCTGGTCGGTTTCCCGTTTCCACAGATTTTCGCCGCGGCCGGCTCACCGATCAGCTTCGCAGGAATCTTGAAGGCCTTGGGCAGCGCCAACACCCTCTCGCCGCACAGCCTCATCTTCTTCGCCACGATCATTGTGCTGAGCAATCCGCGTGAGGGGAATCCACTGTTCAGCACTTGGACCGGCGCATCTTCGATCATGATCGGAGTCGCGGACGTGTGGATCCGTCCAGGCGAGTCGCTCGTCCCTGAAATCACTTACTTGGTTCTGGGTCTGATTTGTTTCGTCTTCGCGCGATTGCAACGGCGCCAGTTGAAGAAATCTTCGCCGAACGGCTCGCTACTCACCCCAAACAACGATCTCAGCGATTCGGACCGTCGGGGATCTTGAGAGGAAATTCGGCTCCAGAACCTCCAGCCGAATCGAATCCAACATCGCGTCCGAATCGATCCAGATGCGTTCGCGCGCCACGGGCTCGTCGTGCTGCACCACCGCCAGAGGCTTCCAGCCGTGACCATTCTGATCTTGCCCGGAGAGAGCGAAGCTCTTTACATCGAACTGTGGCGAGAACCCGCAGCTTTCCGCATGCACAATATCCACGGCACGGATGCGTGCCGGACTGTAGAACTTCAGCTCCACCCAGTGATTCCCCGCCCCCGCAGATTCGTCTTCACCCGAGCGGAAACTCGCATCGGACAGCACCATGTGCGCATCGCGTGGTCCCGCGGCCCAGAACTGACCCAGGCCACGGCTCCAGGCCGCCTGCCCGTCGATCAACGCGCCCGGCCCGTTTCGCATCACGCCCTCGTTCGAAGCGCGCACGACGCCGATCGAAATCGGGCGCAGCATCTCGCCGTCGCGCCCGACCATTGTCGCCTCGCGCGGTACCGCCGCCACCGCCACGCGCGTCGAAAGCATCCCCAGCTCGCGCGTCCACTCTTCATTCTCCATGTCCGCAATCATCCGCCGGCGATCCGCCGCCAACTCAATCGCCTCCGTCGCGCCCTGCTCGGCCAGGAAGTCCGCCATCTCGCGGCGCGTCACGGCCACCTCGCGCCGCCCGATACGCCCCGCCTGGCTCAGCATCACCCACGAACCCGAGCGGTCCGTCGCCAGCGCCGTGCGAATCGCCTGCTCGCCGACCTCGCCGTCGAACTCACCGCCGCGCATCAGCAGATTCTCTCCCTGCAGCGTCAGCACCGACAGCTTCACCGCGCCCGGCAGCTCGACATCGAAGTACAACGTCCGCGCCTGCATCAGCGCCTGGCGATGCTCCGGCGAGAGCCCCAGCGGAATAATCAGCGCCCAGTCGTCCTCGTTCAGCGAATACCGGTCGAGCGGCTTGGGCGTTCCGGCCAGCCATCGCCGGTGCGACGTCGGCACCGCGTCGTTCCAGATTGAAATCGCAGGATGCGCATTTCCGGGGGCGGGCTGCAGCGGCACCGCCAGCGTCCCCTCCGGCCACGAGGCCCCCGCCACGGAACTTCCGCTGAACGCTCCGGAGTACAACGCCGGCAAATCCGCCGATGGCGCGCCGTTAATCGACCCGAGCGGAATCTCTGCATCATCGCTGGTAATGATTGTGCCTGATAACTCTGCCGGCTCCATCAGGCGAACCGCGCCTTCCGGCAGAACCGCCGCCACCGGACCCGTCGCGGGCCAGCTCAACAGCTCGCCGCGAACAAAGAGCAGACCCTGCATCCACTGGGCGCCCGACAGATCGGGCTCCAGTTCCCAGGCCAGGATCGCCTTGGCCTCGGACTCCTTCGCCATCTCCTCCAGGTGCTCGCCGCTCCACGGACCGCGCTCCGGCAGGATCGCCTCCAGCGTCGCGTTGCGCGCCGCCAGGTCCACGCGAAGCAGTTGCGCCTCCAACCGCCCGTCGTTCGTCGTGCGCATGTAATCCGTCATCGTGATGTCCGCGGCCAGCATTGTGCGCTCGCCGCGGGCACGCCTCAGGACATTCTGCGCCGGAGCCACCGTCACAACGGCAAGACTGGCCATCAGCAGACCCCAGGCAACAAGCGACCGGCGGTCACCGATCGCCCTTCCTCTCGTCGCTCGCCGCTTGCCGATCGCCACGAATCGTCTACCTCAGCGTCTCTTTCAGGAACTCGTCGGAAATCCGCCGCGCGTCCTCGGCCGCCTTCGGGGCATAGCCGCCTTGATTGGAAGGATTGGCAAACGCGTGGCCGACATCCGGGAAAGTCTCGATGCGATAGGGCACACCCGATAGAGCCAAACCGTCCGCCAGGGCGTCGACCTCTTTCAGCGGAATGTGCGAGTCCGCCTCGCCGAAAATCCCCAACACGCGGCCCTGGATCCGACCCAGTTCCTCCGGATCGGTGATCGGCGTCCCATAGTACAGCACACACGCATCGATCCGCGGCTCCGCGATCGCCAACTGCAGGCTCTTCGTCCCGCCAAAGCACCACCCGATACAGCCGATCGGCTGCCCCTTCGTCTGGGGCAGCTTGGCCAGGAAATCCACCGCGCCGCGCATTGTTGCCACGGCAGCCGCGTCATCCACCTCGCCCTTCAGCGCCGCCGCGTCCGCCGGACTGGTCGCAACCCGGCCGTTGTACAGATCCACCGCCAGTGTCACGTAGCCCAATCGCGCCAACCGCTCCGCCTCCGACTTGATGTGCTCATTCAAGCCCCACCACTCGTGAATCACCACGATCGCCGGCACCGGGTCGCTTGTGGCCGGACGGCACAAATACGCATTGTGGGTCCCGACCGACGACGAGTAAGAAATCTCACCGGATTTGATGGAGAACGGACGTGACGCCTTCGCGGCGTCGTCCAGATCGACGTTTGCGCCGTCGCCGGCACATCCGGCCAGCGCCAGCGTCAGAATCAGAATCATCGAGTGCAGGGGCATGCGATATCGAAGCATGGGAAACCTCCGAGGCGAATTGGACTTCCCTTCGAACGCAGAAAGCGGGCCGCCCGCCTTCCCGGCACTCCAAAGGATGGAGCCAGGTGCCTGACAAGCAACGGATTATTTGCGTGATTCCCTCCCGGTATGCCGCCGAACGACTCCCCGGCAAACCACTCGTCCAGATCATGGGGCGCCCCATGATCCAGTGGGTCTACGAATCCGCCTGCGCTGTCGAGGCCTTTGACGAAGTCCTTGTCGCGACCGACGACGACCGCATCAAGGAAGCCGTCGAGAGCTTCGGTGGAACCGCCGTCATGACCTCCAAAGACTGTCCCTCCGGCAGCGATCGCGTCATGGCGGCCCTCGAAGGCCGCGGCGCCGACATCATCGTCAACGTCCAGGGCGACGAACCCGCCATGCCCGTCGCGACCATCGAAACCGCGCTCTACGCGCTGCTCGATCACGACGACGCCGATGTCGGAACCGCCTGCATCGCCATCAAAGACCGCGAGCGTTTCCGCGATCCCAACGTCGTCAAAGTCGCCCGCGCCGCCGATGGCAAAGCCCTCTACTTCAGCCGCTCGCCCATCCCGTTCGTCGGTCGCATCCCGCTGGCCGAGCTCGAAAAGCCCTACTTCGTCTACGGCTACAAACACATCGGCATCTACACCTATCGCCGCAAAGCCCTCGAAGCCTTCGTCCACATGTCCCCCACCCCGCTCGAACGCATCGAGCGCCTCGAGCAACTCCGCTTCATGGAAGCCGGATACCGGATTTACTGCGGTGAAACCACCAGCGACTCCGCCGGCGTCGACACCCCCAACGACATCCCGCGCGCCGAAGAAGCCCTCCGCGCCATGGGGCGCGGAGTCTGAGACCCCTGGGACCGCTTGCGTCACGTGCTCGTGCTCGTGCGCGTAATCGAAATCTCGAAAACCGAGTGCGAGTACGAGTACCGCTCCGCTGAGTACGAGTACGCCCCCACGAGGTGACTTGGGCATCCTGCCCAAGAGCCCACCCGCCAATCCTCGCCCTTCGAATCGCCCCTCAAGGCGCAACGCCCCACCCCATACCAGCCCAGGGAGTCCTGACTCGTCCGCCGTAGCCCTTGCGAAGGCGGGAGGCGCGACCCATCGCCCCCCCCAACCCCAGCGGGCTCTCCAACATCACTGGGCTTGAGCAAGGATGCTCAAGTCACCTCACCCCCGCGCTTTGCCCCCCTCGTGCTCCTGCTCGTACTCGAAACCCCAAGAACCGAGTACGAGTACGAGTACCGCTCCGCTGAGTACGAGTACGCCCCCTCGAGGTGATTTGGGCATCCTGCCCAAGAGCCCACCCGCCAATCTTCGCCCCTCAAGGGGCAACGCCCCGCCCCATACCAGCCCAGGGCGCAAGCCCTGGGTCCCCAGCGTCCAGGCCCAGGGAGCGCTGAAGGCGCGACCCACCGCTCCTTTGCGTTGACGATGCCCGAACTCGGGACCACATTATCAAACAAAGTCCCCAGCAGCGAGGGCCGGGGGCCTCTGTGCCTTTGTTCGCCCTCAAGCCGGTTTGTCCGCGTCCGCAGCGCGGACCACTGACAGGAGAATTTCGATGATCTGGAAGCAGACCACTGCCCGGAAGTTTCTCGCTGGATTGATCATATTGTCGCCTGTGGCGGCCCTGGCCGGAGTCCCCCTCGTGGTTCCGCCGGAACCGGCTGTCAAACCGGTCATCACCGCGCCCGCCCAGCAAGATCGCAACAGCGACCGCATTGACGATCGACTGATGGAAACCGTGGCTGCCGTGAAGATGCAGATTGCCTCGCGCTCCACCACGATTCCCGAGAAGAAAGCCGCATTGGCCCAATGGGAATCCACGATCCCGGTCAACATGGTCTTCGATCGCCAGATCACACGCGATCAGATGAAGCAATTCGTCGATCTGGGCGGCGAAATTACCTATATTTATCAAAACCTGGGCTACGGATGGCAGGGTACCTTGCCGATGAAGAGTATCGAGCGCCTGCCCAAGCAGATGGGCAGCGATCTTCTGCTCGTCCAACAGCCCGTTCCCATGAAGATGCACATCCACACCGCGACCCGCACCGGCCGCGTGCGCCAGGACATCTGGACCACCGGTCTCGATGGCGGCAGCACCGACACGATCGGCATCGCGATTATCGATACGGGCATTTCCGGCGGAACAACGGGCAGCACGGCCGGCAACACCCACACCGACTTCGCCAACCTGACCTACTGGGAAGACATGACCACCGATGCGGAGGCCAATCCCATCGACGTCCAGCAGCACGGCTCCCACGTCGCCGGTATCGCGGCCGGCTCCGGAGCCAGCGGGGGGGCAAACCCCACGACCATCGAAGTTACGAATTCCGGTATCTATCCCCCCGATCCGGGCAACATCAACGCTTTCAGCGTTGGCACCCTCGATGTCCCGACAAACGCCACGGCAATGGACTGGGTGGAGACCCTGTCTTGGGAGGGCGGCGGCGGCCGTGAGGTTACCCTCGGCCTTCTCGCCTATCAGCCGGGCTCAGGATACGCCCTGGTCGGATCGGACAGCGCCGTCACGACCAGCCCTCAGACCTTCAGCTCGATCGGCCTCCCGAACCCGATTTCGGCATTCGGCTCGCCGACGAATATCTGGCAACCCGCTACGTGGAAGAACAACGACACCACATTCGGCACATCGACACACTACTCGAACATCAGCACGCTGACCGCCATCAACGGCGGCGAAGACTTCGGTGTCGGCGATGCATTTGATCTGTTCCGCGGCGTCGCCGCCGGCGCCGAACTGGCCGCCTTCAAGGTCTTCTCCAATGACGGATCCGGCAACAGCGCCTGGACCCAGGCCGCTCTCGACCGCATCGTCACTCTCAATGGCAGCGGCCAGGACATCAAGGTCGCCAACCTCAGCCTCGGCACAGGCGCCGGCGTCCTCGACCAGACCACCCGAGACAAGGTCAATACGCTCGTTGCGAACGGTGTCGTGGTGGTTGTCTCCGCCGGGAACGACGCATCGGCATTGGGCTCGAACACGATGGGCGACCCCGCCCGCGCCGCAAAGGCCATCACCGTCGCCGCGTCCAGCGACACTAATCAGCTCACTGATTACTCCAGCGAAGGCTTCACACCCTCCGCCGCAGAAGAACTTCTCGGCATGGGCCACAAGCCGGACCTCATGGCTCCCGGCGGCTCTGACGACCAGAGTTACATCACCTCCGTCGACTCCAACGATTCAGATGCGGCTGACGCGGGGGACTTGGGCATCGCCGACGTCCGTGCCGACGACTATCAGAGCCTCAAGGGCACTTCGATGGCTGCGCCGTTCACCGCCGGTGCCGTCGCGCTCGTCATCGACGCCCTGCAGGACAACGGCATGGCCTGGTCCTTCCTCAGCGACTCTGGCCCCCTCTATGTCAAGAACCTCCTGCTGATGACCGCCACCGAGTCCAACCAGACCCGCGAGGGCGGTGGCAGCAACCCGACACTCGATCGCAGTGGCATGTGGGATTCGCAGGAAGGCTTTGGAATGATCAATCCCGACGCCGCCATCGAAGCCGGCACCGAGGTCTTCGTCTCGCCGCTCAGCGCGACCCTCGGCTCCAACCCGACCGATCGCCGCGCCCTCGCCCGCCAGGTCGCTCTCGTCACCTCGAACACCGTGCAGTACAACCTCGCCGTCCCGACGACAGCCGACTACGACCTTTACCTCTTCAGCGGCACGCCCGACGGCGAAGGCCAGCCCGTTCTGCTCGCATACAGCGCAAGCGCCGGGCTCGATACGGATGAAGTCATCATCTACGAACCATCCGCGACCGAAGACGGCGCCCTGGTTGCCAAGTGGGTTGCCGGCGACGGCACATTGACGCTGACGGAAGGCGTTCCGCCTACGCCGACACCTTCCCCCACCCCGTCCCCGACGCCGACACCGACGGACACGCCAACCGCGACTCCGACGGATACTCCGACGCCGACGCCCAGCGACACGCCCACTCCGACGCCGTCACCCACACCGTCGCCGTTCCCGACGAACACACCGATTCCGCAAAACGGCATCGATCCTCTGACGCCGCCCGATATCGATGGCGACGGAACGGATCTGGACCCGATCGTCGTTCAAAACGACTCCGCGCCGTCAACTACGGCGCTGCAGATCGCAAACCTCCGCGTCGCGCACGACAACGACTTCCTGTACCTGCACATCGGCGCCGTCGTCCCAACCGAGCCCTCGCCGCAGAACGCCGCGCTTTGGATCTTCTTCGACGGCCCGAACGCTGGCGTAAACCCGGTCACGGATAATGGCGGCCAGGGCCCCGTCGGTGCCACCGACGGCCAGAACGGCGTCACCCTCGAGCCCACCATGGAGGCCGACTACCTCTTCTGGCTCGAGAACGGCACCACGGCCAACCACGACATCTACGCACTCTCGGTCCTGAACTACGACCTGGCGACCAGTGACGTCTGGTGCGATATCGACCTCGGAGTCGGCACCTACACGCCGACTGGATTCGAACCCGTCGGCTTCACGATGCAGTTCGACAATGCCGGCGGTTTCAGCGTCCCGGGCGACACCAGCATCGTGAACACAGGATGGGAACTCGCCATTCCGCTTACGGCCCTTGGCTTCACGGCGCCTCTGACGCCGATCACTCCGCAGCAGGAGGTCCGCTTCATGATCGCCGCGGGCGATGCCAACACCGGCTTCTACACGAATCAGGTGCTTGGGCCGACCAGTTCCGCCTCCGATCTCGGCGGTGGAATCGCCGTGCTGAAACCGGACTTCGAACTCAATGCCTACGGCGCGGGAGGCGGCCCCGGCGGCTTCACGGGCCTCCAGACCAACGTCTACCAGTTCGGCCACGTCGCCTCCGGCATGGAGTCCTGGACAACGTTTGAGTAGCAGCAGGTCACCGACTGCATTATCTCAGAGGGGCGCCGTCATCCGCGGCGCTCCTCGTTTTGGAAGAAAGGGGTTCTTATGGACGACGTTCGATTGGTCGGCAAACTGATGCCCGTGCGACTCCTTGTGCTGGACGTCGACGGCGTACTGACCGACTCCGGGATCTACCTGGGCGAGTCGGAGGAAATGAAACGATTCACAACGCAGGACGGCATGGGAATCTCCCTGCTGCAGCGCGCGGGCATCGCCGTCGCGATCATCACCGCCCGCGAGAGCCGCGCCGTCGAACGCCGCGCGGGGGAACTCAAGATCACCCACCTCTACCAGGGCCGGCACGACAAGCTCGATACCATCAAGGAACTCGCCGTCGAACTCGGGCTGGAGCCCGCGCAGATCATGTACATGGGCGACGACCTCGTCGACCTGCGCCCGATGCGCTGGGTCGGCGTCGGCGCAGCGCCCGCGAACGCCTGCGTGGACGTGCGAAACCAGGCCGACATCGTCACGCACGCGGCCGGAGGCTACGGCGCCGTGCGCGAAGTCGCCGAACTGATCCTGCGCTCACAGAACCGCTGGCAGGAAGTCCTGAAACCGTTCTTGGAGTTAGATTAGGGAAACGGGACCTGCGTCTCCACAGGCCCCGACATCAATCAGGGCAAACCGTGTGTCACCCCCACGTCGTTGATCCGCTTGGCGAGTGTCACGTCGAGGGTCGTCACGCTCTCGAACTTGTGCGTCCAGAGCTGAAGCTTGACCTTGGTGAAACTGATCAGAATATCCGGGTGGTGGTTCATCTCCTCGGCTACCGGTGCGATGTCGTTCACGAACTCCATCGCATCCTGGAACGTTTTCAGCCGAAATCGCTTCACCAGTCGCTTCCCCTGGTATTCCCATCCGGGCAGTTCCGTCAGTGCCTCCTCGATTTGGACCTCGTTGAGAATATCCTTCTCGCTTGCGGTCGTCATTACTTGCTCCTTGCATGAACAGGTCGTTGGGTGGTTTGAGACGATGCACGGAACACGCTACGCGGCCGCACGCGCCCCACGCAAGGTCAACTGAACATGCCACAGGACAAAATCACCCCTCTCCAGATCGATCGCGCATGGGCTAACCTCGACGAAGAGAAGCCCGAAGCCGTCCTTGAAGCGCTCCAGGAGGACCATTACGAGACCACCGCCGCACATACGCTTCGCGCCATCGCCCTGGAAGAACAAGGCCGCCACGAGGAAGCTGTCGCCGAATTCGACGCCATCCTGAAGCGCCAGCCCGAGAACGCCGTCGCTCGACTCAACCGCGGCCTCGCCCTCCATGGACTTGGACGAAACGCCGACGCGGCAAAGGATTTCTCCGCCGGCCCTATCTTCCCATCGCCCGGATTTCTGAAGCGATTTCTGCGACGCTTCTGGCCCCTTCACTTCGAGAATCGCGAGCTCCTCGCCCGCGGATTCGACGACGTCCAGCAAGATTGGCCGCACAAAGCAAAGGTCCAGGCCTTCCGCGAAAGCCCCGAGAGCTTCTCACCCGCGGCACGTCGGCGTCTCGCCCGCGATCTCGAACGGCACGGCATGAACATCTATCACCGCGGCGCCCATGCCACCGCGTGCCGAATCTACGAAGCCGCCTGGGAGCTCGATCCCGAAGACGAGATCATCCGCGCCGGATACTCCTGGTGCCTGCTCGGGTTCGGTTTCCACGAACAATCCCGCGAACTGATCGAACCCCTCGTGCGCGACGGCGCGGAACGCTACCGCACCGAGCGCCGCACCACCGCACTTCCCCACCCCCAGATCGTCGTGCAGTGGGCCTGGTGCCTGCACGAAGCCGGCGAGCACCGCGAAGCCCTCGCCGTTCTGTCCACTGTTCGCCCCGAAGGCCCCGACGACTTCGGCTCACACATCGTCGCCGCCCTCAGTTGGGACGCCCTCGGCGACCCCCTCAACGCCGACCGTGCCTACGTCCCCGCCCTCCAGGACTACTTCCTCGACACCTGGGAGCAGTTTATCCAGCCCTTCATCAAGAAGACCGTCAGTTGGCTCGCTGAGGAATCAGCCCCCGAATAGGGCAGTGAATTACCCAACCGGGGACAATTCTCCCCAACATATTCCACACATATCAATCGACCATCGTTTTTAGTGGTTTTACGCCATTGTTTTTGTTGCCAGGCCCGCCGCGCTTGCACTACTGTTCATGTTGCCCTCGGATGAGTTGAATAAGTCTCGAACGCCGATCCCGATTTACGTCTCTCCGAGGATCAATCAAGGTAAGGAGAGAGGAAATGAAACTTCCGCATTTCCGACTTGGGATTGCCCTGTCGGCAACGATTCTGGCCACCGCAATCGCTTCAGCGCAATACACGCCGGTGCAGACTACCGAGCAATTTGAAGGCTGGTCGTCGTCGTGGGCCGGGCGCCTCTTCAACTACACAACCGTCCCACCGACCGCCTTCCCGATGCCCAACTCGAACGGGGTAATCCTGGAACCCGAATCGCCCTCGCCCGCCGGCACCGAAGAACTTCGTATCGCCTCCTCGGACGAGAACACCTGGATGCTCGCCGCATGGGCCTCTTCGCCTCCGGTCACGGAGCCACAGAATCCGACAGCGTACGAGTTTCAGACAGAGGCGGACACGCTCTACGCCTACCGCTGGCATCTCAGCAGCGATGCCCCCCCGGGCACGGAGTCGAGCCAGACGGATCTCTGGCTGAACTTCCATGGCCTCGTTCCTCAGGTCTGGCGGGCCTCCGAACAATGGGGGCTAGGCAGCCCAATCGGCCCGAATACGAACACGCGCCCGATGACGCAGTACGTCTACTCCCGCTCCCCCGCCGGTGCCATCCTTGCATTCTATACTCTGGATACCGATGCAACGCGAGGGATCGACACAACCCTGTGGGAGATCGACGTACTCAAGGTCGACCTGGAGAGTCTGCCGGGCAAAACCGTCCTCTACAACGGAGGCGGAGTCTTCAGTCGGGGAACCGGTGAACCGACACCTGTGGCTGATCCCGTGCCCACTCCATTCGATCTCGAAAACCAATGGCGTTTCGTCAATCTGCAGACCGAGCGGGTTATTGGAATACGCGGCTCCGGAGGCGACAAACTGGTCATCGCCCCTACGATCGACCTGGAAGCCCAGAGCTTCGCGACCTGGATTTCCGACGGCGGCTCTGCTCCCCTGATCCAGAATCTTCCACCGGGAAAGCTGCTCGTCGCAGATTTCTGGCTTTCTTCTCCGCTCGCTGACGATCTCCCCGACATCATGCCGTACGTCGAAGTGGCACTGATCAGCGATTCCAACACCTCCGCCGACCCGCGCCGGTTCTCCACGGTGCGATTCGATTCTGCCAAGACCGGCGAGAACGACATGGCCTTGGAGAAGCTCGCAAAGCACTATCGCGTCGTCATGGATCCCCAGATCCCCGACGGAACGACCGCCGGATTCAACGCGCTCATCCGAGTCGATCTGGCCGATCCGTACCGCTTCGAATTCCAACCCACCTTCAAATCCGGAATCATCAACATTCACCGCGTCACGATCACGTCTTACGACACAGTATCCATTCCCTGATTGCCGTAAGGATCGCTCGAGATCAAGACCCGGCGGCGAGACGAGTCAACGTCGCCGGGTCTTTCGTTTTGTGCGAGAACACAATGTCGCCCTCGCTGACAGTGCCGTTCGTCGGATCGTACACCGTCGTGTCGATCAGCGTCGTGTTCAGCTTCCCGTCCGGGCCGACACTCGCCAGCGAATAGCTGCCGAATTTGTCCGCCTGGATCGCGGTCAGATTACCCCCTGCAAGGTAATTGTACACGAGCGGTTTGCCGAAGATGTCTTCCGGCAAGCTGGTAATATACGCTACGGGCTTCGTCAGATCCAACAGGTGCCCCGAGAACCCGATTCCGTTCGGCGCGGAAGGATACCGATTGTTGTCGACCGCAAAACTCTCGAGCGCCGTCTGCAGACTCCTCATATCGGCCTTCGCGCGAGAGACCTTCGATCGCGTCTGCGCCTCGAGCAGGTTCGGCACCGCGATGGCCGCAAGGATTGCAATGACTGCCACAACGACCAGCAGCTCGATCAGGGTGAAACCCCGCCCTGCCGCTCGATTCTCCAAGCGCCACCCGCCCCTCGCGATGGTGACGTTTCGAAACAACATGACTCTTACTGTCCCTTCTCGATTCGGATGCCGATCTGTGCGCCATCCGAATTCGGGTCGACATTCAGGTCCACCTTCACATCCGCGTCGTCGCCGATGTGCCGATGATAGGAATCCGTCAGCGCCGCCTCCACCTGAGCCTTCGCGACCTCGGGGTCGACGCCGTTCTTGATCATGTCGCGCAGGGCATCGATGCTATTCTGCGCCTCACGCTGGAACTGCTCCATCTGCTTATTGTTCAACGGCGGCTCTTCGCCGTCACCGATGCGCTTCGAAACATCGACGCTCAGCCCGCCCAGCTCATTGAGTACGGCGCGGTCTGCATCCGTCATCTGGTCGATGGGCTTCGTCTGAATCTCGCCATCCTTGAGCGTCAGGATCCGGCTCAACGCCGCCGCCTGCTCCGCCGGCAATTCGCTCAAAGCCTCATCCAGCCCATTCGGGTCGTTCAAATTGACCAGCAGCTTCTTTCCTGACCCCGGGAAGTCCAACGTGGCGAAGGCCATCTCCTTCTCTTCGCCGCCGCCGTCGCCCGGCGCCATCGCCTGAACGTGCCGCTGTGCGCCCTCCGAGGCGGCGGAACTCGACGCCGACTGATCGGACGACTTGAACATAAAGAACGCCGCTCCGCCCGCGAGAGCGAGAACAGCCAGTGCAATCAGTGCTTTGTACATGATTCCGATTTCCTTTCGGGTTCGTGATACCTGGTCGAGGGTTTGGTGCACGCCGCGCAGCGCAGGCCGCACGGCACCGTTGGAATCGCAAGCGCTCCAGTCCCGCACCCAACGGGCGCTGTCATCGGAGCGACTCATCGTGCGCAGGGCAGGCGCCTTGCCCGGCGCAGCGGTGGCCTTTCGGCCGCGCGTCACGCGGCACTCGCCACCGGCAGTCTGAAGACGAACCCCGCCGTGCAACACCGCCACGTCGAGTTCGCTGTCGTGAATATTCAGTTCAAACGCCGTCCCCGTGACGATCACCTCGCCATGCGGCGTCAGCGTCCGGAAGGCTCGCTCGGCATGCTCGGCCACCAGGGCCAATGCCCGCCCCGCAACCAACCGCAGCAGCCGCTCTGCCTTCGTCCAGGCGCACAGCTCCAACTCCGCGCCCTCCGCCAGCCAGACATCGCTTCCATCGTCGAACCGCAGCAGCATCCGGCCGCGATCGATCGTAATCTTCGTCCCGGTTGCCAGCCGCGCCCGCTCATCGATCGAGTGACTCCGCCCCGTCTCCGGATCGATCGCCGTCGCCTCGCCCGACAGCAGAATCACCGTCGCGGTCAACGACTCCGCCCGACGCCGCAGCATCTTGCGCACGTCCGCCAGCCGGCGGTTCTCGAAATCCTTGGTCAGCGCATCAACGTCAGGAAACATTGCCGTTCTTCCTTCGGGGGCGATGGTCTTCCGCCAGCGATTCGCGCAGCTTCTTCAGCGCGCGATAGTACTGTGTGGCGGCGGTGTTGGCGGGCCGATCCAGCGCCTCGCCGATTTCGCGAAATGTCAAACCTTCGAACACGTGCAGCAGAATCACCTCGCGGTCGCGCTCCTCCAGCCGACCCAGCTCCGCCAGGGCCGCCTGCTCGCCCTCGCGCCGAATCAGCTCCTCCAGCGGCCCCGCATCGTCCGACGGCAGAACATCCAGCCCATCCTCCGTCCCGGCCAGATCCACGATCGCCGCCGGCTTGCGCCCGCCTCGGCGAACCTCCAGACAAACCCGCCGGCAGATCGCAAACAGCCAGGGCCGAAACGGCCGATCCGGCCGGAAAGTCCGGTGATTCTCCAGAATCCGCAGCAACGTCTCCTGCGTCGCCTCCGCGGCCGCTTCTGCATCGCCCAGCATCGACGCACAGAACCGCAGCAGATCCCGGTAGAACGCCACCGCCAGGGCATCCATTGCCTCTGGATCGCCGTCGTGGAACGCCGCGCGGAGTTCCGAACTCGGTTCCTTGGCGTGTCGTGTTGGAGAATCGCTCACGGCGGTCCTTTCGGGCAGCGTTCAACTATACTTGCCGTGGCGCGCCGGATTTTTTCACGCTTTTTCGCCCCCAGGCAAAAAAACGGCGCCCCCCGCATGGAGGGCGCCGTCCGACAATCGCGGGTCCGGGCCATCTACTCGATGGCCCTCAGACGTCTCTCCGGCGGCGTTTCGGTCGCCTCCGGCTCAGTCACGTCCTCTTCTTCGTCTTCGTGGTCGTAGGTGGGTTTCTTCCTGGCCATGCCTCTCTCGTCGAACCCCGAGACAATCGTCTCGTAGCTGACGTACAGACCCAGCACATTGGTCATTTCCGCGTCGATATGGCTGATCTCGACAATCTGGCCATTCCGGGCGGCGGACATCACGCTGGCATCGCCAAAGCTGATGAACCCGAACAGAACCGCCACGCTCGACGAGCGACCGATCCGGTTGCCCATCTGCGTGCCGTGGAACTCGATATCGACAGGGAAGGTTGTATGATTGAAACCGGTGCCCCAGTAGGGCCGGACGGGCGTGTTGTAGAACACGCAACCGTTCAGCATCAGGACACACAGGGCGAGCAAGCCTCCCCGCAGGGCGACCGCTCGAAGCGCGGTGTGTTTGTCTCTAGGAATCATTGGCCGTACACCTCCACGGTGAATTCGGCATAAATCCCCAGGATACACAGCGCCTCATAATCCGCATAGGCCACCTTCTCGATCCCGCCCTCGCGGACGATCGTCGAGACCGCAGCCTCATCCCACGCAAACCCGAGCCCAGTGATCAGGAAGTCCCGGAAGTACTTCGTGCTGCGCGCAGAGTACTTCTTCGAATCCCGGCCAACGGGCGTCTTGTCGTAGTGGACGGTGAGAGGGGCTTTGATGTTGGTGAACAGCAGGCCGTTCGGCGGAACCACCGGCGCCGTATAAAAGGCGCACGATGTGCCAAAGACAGCCACGAAGACCAGCGCAGCCAACGTCGCAAGCCCCCGCGTTCGATGGAGGAGCAGGCGCGCTTTCATCATCATTCCCCGTAAGCTTTCGTCGTGAAGCCCTGGTAGATGAACAGAATATTCAGATACGAATAATCCACGTGATCGATCTGCTCCAACCCACCGTTGCGGGCCGCCGACGTCACGCTCGCATCGCCGAACGCAAACAGGCCGAAAATGCAGACCGCGGTGGACTTGCCCATCGCGTAACCCACCGGCGTCTCGTCAACGTCCGTATCCAGCGGAGCCGACACGGCCGTGAACAGACCGCCCTGGGGCGGCATCACGGGGGCGAAATACCCCACGCATCCGGTGCAGAACAGTGTACAGGCGCAAACAAGCGCCAAAATCCAACGTCGCATAAGAACGCTCCTTGGGTCCCCCGCCCCCCCGGGCTGGGGAAAAGAATATCGAAATTCCGTCACTCCTGACTCTTTGTGCCGAATCTCACCGTCGCAGGCAATCTGAAAGTCCCCAGCCCCCCTCGTGCTCGTCGTCGAGCCCATCGCTCCCTAACGATCCAGGACCTTCCAATCCAACACCGCCGTGGTATCGCTGAAAATCACGGAAATGTCTGCCGACGCTGGCGCAATCTCCGTATTCCCGGCAACATCAGACGCCACCGTGTAAAACTCATAGGTCCCATCGCCCCCCGCGCTCGCAGAGTCAAAGGCAACCGGAGAACTGGAAAACGTCCCTGCACTCGAGAATGCGGAAGCATTCCTGGAGTAGAACAGCTCTACGCTCGCCACACCGCTTCCTCCCGCATTATCGGATGCGGCGAATGTCACCTCGATGATCGCCGACGCCTGAACCAGAGAGCCTGTCGGGCCGGTCGCCGCACTTGTAGGTGCCTGGGTATCCACCCCGGTCCCTGCCAGTGCCACAAGTACGGTCCCGCTGCTCGTGTTGGTCGCGAGGGAAACCTCGCCCGAATAGGGGCCGAGGCCGGGGGGCATGAACTCAACCTCCAGGCTCGTCGTTGTGCCTGCTGTCAGTGGGCTTATCGGCGAGACGCTGAGCGCAAAGGCCCCGCCCCCATCATCGGAAAGCGTTGCCGTGGAAAGAAGATCGGCGTCGCCGGTGTTCCCCAGAACAGTCGCGAGAGATGCGCTCGAACCTCCGAGCTCGATGTCTCCGAAGTTCAATGACGGCGGATTCAACCCAAGCACAGGCATGGTCAGTCCAAGATTCAGCAGAATAGAGACAACATCCGAATCAACGCTCGGCACAACCAGATCCACAAATCCGTCGCCATTGAAGTCGCCCGTTGCCAAGCCGTAAGGTCCGGAATCGACAGCGTAGTTCACCATGGCCGCAAACGTCCCATCGCCGACTCCGCCGCTCCCGTTTCCGAACAGAATAGAGACGTCATCCGAGTTGAAATTGGCCGCTGCCAAGTCGACGATCCCATCGCTATCGAAGTCCCCAGCAACCACGCAATACGGCGAAGGCCCCACACCATAAATGACTTGGCTGGCGAAGGTCCCATCTCCAATTCCTCCAGAGCCATTTCCCAGCAGTACAGAAATGCCTGCTGCCAGAGAATTAGAAACGGCCAGGTCCGCGATACCGTCGTCGTTGAAGTCTCCTGTGATGACATCGAACGCGCCGCTGCCGGCAGCGTAATTCGCAGCCAGGGCGAATGTCCCATCTCCAGTGCCGGAAGCGCCATCTCCCAACAGAACGGAAACATTGCTTGAGTTCGAGTTTGAGACCACGAGGTCGGTGATGTCGTCGCCATTGAAGTCCCCGGTGGCAACAGTCGTCGGACTCGTGCCAGTCCCATATGTACCGCTGGAGGTGAAGGTCCCATCTCCCACGCCCCCGCTGCCGTCACCGAGCAATACGGACAGACTGTTTGCCCCGCTGTTTGTCACGACGAGATCGATAATATCATCGCTGTCGAAATCTCCGGTTGCAATTCCCGCTGGGCCATTCCCTACGGCGTAATTGACGGCCGACCCAAATGTCCCGTCGCCAATCCCACCGCTACCGTTGCCCAACAGCACGGACACATTGCTCGAATTCCCGTTTGCTGCGGCCAGATCCGGGATGCCGTCCCCATCGAAATCTCCGGTCACCAGGGCGACAGGACGATTGTCCGCCCCGTAGTTCACCGCAGTCGAGAACGTCCCATTTCCAACGCCTCCGATCCCATTTCCAAGCAAGATCGAGAGATCATGCGATGTGGCGTTCGCGACAGCCAGATCCGCGATGTTGTCGCCGTTGAAATCCCCGACCACGACATCATAGGGAACGGTCCCCGCGCTGTAGGAGGAGAAAGACGAAAAGCCTCGCCAGTCCTGCGCCCCTGCCTGCGAAGTGGACATCAAGAGGATGACAAGGCATCCCCCCAAGAATGCACATCGAAGAATATTCATCGAGGGCCCCCAACCAAAGAGAGTGCCCTGGCCATGTCGTGTCCCCACCCACTTCCCGCAGATATTCGCTTGGACCGCGGCCCAACCAAGGAAAAATAGGATTCGTATTTTGCTTCAGCGTTGAGCCCCGTAGCTGAATCTGTCAATTCGATTCCCGGAGACCGATAAGCCCAGCATGAACTGCCAGGATCGAGGCGCGCAAGGCGGCGGCCGACCGCAGCCCAACGAAGAGCCTGGGACATTGAGAACGGGCTCTAACCCGCCGCCCCTCTTGACGGCACGGGGGGCGATTCCGCAGGGTTTTTCCTCCGCCGGGACACAATCCCGCCCGGAGCATTTATCGAGGATGAGCTGCCATGAGTACGCCCAGCAATTCGGAAGCTGCCGAAACAAAATCGAGCGGCAAAGACTTCGTCCGCACAAAGGTCGAAGAAGACCGCCGCGCCGGCAAATGGGACGGCCGGGTCGTCACCCGCTTCCCGCCCGAGCCCAACGGCTTCCTGCACATCGGACACGCCAAGTCCATCTGCCTCAACTTTGGAATCGCCGCCGAGTACGGCGGCCGCTGCCACCTGCGCTTCGATGACACGAACCCGACCAAGGAAGAATCCGCCTACGTCGAATCCATCATCCGCGATATCAAGTGGCTGGGCTGGGACTGGGGCGAACACCTCCATTACGCCTCCGACTACTTCGAGCAGCTCTACGAGTGGGCCGTCAAACTCATCGAGATGGGCAAAGCCTACGTCGACGATCTTTCCGCCGAGGAAATCCGCGAGCACCGCGGCACCCTGAAAGAGCCCGGCCGCCCGAGCCCGCACCGCGATCGCAGCGTCGAGGAAAACCTCGACCTGTTCGCTCGCATGCGGAACGGCGAGTTCCCCGATGGCACGCGCACTCTCCGCGCGAAGATCGACATGGCCCATCCGAACCTCAACATGCGCGATCCGGTGCTCTATCGCATTCTGCACGCATCGCATCACCGCACGGGCGACAAGTGGTCCATCTATCCGATGTACGACTTCGCCCACGGACAGTCCGATTCGATCGAAGAGATCACACACTCCATCTGCACGCTCGAGTTCGCCGATCACCGGCCGCTCTATAACTGGTTCCTCGAAACGCTCGAGATTTATCATCCCGAGCAGACGGAATTTGCACGCCTCAACCTGACCTACACCGTAATGAGCAAACGCAAACTGCTCGAGCTCGTCCGCGAAGGTCACGTCAACGGTTGGGACGATCCGCGCATGCCAACCATCTCCGGAATGCGCCGCCGCGGCTATCCCTCCGAGTCGATTCGCAATTTCTGCGATCGTATTGGCGTCGCCAAAGCAAACAGCGTCGTCGACATTCAACTGCTTGAGCATTGCGTGCGCGAGCACCTGAACAAAGTCGCGCCGCGCATCATGGCGGTTACGCGACCGCTGCGTGTCGTCATTGAGAACTACCCCGAGGACAAGGAGGAGTTCCTGGAAGCCGTCAACAACCCCGAAGACGAATCGGCGGGCAAGCGCGGCGTTCCATTCTCGCGGATTCTCTACCTCGAACGCGAGGACTTCATGGAAGATCCGCCGAAGAAATTCTTCCGGCTCGCGCCCGGCCGCGAAGTGCGCCTGCGCTATGCGTACTTCATCACCTGCAACGAAGTCGTGAAGGACGAAAACGGCGAAGTCGTCGAACTGCGCTGCACGTACGATCCGGAAACCCGCGGCGGCGATGCGCCCGACGGGCGCCGCGTGAAGGCAACCCTCCACTGGGTCTCCGCGCGACACGCCCTGCCTGCGGAAGTGCGCATGTACGACAAACTCTTCATGACCGAAGATCCGAACGACGTTCCCGAAGACGGCGATTGGCGCGACAACCTCAATCCCGACTCACTCGAAGTCGTGAAGGAGTGTTACATCGAACCGAGCGTCGCAGGCGCGGAGCCAGAGACGATTTATCAGTTCGAACGTCTTGGCTATTTCTGCGTCGACGCCGACACCTCGTCCGATTGCGCAGTCTTCAACCGCACTGTGCCGCTGCGCGATTCGTGGGCCAAGGCTCAGAAATCGAAGAAGTAAGGAAACCGACCACCGCGTGACGATGAAAGCAACATTGATGGGGACGGGGACATCGACGGGAGTGCCGTCGATCGGTTGCGATTGTCCCACGTGTACGTCCGACGACCCGCGTGACAAACGACTGCGCGCGGGATTGCTAATCCGCGATACCGAAGGCGAAAATCCGCGCGCGTTCCTTGTCGATTGCGGTCCGGATTTTCGCCAACAGGCATTGCATTACAAAATCCAGCGCCTCGACGGATTGCTGCTCACGCACTCGCACTTCGATCATATCGCGGGCATCGACGATTTGCGGATTTATAATTTCCGGCAGAAACAAATGCTGCCCGTGTACGCGCTCGAAAACACGCTGCAGGACCTGTCGCGACGCTACGATTATATTTTCCATCCGCCTCAGAAGGGTGGCGGCGTCGCCTCCCTCGACCTGATCCCCATTGTCGGCCCATTTACATTTCTCGGAATGCGCATCATCCCCCTGCCCGCGAAGCACGGCATCCTCGACATCGTCGGATTCCGCTTTGGCGATTTCGTTTACATGACCGATGCCAGCTACCTGCCTCCCGAGACCATGGACCTGATGCGTGGCTGCAAAACGCTCGTCCTGAACATGCTGCGGCGCAAACCGCACTCCACGCACTTCTGCTTCGACGAAGCCGTCGAAATCGCTCGAGAAATCGGCGCGAAACAAACCTGGTTCATTCACATGGCTCACCAACTCAAACACGCCGAAACTGACGCCGAGCTCCCCGAAGGGATGAACCTCGCATGGGACGGCGTAGAATTTGAATTCGAGTGCGAGTGATTTGCCACAGATTATCAGGATGAACTCAGATCAATCCATAACTTCCGTTCTCCCAAATCCAACATTCATAGCAATGCGCTTTTCTTCTTGTCTTATTGTATCTGAGTTCATCCCATCCATCTGTGGCTAAATCCTCCATGAAACAATACGACGCTCCCAACGCTGACTTGACCCAGAGAATCATCGGGTGCGCGTACCATGTTTCCAACACACTCGGGAGCGGATTCCTTGAGAAGGTCTACGAGAATGCGCTCATGATCGCCCTCGAAAAGGCAAATCTGAAAGCCGAGCAACAGAAGCCCATCGACGTGTATTATGAAGACTTTCTCGTCGGACAGTTCGCCGCGGACATACTTGTTGAAGACGGCGTCATTCTGGAACTGAAGTGTGTCAGTGAACTCGCCAACATCCACACCGCCCAATGCCTAAACTACCTGAAGGCAACCGGCCTCAAGACCTGCTTGCTGCTCAACTTCAACAAAGCGAAAGTCGAAGTGAAACGAGTAAGCCTCTAGACGGGCTTAAAAGATATGCACAGATCAGATCCGCTTCTCATCTGTGTGTCCCCATCTGTGGCAACAAAGAGGTTCCCCATGACGTCATCCCCCCCCAAGATCCTCACCATCGCCGGCAGTGACAGTGGCGGCGGCGCCGGTATCCAGGCCGACCTCAAGACGATTGATGCGCATCGCTGCTACGGCCTCAGCGTCATCACGGCTCTCACAGCGCAGAACACACGCGGCGTGCAGAGCGTCCACGACGTCCCGCGCGAGTTCGTGCGCGAACAACTCGATGCTGTGCTCAGCGACATCGGCTGCGACGCTGCAAAGACCGGCATGCTTTCACAACCCGGCGTGATCGAGGAAGTCGCCGATCGCCTGGCAACCTTCGGAGTCACGAAACTCGTCGTCGACCCCGTGATGATTTCAAAGAGCGGCCATCGCCTGCTCCAGCCCGACGCGATCGGCGCATTGAAGTCGCGCCTGATTCCGATGGCGCGCGTGATCACACCGAACGCACCCGAAGCCGCCGAACTCGTCGGCTTTCCCGTCGAAACCGTCGAAGACGCCCGCCGCGCCGCGACGGCTTTGGCGAAACTCGGCCCGCGCGCTGTCCTCGTCAAAGGCGGACACATTTCCGACCGCGACGAAATGGTCGATGTCTTGTGGGAGCCGTCCGGCATCCGCGAATTCGTCGGCGCTCGCCTTGATGCGCGCCACACGCACGGCACCGGCTGCACCCTCAGCTCCGCCATCGCCTGCGGCCTCGGAATGGGCCTCGAACTCTCCACCGCCGTCGAACGCGCCCGCGATTACCTCATCGGAGCAATAAAGAACGCCTACGAAGTCGGCGGCGGCATCAGCCCCGTCAACCACTTGTGGAACATCCGCTCGGGGGATGCGGGTGTATAGAGTTCACCACGAAGGCACGAAGGACACGAAGAAGAGCGTGGAGATACCATCTGCTCCGCGTGTTGCAGTGAGTAACAAGAATTGGGAGGAAGGAACCATGCAGTTCGATCCGCTTTCCCGCAGAGTCATAGGTTGTGCGATTGAAGTACATCGTGAGTTGGGTCCGGGGTTGCTCGAAAATACATACGAAAACTGCCTGATGCGAGAGTTCGAACTGGCGGGGATTTCGGCCAAGCACCAACTTGCCCTGCCCGTTCGCTACAAAGGCGTCGATATCGACTGTGCCTATCGAATAGACATTCTTGTGGAGGACGAGCTTGTTCTCGAACTCAAGTCCGTGGAAGCGCTCCTTCCGATCCACGAAGCGCAGCTCCTCACATACTTGAAACTAGCCAAGATGCGGACTGGTCTCCTCATAAACTTCAACTCAGAAGTCCTTAAAGATGGGATCAAGAGGCGCGTTCTTTGATTGCTCTTTCTTCGTGCTCTTCCTGCCTTCGTGGTGAATTTATGACAAACCCGCCGCCCGATTCCCCTTTGACAGAGTCCCGCTTCTCCCCCCTTCCTAATTCCCGAACCCTGCAGGCTTCGGCCCGATGGGACAAAGCAACCAAAGGCTGCGACGAGGAAGAGTAGGAAGACGCGGGTCAGAGCACGAGAGAAGGAACCCTTGGCTGTGAGGTTCCTGCCGCCCCGCTTCCGAACTGGCCTCCGAGCCGTCGGCGCGAACGTTTCAAAACGAAGCTACTAGTTCCGGCCGGGATTGGCTCCCCCGTTAGAGGAGTAACGAAGGTTTCCCACCGCACATGCGGGGAAACGAATTCGGGGTGGTACCGCGCAAACTTCGCGCCCCCGACGGTCACACGACTGTCGGGGGCGTTTTCGTTTGAGAGAATGATGAGAGAATCGACCCTCAACCTGCTTCACCTGCTCCTTGGCGGCCTGCGACTCGGCCGGCCGTGAGTAGCGTTTGCGCGGACGCGACCACGGCCAAAATCACCAACACCCCATTCACAGACACAAACAATCGCCCCCCGGAAAACCACCGAAGAGAGGCTTGAATCATGTCGAAGAATAGCTCCGAAGATCGCATCATCATTTTCGATACAACCTTGCGCGACGGCGAACAGTCTCCCGGCTGTAGCATGAACCTGCGCGAGAAACTGGCCGTT
The DNA here is from genome assembly GCA_020444065.1 of bacterium. Taxonomy (NCBI): domain Bacteria; species bacterium. The sequence goes on along the minus strand of JAHLLQ010000007.1, from coordinate 74,437 downwards.
GCGCATCAGCTCGCACGCCTCGGCGTCGACGTCATGGAAGCCGGCTTCCCGATCAGCTCGCCCGGCGACTTTGAATCCGTCCACCAGATCGCCAAGACCGTCGGCGTTCAGGACAACGCTCCGACCATCGCCGGCCTGGCGCGCGCTCGCCCCAAAGACATCGAGCGCTGCTGGGAAGCCGTCGCGCCCGCAAACAAACCCCGCATCCATACGTTCATCGCCACGTCGCCGATTCATATGGAGTACAAGCTGCGCATGGAGCCCGCCGCCGTGATCAAGGCCGCCGCCGAGATGGTCGCCCTCGCCCGCTCCCTGTGCGAAGATGTCGAGTTCTCCCTCGAGGACGCCGGCCGCACCGAGTGGCCCTTCATGGTCGAGATCACCCAGGCCGCCATCGAAGCCGGCGCGACGACGATCAACGTTCCTGACACCGTCGGCTACTGCCAGCCGCATCAGTTCGCCGAGCAGATTCGCTACCTGCGCGAAAACTGCCCGAACATCGATCAGGCTATCATCAGCGTGCACTGCCACAACGACCTCGGACTGGCGGTTGCCAACTCACTGGCCGCCGTCGCCGAAGGCGCACGCCAGATCGAATGCACCATCAACGGCATCGGCGAACGCGCCGGCAACGCATCGCTCGAAGAAATCGTCATGAACTTCAAGACGCGCCACGACTCCTTCGGAATCGATACGAAGGTGAACACCGAAGAGATCTACCGCACGTCCCGCCTCGTATCGGACATGACCGGTTCGCGCGTCCAACCGAACAAGGCCATCGTCGGCGCCAATGCCTTCGCGCACGAAGCCGGCATTCACCAGGACGGCGTCCTGAAGCACGCGCAGACCTACGAAATCATGACGCCCGAATCCGTCGGCTGGACCGGCGAAGGCCTCGTCATGGGCAAGCACTCCGGCCGCCACGCCTTCCGCATGCGCGTCCAGGGCCTCGGCTATCATCTCGAAGAGGCGGAATTCGAATCCGCCTTCGAGCGCTTCAAGGAGGTCTGCGACAAGAAGAAGGAAGTCTACGAGGACGACCTGATCGCGCTCGTCGACGAAGTCCTCTACAAGGGCTCTGCGAAGTGGGAACTCTCATCGCTGAACGTCATGTCTGGCACCGGCAAGATTGCAACGGCCACCGTGTGCGTGAACTTCGATGGCGACGAACGTTGTGATGCCGCCATGGGCGACGGCCCCGTCGATGCGACCTTCCAGGCCATCGATCGCATCACCGATAACGACGTGAAGCTCGTCGACTACTCGCTGGAAGCCGTCACCGGCGGACGCGATGCCCTCGGCCGTGTCACAGTCGTTATCGAACGCGAAGGCCAACGCCAGGTCCGCGGCCGCGCCGTCAGCACAGACGTCGTCCTGGCCTCCGCAAAGGCCTACATCAACGCCCTCAACAGCCTGCACGTCCAGGAAAGCCTCGCCGCCCAACGCGGCGAAGAGAGACAAGACGAAGAACCCGCCATGACGCCCTGATCCTGTCCCATCCGTTTCACAAGAAACCAAAGGCCCGCCGCGAAACCGGCGGGCCTTTCTTGCAGGTCACTCTAACAACGAACCATGATCATCAATACAGCGCCCAATCGGAGACGTCAGAGCCACCCATCGAGCCGCCTTCATCAAGCGAGAGGTAGGAGTCAAAGCTACCGAAGGTGAGGAAGAAATCCGGACCCGTACCGACCGGACTCGTGCCAGTGCTGGAGATCACCGTGCGGTTCCCCGTCGCCGGATCAATGCGGAACAGAGTCTCCTCGCCCCCATCGAGCACCAGCAGACTGCCATCGTGAGAGACCGTGATCCCGCGCGGATAGCTGAGCGTTGGGCCGGTTCCCACGGAATTGTTAGCGACATCCACACATGCGCCGGTGTTCGGATCCACGCTCTGGACGTACTCATCAGCCGACGTGATATAGAGCAGGCCATCTATCTCCGAGTAATCCATCCCGTAGGAGCCGCGGAACGTTCCGGTTCCGACACTCGATGATGCGATCATCGTACGTTCGCCGGTCGAAGGATTCACTTGAATGACGCCCGAACCTGGATCTGCGAGATAGATGTTTCCCGCCGATGTGCAGACAACACCGTATGGATAGTAGAGGGTTTCTCCGCTCCCTGTGTTTGGGGTCGAGAGCTCAACGAACGTCCCGGCCGTCAAATCGCCCCGCAGCAGTCCGCGGTTGGTCGGAGTGTCGTAGGTCCCAGTGAACAGGAGTGACCCGTCTTGCTCCTTCGCCAAACCGCCTTTCTGAGTCATGAAGTAGGAAGCCGTGGCGAAGTCGATCAGTTCCACTCGATCGCCGGTATCCGTGTCGAACCGATAGATGCCCGACTCCATCAGACCGATCAGGTTGTCATTGTCCTCCAGGTACACGGCCCGGAGCCCGGAAACAACATCTCCACTCCCAACGCTCGTGGACGCAATCGTGGTGCGATTGCCCGTCGCGGGATCGACCATCAGAACGTAGTCCTGGTGGGCGATGTAAATGGCATAGTCCGGCGGTGTGGCGGCCTGCGAGGCGACTGTCCCGCCAAGCAGCACTGCAGCAACAAAGATACTGGTTCGAGTGAACATCTCACTCCTCCCTGAATTGATCGTGGCGACTGACCAAAGCAGCCTGCCCGCTTCCCCATGTCATTTTGACAAGAGCCAAACAGACAGGAGTAGAGCGCCGCAAGCACAAAGTGCGACATTCGTATATCCCGACCCCTGCCGCGACAGATCCCCTGGCCTCACGGATTGGGTGCTGCGCTTTCGGAAATGCTACTCGTAAAACAGCCAGCCGGCGGCCTTGGTTGGGGCCAAGGTGGTGATGTCCTGCACCAGTCCTACATACAGCGATGTCGAGTCATTCAGAGCTGGACCGCTCCCCACTGGGTCGATCCCGGATCGAGAAATCACCGTGTACGCACCCGTCGCCGGGTCGACCCGGTAGAGCACGTCGTTATTGCCTTCAGTCAGTGCAAGCAGGTCGCCGTTGTCGGCAAGCGCCAGCGCCGTCAATGTCGACGTATTCGGCTCCGGTCCCAAGGGCATCGTGGCGACAACAATGCGATTACCAGTCGAAGGGTTAATCTGCACGATCAGGTTTTCCTCGATGGGAGAGGAACTATAGTCTTCGGCTCCCGCATAGAAGTTGCCATCCTGGGTGGAGTAGACGAGTTTTGTGATCAGCACAAGTCCGCTGCTTCCGAAACCTATCTCCTGGCTACTCAGAACCGTCTCGGTCCCAGTCGCAAGATCGAGTCGCACAAGATACTCTTCACCGACTCCCTTGGCGTAATACGCATCCCCTTCCACAAGGATCATACCGGTGTACTCGCTGACTTCGGGAATAAAGCCCGTCTGATATGTGTAAACCTCTTCAAGAGTGTTGTCCGTCAGGTCGAGCCGATACATTCCAGTGATCCAGTAGCCGGCCTCGGTACCGGAAAACAGTGCAGATGTCGGAGATTCGAGAACTAGTGAGTTGGGGCGGATGTAGACGGAGATGGGGGCGCGCAAGATGACCAATGGCTCCCCGTAGATGTAGTTCACTTCCCCCGAGGTGCGATCTGCCCTCGCCATCCAATCGGGAAAGGCGATCAGCAGGCTCGATTCGTTTTCGATGACGACGTCCGTATAGCCGATATTCTCTGATGGGCTGCCGGGCTCGGCACCTACGAGATAGAAACGGTCTCCGGTGTCGGGATCGATTTGCAGGACACCGGAATCAGTCGTTAAGTAGATGACGCCGCCGATCTCGTCCGGCGGATGGGCTCCAGTGCCAGTGAGTGGCACGCTGATGAGAGGCGCATTCGGATCATCCGTCGTAACTTGAAGAGACGCCGACTTTGCGCCAGACACATTTGGGTCGAAGGTCACGGTTGCACCGATCTGCTGCAAGGGCTCGAGCGGTGCCACGGGGTCGTTCAAAGTCAGAGCGAACTCTCCCGCATCGGCCCCAGTAATCTCGACTTCATTGCCCGTAAACGTCAGGGCTTTAAGACCGTCATTCAGAATTGTCACGTCGACCGGTGCGGCCGGGCCTTCGCCCGGATCCCGAGACCCGTAGTCGATGGCCGCCGGCGAAACCGCCGCGCGCGGAATCTTCTCGCGATAAATCCAGACGGTGCCACCGGTGTACGGAGAGTACCTCGCCACCAGGTCGGCCTTGTTGTCCTCGTTCGTATCGATCCGAATGCCCATCGGACTGACATAACCGTCAATGTTGAAGGGAGCATCGATGGTCAGGAAATGCGTCAGATCCGGAGTCGAATAGAGATATACCTCCTTCAACTCCGGACTGCCGTCGTGATGGACGGAGACGACGAGATCCTCGGAGCCATCGCCGTCGAAGTCGCCGATGTCTGCGTAGGTCTGACCGAAATATCGGATGTTGTCCGGATCCGGATTCTCCAACGAGTCAATCAGCGAACCGTCCGCTCCCGAGTAGAAACGCAGGATTCCTCGTCCGCCCGTCCCCGTAGGTTCTTCATCGTCGGAGCCGATCAGGATGTCCGGTACTGTATCCGAGTTCATGTCCGGCACGGCAATGGAGCGAAGTCCGAAGTCATCCACATTGTCGGCGCTTGGACATTCGAACGTGTAGAGAAGCGCGCCGTCGGCGGGAGAGAAGACGTAGACTCTTCCTGTATCCGGAACTTCTTGAACGTGCTCATTCGCAAAGACGATGATCTCTGGATAGGTATCACTGTTCAGGTCACCGATCCAGTCCAGCGGGTCCAGGCGGGTGTAGTTTTCCGCGTTCGGAGAGTCGATCGTGCGCACCCAGGAGCCGTCGGTTCCGGAGAACACGTAGAGGCGCGGAGGTGTCGATTCGGTTCCATGGGAGCCCACCATAATGTCGGGCACCGAATCCCCCGTCACATCGGGTAAGCCCACGGCGGTCCCGAAGTACCACGTGTCCTGGGGCGTTGGGGCCTCAATCGTGTAGAGAAGCGACCAATCGGAACCCGAATAGACATAAACACGGCCGCCCTTTGTGATTCCATTTCCCTGCTCGCCGACGGCCCCAATGATCAGGTCCGACTTGGTGTCCCCATTCAGGTCTCCAGCGGTCGCCACAAGGCCGAACTGACCGGAGGCCACCGGATTGGGCGATGTGAACTCATGGATGAGTGACCCGTCGGCACCGGAGAAGACGTACGCGCGGCCGACCAGGCTCTCTGGATAGATGTCATCCGAGCTTGCCCCAAGGGCCAGATCGTCGATCCCGTCCCCATCGACGTCTCCCAGATTGCACCCGCTCATGCCTAAAGTTGATTGGGAGACGCCATCCGCCTGAATGACAACATCAGGCGGTATCGCCGGGACAACCGGCGCCAAGAGAACCGTCGCGCCCAGCAGAGCGCAGTGAAGATAATGTGCTTGTTTCATGAAACTCCCCCTCCCGAGAGAATCGCGAAGGAGGAGACGCCGGTACTGCTTCCAGCTTCCTCCCCCTTCCCGACAGAAAGACACTTGTCGCCAGCGATGGCAAACGCAACACAAATTCGAGACCACTCAATTTGATGTTCGACAACCCGCGGGGAGTGCGCAGAGGGAGTTGAGCCAGGCTCAACGGTAGGCAGCGGTGTTGAGATGCCGCTGGCCGCATCATACACACCCACGTCCAATTGACTTTCTGCGAATGGCCCCAATAGGGTCGCCTCTTTCGCGACGGAATGGCGCGTCGTTGCCGCTTGAAAGAGAGAATCGAGGGCATAGGAGTCGAGAACGTGTGGGATTCACTTCTGGCCGACAGGCGAAGGTTCGCGGCCGTGGCCGGCTTGTTGTTGCTGCTCATCGCTGGATTTCAGTTTGGTTTCCTGAGCCATCGCTCCCTGTGGAACGACGAGTTCATTACACTCCGCGTCATCGGCCAGACGCCGCGCGAGGTCATCGCCGAGCGCCTCGCCAGCAACCACGTTCCCGGGTACTTCCTCGGTCTCCAGGCCTGGAGCCACCTTGCCGGCACCAGCGAAACCGCCCTTCGCTTTCCCAGCGCCGTCTTCGCCTTCCTCGGCATCCTCGTCGTCTGGCGCCTGGGCGCCTACCTCTTCGGCGAACGCCTTGGCCTCCTCGTCCTCGCGCTCGCCGGCTTCAACCAGTTCGTTCTTCAGATGGGCACCAATGTCCGCATGTACAGCGGCCTGTACTTCACCGTCGCGTGCTCCCTCTCTGCGCTGATTCGATATCTCGACACCGGAAAGAAACGCTACGCCGTGTACCTGGCGCTGGCGGGAATCCTCGGAATCGCCCTCCACCTGCTGCACGTCTTTGCCATCGGAGCCGGAGCCATCTACGTCGCCGCGCGGTGGAAAACCTTCCGCGATCGACTGATCGGAGCCGCCGCGGGGCTCATCGCGCCGCTCATCATCTGGACCCCGCTCATCGTTGGTTGGGAGAAGGAGCAAACCAAGGTCGGCATCATGGAGTGGGGTGGTTTCAAACTCTACGCCGCGCTCCGCCAGGCCGCTAAACTCTCCCTCGGCGATTATGGCTACGCACATACGGACGTGCTGGATACGGCCTTCGTGATCGCGGCGCTCAGCTTCATCGCTATCTGGATCGCGCGCATTGTCTGGAAGCGCAAAGGCCGCCTCGCGCCAATCGATCGACCGACCACGCACTTCCCGCTGCTGTGGATCTGGTTCCTCGTTCCGCCGATCGGAATCACTCTCGCCAGCATGACCAACAAACAAGACCTCATCGGCCCCGAACGCTACTTCATCTCCATCGCCCCGGCTGCCGTCCTGCTTTTCACCGAAGCCGTCCGCGTCCTCGCCGCCCAGAACCACCGTCGACTCGCCACCGCCGTCGGAACCTGGTTTGTCCTCATCACGCTGGCGGCCACCTTCTTCTACCTCCGCGATCCCGGCTCGGGCCTTCGCGAAGTCGTTCAACATCTTGCCGAACACATCGAGGATGGCGATGTCGTGGTCACCTCCCGCACACGCGCCCGCAGCCGCGCCTTCGAGTACTACGGCCTGCCGGGCAGGCCTGACGCCGAAGCCTACGAGGCCCGCGATTCCGACGAAGCAATGGATCAGTGGTTGCGCGCGAATGCGCCGAAGGATGGTACGCTCTGGATCGTCTACTACGGCGATTGGGAAGACTCCCGTGCCACCGAGGTCCCCGAAGAGACCCCCGACGTCTACGTCCCGCTCGACGACCTTTACATCTACGGCAGCACTGCCGTCCGGCCCTTCCGCGTCCAGTCGACCAACTGACTACCTGTTCAGAACATCGTCCCGCACCGTGTTCGCCTTCTCCTGCACCTGCAGGATCAGATCCTTGCGCATTCCCATTTCCTGCAGAATCTCGCCCAGGTACCGGATCAACAAGTCCACATGTCGATCGTTCAGCCCACGCTCCATCAAATGCGCGTGGCTGGATCGCATATCGCGCCCCGAATAGCCATTCGGCCCGCCCGTCACCATCGAAAGAAACGCCTTCTGCTTCGCGATCTGCGCCTCGACATCCATGCCCTCAAAGAAATGCGCAACCCGCACATCGCTCAGCATCTTGCGATAAAGATGACGCGCCAGTTCCTCCATCACAGGCTCGCCGCCGAGTTGTTCGTAAACTGTGGACATTTTACGCACCTCCTCTGCACATCGAAGGCTGTTATCAGCCGATTCCGATGTTTTCCTAAAGTCGCAGCATAACCCTTGCCGACCCCTGGGACAGCCGACCTCCCTGTTTCGTGCTCGTGCTCGTAATCGTGATCGATCCGCCACCGTCCACGAGGTGACTTGGGCATCCTGCCCAAAAGCCAACCTGCCCACCACGTCCCAGCCGGCAAGCTCACCATACGGCCAAAGCCTCGGGGCTTGAGCAGGGATGCTCAAGTCACCTCAATCGAGTCCGCCAATCGCGCCTCGTACTGCCCCTCGCCCTCAGGGTTGACACTTTTTCCCTCGCGCCCCAAGAACTCCTCCAGAACCACGTTTGTCCCCCTGGGGCCCAGGGCCCATCGGCGTTGACATCGTTTGTCAGGCGGCTCTAGACTCCATGCGCTCTTGACGAGTGATTACCCGATTAGAACGCGGTCACATCACCACTTAGGAACCGAGAACCGAATCGACATGCCGGACAAGTACCAAGATCAGGACGAACTCATCCCCGAGGACCCCAAAGAGCGGGCCGCTGAGGACGAATACCTCAGCAAACTGGCGAACTCCGTCCTGAAGAAAAAGGAATTCCCTTACAAGGACCGCGTCAAAGGCTCCGAGCGCCGACCCGTCGTGCCGGGCGAAACCAATCGCCCCGGACCGGTCCCGCCGGCCCCGAGCCAACCCGCCCCCGCCCGCGAGGAGACCCAGAGCGGCTCCAGCGTCGGCCGCGGCGTCCTGGGCACCGATGGAACCTTCCCCGTCGGCACCATCCTCTACTTCGAGGATGGAGCCATCGGATTCTTCAAAGACCACCGGCACGACAAAGACTACGAAATCGTCTACCAAATGCGCCCCGACGGCCGCATCAAGCCCCAGGGCGTTCCCCTGCATGAATACGAAGTCAAAGCCATCGGCCAACTGCCCCCGGAATTCGTTCTCCGTCTGCAGCGTCGCATGCGGTGGCAGCGTGACGAAGTCGTCTTCCACCTCGACCACTTCGACTACTGCCAGCTCGTTCCGTACATCGTCGACACGGCATCCGACACACAGACCGGCTCCAGCACCACGGTGCCAAAGATGCCTGCTCCGGCGGCCGGTGCTGCCCAGGAAGAAAAGAAACTTGTCCGCGGACGCCGCGTGCGCATCAACTTCGGCAACCAGGAGTGGCACGCCGTCTACTGGGGCCAGGACGAACTCGGCCCCGTCGTCGCGCACAACACCCACCAGCACTGGGCGCTCATGCACCTCGATCTGAATCGCTTCCGCGACAGCCTCGTTATCGGCGATGCCGTCGACGAAGAGACCTACGCTCAGATTGCCGAGGACATCGCGTCCGCGGAATAACCCGCGCCCACGAGCACAATGACCTCAGAAAACCCCGCCTTTCACGACCATCTGATCCGCGTCACCTATCGTGACACCGATCAGATGGGTTTCTCCTATTACGGGAACTACTTCACCTACATGGAGATCGGCCGTACCGAGTACCTGCGTGTTCGCGGCCTTCCCTACGTCCAGCTCGAAGAGAGAGGCCTGCTTCTTCCCGTGCTGCACGCCTCCTGCGACTATCACCGCCCCGGGCGCTATGACGACCTGCTGCGCATTCGCACCTCCGTCGAACAGGCAACCCGCGTTCGCCTCAACCTGCACTACGAAGTCTACTGTGACGCCCGCAACGAACACATCGCCACCGGCAGTACGCGCCACGCCTTCATGAGCCCCGACGGCCGCCCCCGCCGCTGCCCCCAGGAAGTCATCGACACCCTCCTCGGCCCGCCGAACGCATCGAGTTGAAATCGTGTCCCTGGGACCGCCGGGACCGCCGGCTTCCAGCCGGCAACCCCTCCAAAAGACGATAACGAGTTCGAGCACCGCTCCGCTGAGTACGAGTACGCAGGAGACCAATTCGAGGTGACTTGGGCATCCCTGCCCAAGAGCCGGCCCGCAACCCTCGCAGAAATCCACACACCGCTGGGCTTGAGCAAAGATGCTCAAGCTACCGCAGAGCCCCCCTTCGTACTCCTACTCGAAACTCCCATCCCAACAATTCGAGAACGATTACGAGCACCGCTCCGCTGAGTACGAGTACGCAGGAGACCAATTCGAGGTGACTTGGGCATCCCTGCCCAAGAGCCGTCCCGCAACCCTCGCGCACTCCCACTCGATCTTGCCCCAAAAAAGGGGCAACGCCCTGTCCTATACCAGCCCAGGGCGCAAGCCCTGGGATTTCCGCGCGCCCCCACCAAGCGCTGAAAGCGCGGTCCATCCCCCCCAACAAGAACGGGCGGGTGAATCACCCGCCCGCGAATGCAGACAAATCCAAGAGATTGCCACCCACCGTCACGTCGGATGTCGATCGAACCGTTGCCGCAAGCGCCGCTCGCGCTCCTGCTGCACGGCTCGCGCTTCCTCCTCATCCACACGCAGGTCCGCCGAAGCGATCTGCGCGTAGCCCTGCCGGTAGCTCACCTTGAGCTGCAGTTGCGCCAGGACTTGCTCCAGATTCAGCGACTTGCGCGCCGACGCCGGAGGATGCACCTCGAATTGCGTCTTCACATTCTTCGCCAGCCGCTCCGGCTGGAAAGGCTTCGTCAGGTACAGGCTCGCACCCAACTTGTAGCCGTGCTTGATTTCCCGCGCGCTATTCTTTGCAGAAAGAATAATGATGGGCAAATTGCGCGTCGCGTTGCTCTTCTGCAGCATTTCAACAAGCTGGAAGCCTGTGATCTTCGGCATCATCACGTCGAGGATCAGCAAATCCGGCTCAAACACTTCCAGAAGTTCATAGATGTCCATCGGGTTGGAGAGAGTCAGAACATCGTACTCCTCCATCAACGTCAGTCGGATCAGTTCGAGGGTGTCTTCGTTATCATCAACGGCCAGAATGCGATAGCGCTGCGCCATGATCGTCCGCCGCCTCGGTAGAAGTGTCGTGCTTCCCCATTCGGTCTCCCTACGTTCCACTCAAGACGCTTCGGTGTTGGTTGTCAATCCTTGTGCTCGGCGGACGGCGGCACTTCTGTCACAGAAAATGTGCAATAATGCCCGGATCAGGCCCGGAATTGGCTTCCTTGACTGGCCATACAGTAAACTCGCAATTCCCCTAATATCAATGGAGCGGCCCGTCACCACGACGGGCCGCTGTTTCTTCTCGACCTTCTGCCCTCATGAAGGCTCCGCTCGGTTCCTCGTAAAAAAAACGGAGAAACTTTCCAACCAAACGTCCCGCTCGAACACTTACATGGTGAACGGGACAAAAATAGCGGCAGAAGTCCCGAAACAGGACACCGTACCATGGCCAAATCCCCAACAACGGACGAGCAAAGCCGGAAGCAGCTCCTGGCCCGCGCCGTCGAAGGCGACACCAAAGCCTTCTGGAAGCTCGTCCGCCCCTGCGAACGCACCATTCACGCGGTCGCATACGGCGTTACCGGGGATCCGGAGATGACCCGAGACATCGCGCATGACACCTTCGTCCGCGCCTTCTCGACTCTGGGAAATCTGCGATCCGAATCGCGCCTTTCCAGTTGGCTCTACTCCATGGCCCGCAACATCGCCCACGAGCACCTGCGCAAAGCCGAACGCGGCCGCCGCGCCCTGGCCAATCAGCCCGCGCCGGAGGTCATCTCCGTGCCAGAGATGCTCGTGGAAAAGGAACGTCTCCGACAGCTCGAAGAAGCCCTCCACAGCCTCCCCGAGCCCCACCGCGTCGTTCTTGGCCTGAAGTACATGAACAACATGTCCTGCCGGGAAATCGCCGATGCACTCGACATCGGCCTCGAAGCCGCCAAATCCCGCCTGTTCGAAGCCCGCAAAGTCTTGCGGGCGCGCATGGAGGCCGCCGATCGAACGGCCGCCACCGATCCCGCGCAACACACGCGCGGCGTACAGAAAGGCAACGGCGGGTGATGACGCTCGCCGGGGAGTTTCTCCAATGATGACTCGTAACGAAGCCGAAAACCGAATCCTCGAATTCCTCGAAGGCGAACTCACGCCCGACGAGGAACGCGAACTCATGGCCGAAGTCGAGGCCAACGAAGAATACAAAGACCTGCTCGAACAATACCGCCGCCAGGATCGAGAACTGGCCGCGTTCTTTGGCGCCGCGGAAGAAACGCTGGCCGAGTCGGCCGACCGGCCCGATCTCTCTGCGCTTCCCGTCGCACGCACCACGCGCGAACCCGCGAAGGTTCGCCCGATTTCACGCTGGATGGCGATCGCCGCATGTGCGGCACTTCTGATCGCCGTCGGCACATACGTGATTCTGCCCTGGGGTAACGGCGGCGCCGTCGAACGCGTCCTGGCATCCCAAGGAACCGTGCAGGCATTCGAGGCCGAGGGCATTCGCTCCCTTGCCGGAGAGGATCGCCTGCCGGCCACAACGCAGCGCCTGAAGACCGCCAACGACGGCTACCTGCAGTTGGCCCTCGCCAACAACACCGGCAGCGTCGAGCTCAACGCTAATTCCCTCGTCCGTCTTGCCGGCTCGAAGAACAAGCCGCAGTTCGAACTCGAGCGCGGCGAACTCTTCGTCGCGAATAACGCCGCGAAAGAGTCTGCCCGTCCGGTGCGCGTCGATACGCGCGAATTCCGCGTCGAATCCGACGGCGGAACCTTCAGTGTCGTCCGCGGCCTTCGCGGTGCCGAAGTCGCCGTCGCCAGCGGAAACGTCGAAGTCATCCAGGCCGGCGTCGTGAAAAAACTCGGCGCGGGTGAATCCTACAGCAGCGAGAAAGCCCGCCCGATTCCCGTCGATCGACGCATTGCATGGACATCCGCCGGCGCAACCGCCATGAACGCGGACGAGCCGACGCTCGTCGCAGAACTGCCCGACGCCGATGCCGCTGCCACAACGTCTGCTGCCACGATGAGTTCGATCGATGAGATCGTCTCGCCCTACGGCCAAGGCGTTGCTCTCACAACCGACTATCTGCCGGAAGACACGATCGTGCTGGTCGAGATTCCGAGCATCGCGCATCTCATCGGTCCGACCGGCACCGAGTCTCTCGCGGACGTCATCACCGAAGAAACTATCCGCACCTTCATCGATCGCCTCAGCGAAGTTGAAATCGACGAAGAATCCGCCGAGCAATTCGCAACGGGATTGGGGACCGCTCTTCGCAGTCCCGATGTGCAGACGGTTCTGAAAGCACTCAAAGGCTCCGTCAGTCTCGGCGTGGGCGAAAACGGCGCCGTCCTGATCACCGATGTGCGCTCCGATGCGGCTGCTGTTGAAGAAGTCATCAACGGCAAGCTCGTGCCCCTTCTGAGCCTGCTGCAGATGGGAAACGAACAAGTCAGCGCGCGCGTTGAGAACGGCTTCCTGATCATCGCTATCCAGAACGCCGCGTTCCTCGAAAGCCTCGAAGCCATCCGCACCGACACGCCGACCGACTTCGCCTACTCGCCCTTCGTGCTCGATCTTCGCAATACGTCGCCGCACAGCACCATCACGGGAGCAGTCAACGTCGCGGGTATCAATCAGCTGATGCTCGAACACGACAGGACCTACGGCGATCGCGCCGCGGTCGCCATGCAGCGCTTCGGTCTCGACAACATGCGCGCCATCATCGGCGCCACCGACTTCGGCGATCAGGCAGACAACCAGGCCGTTCGCGTGACCTTCGATGGTGAACGCCACGGCATGGTGGGTTGGCTGGACGAACCGGGGGCGATGGGGTCCATCCAATTCTTCTCGCCCGATACGCACGCGCTGCTTGCTATGAAAGTCCAATCGCCAGAAGTTATGCTTGAGGAAGTCTTCGGTTGGCTTCGCAGCGAAAACAAGAACTTCGACGCGGTCGACCAGTCCGCCGAAGCCGAACTCCTCCGCATGGTCGCCGCAACGCTCGGAAACGAAGCTGCCATCGGCCTCGACAACCCGCTGCTGCCGATTCCCAACGTCAAGGTCGCCATCGAAGTGCTCGACCCGATCGCCTTCCACAACGCGATGCTGGACCTGATCGACCTGATGGCAACCTCCGGCGATTCGCAGCTCGAGAAGGTGCAAGTACGCTCCGAGAGCTACCGCGGCCATCTCGTCGTGTCCTTTGAATATCCCGGTGCCCCGTTCGGTATCAGCTACGCCGTCATCGACGACTACGTCATCTTCGGCCCCGGCGCGGCCTTCGTGAAGAACACGATCGAAATGTCTGAAGACGGCCGGTCGCTCGAAAACGAGTATGCATTCACGAGCAGCCTGCCCGCCAAGAGCGGTTCGCACGTTTCCATGCTGCTCTACCAACCGTTCTCGAAGTCGGCCAAGGAAGTCGCGCCGTTGCTCCAGAAACTCGGCGTCCAGGGAATCGAAGACCTCGTCGACCTGGCGGAAGGAAGTGAGAACGAAGCGCTCGTCGCCTACGCCATCGCTGAAGACAACAGCGTCGACTTCTTCGTCGAAGGCTTCCGCGTCGGCGACCTCGAAATGACCGGCTGGATCCCCGCCGTCGCCGATTGGTACAAACCCATCGAGTAACAGAATGCACCACGAAGGCACGAAGATGAGAAGGAATGAGAAGTGATGGAAATCGAACACCAGCGAACTCCAGTTAGTACTTCTTCGTGCACTTCGTGCCTTCGTGGTGATTCCGAATAGGAGAACACCGTGTTTGTAGAACTCGACAACCTCGTCGTCAAATACGGCAGCAACGAAGTCCTGCGCGGCATGACCACCGTTCTGGATGGAAAGTCAGTCGGCTTGCTCGGGCCTAACGGCGCGGGCAAGTCGACCCTCATCAAGACCCTGATGGGGTTTATCAAACCGACTCGTGGCAGCGCGCGCGTGCTCGGCTACGACGTTCGCACGCAGGCAATGAAGATTCGGCAGAACATCGGCTACATGCCCGAACACGAAGCCTACATCCACGGCCTGTCCGCCGTGCGATTGTTGCGCTACGTCGGCGAACTTGCCGGGCTGCCTCCGCGCGCCGCCATGGAGCGCGCGCACGAAGTGCTCTACTATGTCGGCATGGGCGAACAACGTTACCGTTCCGTCGAGACACTGTCGCTCGGTAACCAGCAACGCGTTAAACTCGCCCAGGCCCTCGTGCATGGCCCGAAGGTCCTTGTGCTCGACGAACCGACGAACGCGCTCGATCCGGAAGGCCGCGACGAAATGCTGCGCCTGATTCGCGACATCGGCGAGATCTCCGGCAGTCACGTCATCATGTGCTCGCACATTCTGCACGACATCGAATTCTGCTGCGATTCCGTCACGGTCATCAACAAGGGCCACGTCGTCCTGAACGGCAAGATCGCGGAACTTCGCAAGGAATACCTCAACACCTACGACGTGCGGCTCGAAGGAGACTCCGAACGCTTCATGGGCGCCGTCGCATCCATGGGCTGGAACTGCAACGAAGACGTTACGGGCGTAATTCGTGTGCATCTGCCCGAAGGCGAAGGAACGCGATCGCTCTTCCAGATTGCGCGCGATCTCGACGTTCAGATTCGCCACTTCCACTTCAAGAAGGATTCGCTCGAGGACATTTTCGTCAGCGCCATCGAGGAATCGGAAAGCGTCGCCAATGCCCGTACATGAGATACGATATCGCGCCTACGAAGGCCCGCTCCTGCCCCAGGTTCTTCGCCTGGCCGCTGTTCCCACGTACTCCTTCCGTGCGGTCTTCACGAAGTACGTCGCGACGGTCCTGTTTGGCCTCGGCGTCGTCGCCCTGATCGGCATGACGTGCTACTTGTACGTGACAAACAACTTCCTGCTGCGCCAGACCTTGAATCTTTCCAACATGCCGCTGGTCGATTGGAAGAACCTCATCGCGCGCCTGCTCTACATTCAAATCTGGCCCTGCATCTTTATCACCGTCCTGACGGCGCCACGCATGATCGCGCCCGAACTCGCGCACCACGCACTTCCCATCATCTACAGTCGACCGATCACGCGAACCGGCTACATCCTGGGCAAAGTCTCCGCCTCCGCCGGCATGCTGAGCTTCCTCACATGGTTCCAGGTCATCATCCTCGCAATCCTTATGATGTTCATCTATCCGAATACCGCGGAGATCTTCGACAGCATTCTCGGCGACACAATCCCAACGGTCTTCGCCGCCGTTCTTTCCGGGCTGGCAATTGCGATCACGATCTCACTGATTGGATTAGCATGTTCTGCCGCCACAAAGAATCGCGCCTTTGCAGGCATCCTTTTCCTTACCGTCTACTTCGGCTCCGGAGCACTGTCCGCGTTCGCCGGCGAGATTTTCCACAACGATCGCATGTACTTCGGACTTGTTGATACCCTTTATGACCTGCCCGCTGTCTTCATTCTAGGCGATTCCGATCGTTCTCCGTTCTGGGTCGTCTTCGGCATCGCAATCTGGTGGGTCATTTCGCTCGTATTCCTGCACTGGCGGCTGCGTCCCGTCGAAGTCCATAGGGGGTAACCACGTGAGCGCATCTGCAATGATCGAACTGAACGACGTCTCTCGCTGGTACGGCGAAGTCATCGGCGTCAACCGCGTCACGGCGACCCTGCGCCCCGGCATCACGGGACTGCTCGGACCGAACGGCGCCGGCAAATCGACTCTGATGAACCTGCTGACCGGGATGATTCATCCCAGCCAGGGAACCGTCCTCATGTACGGCGAACCCGTGTGGGGGAACGCTGCGATGATGCACCGGCTCGGCTACTGCGCGCAGACGGATTCCTTCTACGAGAAATTCAGCGCGCGCGACTTCATCGAATCGCTGCTTCTTCTGCGCGGCTGGATGAAGTCCCGTGCCCGAGCCGCCGCCATTCACTCACTCGAACAGCTCGGCATGGCCCAGTACATGAACCGCCGAATCCAGAGCTACAGCAAGGGCATGCGCCAGCGCGTCAAAGTCGCTCTGGCACTCGCGCACAATCCCGAGATTCTCGTCCTGGACGAACCGCTCAACGGACTCGATGCGGTCGGCCGGCACGAGATGATGGGACTGATCCGCCAGTTCGGCAAAGAAGGCCGCAACGTCATCATCAGCAGCCACGTCCTGCACGAAATCGGCGCGATGACGAACAATATCCTGATGATGAGCGGCGGATACCTGCTTGCCGAAGGCGACATCCGCGAAGTCCGCCAGGGCCTCAAGAGCCACCCCCACCAGATTCTCATTCGTTGCACAAACCCACGCCAAGCGGCCGTTTTCTTCCTGGAACAAGAATCCACCTTGAGCGCCCGCGTAGAGGAGCTAGATCATGCCGTCATCGTCGAGACTCGCGACGTCGATCGATTCTACGATCAACTCAACACCCTTGTCCTCGACCGCGGACTGGGGATCAGCTACGTCTCCGTCGCCGACGAGAACATCTCCAGCATCTTCGGGTACCTCAGTGCAAGCGGTGGAAAATCAGAATAACATGGAGGGCGTGTCCCGCTCTCGCCAGCTCCTCGCCCTGCTGCGGCTGACAATCCGCCGCGGCATGCGCGGACGCTTCTTCTGGGGCACGCTCATCCTCGCTGGACTTCCCGTCATGATCATCCTGGCAAGAACGATCGTCCTGCTCGTTCTGTCGCGGCTCTCCTTTGCCGATCCGCTCCCACTGATTGGCGGCGAGAGCGCGCACTCCTCCGAAACAATCGACAGCATGCAGTACATGCTCGTCGTCGGCTACATGCACTTCTCCGTGATCTTTGCGGCCATCATGTTTGGCAAGTCCGCTCTACGCGAAGAATTCAACGAGCAAACGCTCCACTATCTGTTCCTGCAACCGATCCCGCGATGGTTGATTCTTGCCGGCAAATACCTTGGCTTCCTGATCATCGCGTGGCCGATCTTCATGCTCGCTCTCACCACCGCGCAAATCCTCGCCGTCCTCCCCTTCGGCCTCGATGGAATGTACTCGGTCCTGATCGAGCGCGGTCGACTCCTGGCACTCGTACGAGAGTTCTTTGTCATCGGCCTTTCCCTCGCCGTGTTCTCAGCGCTGTTCCTGGCACTCAGCACCGTGTTCAAGAACGTCTTCGACGCGCTGTTCATCTACGGATGGGAAACGGCGTCCAGCCTGCTACCGACCGTGCTGAAGAACTTCTCGCTCACGTTCTACTTCACTCACTTGCTGCCTCAGCAAGCCGCCCGCCGCACGGCCACCTTTGAGATCCTCGCCGAACCGCCCGGCGCCATCCAGACCACCATCGTCCTTGCCACTGTCCTCATCGCCTCCCTCGCCTTCAGCTTCTGGATGATGACAAGAAAACAGTGTATCTATAGCACGGACTAAGAACAGCCCTTCCATACTCGTACACGTACTCGTACTCGTACTCGATAGCCCAAAGACCGAGTGCGAGTACGAGTGCCGCTTCGCTGAGCACGAGTACGCCAGATCGCTGAGACCGCCAATCCCCGTGCTCGTGCGCGTCATCGTAATCGAAGACGTCCCAAAACCCATCCGACCGGCAAACGCCCCTGGGGCTTGAGCAGAGATGCTCAAGTCACCTCGATTCACGCTCCCTTCCCATTTCGTACTCGTACACGTACTCGAACTCGTACTCGACACCGATTACGAGAATCGCTCCGCTGAGCACGAGCACGCGCGCCAGACATCCCCCTCCCCCTCGCCCCCAGGGCGTTCTGGTTTCGTCAAGATAGAGGCGCGCAAGGCGGATGGAGAGGGAGCGTACTCCAGTACGTGACCGAACCGAACCAGCCGACCGCCGCGCAACGAAGAGATTGGCGCAACCAGGACGCCCTGGAGGCACTCTCCTTGACCTCCCCCCCACCAGCCCGGCATATCGACCCCGCTGCTAATCTGCAAGGGGCTCGTTGTCATGCCATTCGAACCGGTTATTGGATTTGAAGTTCACACGGAACTCAAGACCCACACGAAAGTCTGGTGCGGCTGCTCCACCGAATTCGGCCAACCGCCGAACACCCAGGTCTGTCCCGTGTGCCTCGGCATGCCCGGCTCGCTCCCCGTTCTGAATCGCGAAGCCTTCGAAATTTCCCTCCGCGTTGCTCTGGCGCTTGGCTGCGAGATCCCCGATCGCACGTATTTTGATCGGAAAAACTACTACTACCCCGATCTCCCGAAGAACTACCAGGTCAGCCAGCAGTACGCCCCGCTCGGCCGCGACGGCGTCATCGCCTTCGAAATGCCCGATGGCGAAATGAAAGAAGTCGGCATCGACAACATTCACCTCGAAGAAGACGCCGGCAAGAACATCCACCCCGAAGGCCGCGCGCACGTCGACTACTCACTCGTCGACCTGAACCGCGCCGGCACGCCACTGCTCGAGATCGTCACGAAGCCCGACCTGCGTTCGAAAGAAGAAGCCGACGCCTTCATGCGCTCCATGAAGACGCTGCTCGAGTATCTCGACGCGTCCGACTGCAAGATGCAGGAAGGCCGCCTGCGTTTTGAACTCAACATTTCGATGCGCGAGAAGGGCAGCGATGTCCTTGGCCAAAAAGTTGAAATTAAAAACCTCAACTCGATCAGTGTCGTCCTGAAATGCATCGACGCCGAAATCGAACGCCAGACCGAGCTCCTCGAAGAAGGCGGCCGCGTCATTCCCGAAACGCGCCTGTGGGACGAGGTCGCGATGGAAACGCGCGCGATGCGCAGCAAAGAGACCGCCCACGACTATCGCTACTTCCCCGAGCCCGATCTCGTCGACATCGACATCGACGACAAATGGCGCGACGAAGTTCGCGAGAAAATCCCTGAACTTCCGCACGCACGAAAGGCACGCTTCGTCCAGCAGTACGAACTCCCCGACTACGACGCCGGCGTCCTGACCGCCGACCGCAGCCTCGCCGAATACTACGAAGAAGCCGTCGGCGCGCACAACAATCCGAAAGCCATTTCCAACTGGGTCATGACCGAGGTCATTCGTCGTCTGAACGAAATGGGCGAAGACGCACGCGCCACCGACTTTCCGATCAAAGCCGGTTCGCTCGCCGATCTGATCCGCATGATCGATGACAACACCATCACCGGCAAGATCGCCAAGCAAGTCTTCCCGCTGATGCTCGAAACCGGAAAGGCCCCCGCGGTCATCGTCGAAGAAAAAGGCCTCAAGCCCCTCGACGACACCAGCCTCGAACCGCTCGTTCGCCAAGTCATCGAAGAAAATACGAAAATGGCGGACGACGTGCGCGGCGGAAAACTGAAAGCCATCAAAGGCCTCATGGGCCAGGTCATGCGCGCCTCCCGCGGCAAAGCCGACCCCCAGAAGGTCCAGGAACTCCTCCACAAAGAACTCGGCGTCGAACCCGAAGACTGATCGCGGGAAAAGGAATCGCACACCGTTTCCCCCTCGTGCTCGTGGGCGTTATCGATCTCGTACTCGAAGACTAAGAGACCGATTACGAGTACGAGCTCCGCTGAGCACGAGCACGGCACATCGCGGGGACCACCGGCTTCCAACCGGCAATCCAGAAGGGGCAACGCCCCGCCCCATATCAGCCCAGGGCGCAAGCCCTGGGGTTCATCGCCCCCTCACAAAGCGCTGAAGGCGCGACCCAAACCCCTCCCCCGCCCCCCCAGGGCGTTCTGGTTTCGTCAAGATCGAGGCGCGCAAGGCGGATGGAGAGGGAGCGTACTTCAGTACGTGACCGAACCAGCCGACCGCCGCGCAACGAAGAGATTGGCGTAACCAGGACGCCCTGGCTGGGTCGCCTTCATATTGACCTACGCCCCCTCCTGTGCGATATGTTCTCCAAATACATTTCACGAATCCTCCGAAAGGAGGGCTTCTACCATGGGTATATGGCACTACACCCCGTGGACAGTACGTGTTGGGCTGCTCGCAGTACTTCTCATGCTGCTCGGAGCAACCGCATGGAGCGCCGAGTGGAACGCCGGGCCGGAACGCGTCGAAGGCGACGGCAAATGGATGCGCCCCAGCGACGCCACCTATCTCGAATGGTGTTTCACCAATCTCGAGCGAGAGGCCTTCGATGCCGGCGTCAAGGTCACTCTTGAGCTCGATGTCACCAACCAGCGCGGCGGTGGCTCCGGCTACAGCACGGCCGTCCGGGTGTACGTCATCAATCCGGATGGCGGCGACGAGGAGTTCAACCCCGTCTGGCTGCAGAACACGCTTCCCGGTGTGACGACAGTCAGCATGGCTCCTCCCCCGGCGATCATTGCAAACACCACCCCCGCCAACACCTACGGCTACGGCTATCGCACATCGGCCGAAATCACGACTTCCGGAAACCTCGTCAGCCAGGACGGGGAGTTGAAAGTCCGTGTCGAACGCGACGAAGGGTTCGATGTCGATGACGGGAATGGACTATGGCAGCCGCATGTCGGATACTACTTCGACCACGAGGCCGTTCACGTCGAACCAGCCGATGGACCGTTGCAGTATCGTCCCCCGATCGCCAACGCCGGCGCGGACATCGTCATCGAAGTCCCCACCGCGGGTAGCACAACGAACGTCACGCTCGACGGTTCCGAATCCGAAGATCCCGATGGAGGCACCCTGACCTACTCGTGGTACATCCCGGGAGAAGGCACGCTCACCGGCGTCAGCCCCACATTCACGAACCTCAGCGTGGGAACCTATCAGGCGGAACTCACAGTCACCGACGATGAATTCGAAAACGACGACGACACGGTTCGCATTGAAGTTCTCCTGCATGCGCCGACGGCAACCATCGACAACATCCTCTTCGGCCTGAATCCGATCACCAAGATCCACCAAAGTTGCGACGATGAGATCGATCTCCGCGGCACGGGAGCCGATACCACGTACACGATTTCCTCCTACCAATGGCGCTCCAGCCGAGATGGAATCCTGGGCACAACGGAAGATGTCGATATCGATCCCCGAACGCTCAGAACCGGCAAACACAAAATCTACTTCAAGGTCGTCAACGACCAGGGCGTCGAATCCGCCGAAGCAATGACGGAGCTCTACGTGGCTGAAGATCCCGACTTCCGGAGTCTCTTTTCAACGAACGAACTGGTCGGAACCTTCAAGGGCCGCACGCAACTCAACTTCCGCGTCAAGGCCGACGCTCTCGATCTCGACAACGTTCGCGTCAGCATGTACGTGAATCCCGCCCAAAGCATCCCCGCCCCCACGAACGTCTCGCTGGGCGACATTCACAACAAGATGATGAAGGAACACCTCTTCAAATACTCCTTCTTCAAAGAGTGGGACGTGACCATGTGCACGACGCCCAGACCAAAGCCCGGTCCCAGTTCCTACCCCGAATTCCGGAATGGTGCCGAATTGCACGAAGTCCGGTTCGAGGTCACCGGCACGGATGAAGCCGGTTGGGATTTTGCCTATATGGTACCGGGCGATTACCCGGCGGGAGAATCCTACGAGTTGTGGCTGGAAATCCCCGGCCCGCGCAAGACGCCGTCTTACATGGTGGCCTACAGCCACTGGCTTGCCTACATAACGACACCACCAATCGCTGAATTGGCCGCATCGCGTGCTCATCTCCAAAGCTCCTGGATTAGCCACGCTATTATCGCCCACGATCCATTCTGGGAGGACAATGATTTCCAGACAGCCGTTTCCGTCGCATGGCCCGATGAGCCGCCTCAGATCGCCGGCCCGAGCGCCGCACCCGAAACGGCTGCCCTCTATGAACTCAACGCGCACAGCGATCTCGCCGTGCTCGCCGGAAACGCCTACTACGAAGCCGGCTCGAAAATGATGGGCGCCATCGAAGGTATGGACCCCATCGCCACGCATTCGCAGGGAACCGAAGCACTCCGCTTCTCCGCCTGGTATCGCGACGAGTTGCTCGTCATCGGCGATGCCTTTGAAGCCGCCCACCCGCTGTTTGCCTCGACGCCCGAAGCCGAAGTCCAATCGCACATCGACGACCTGCTGCTGAACGGATTTCCGACAGAGATCAACCAGGCGATGCTCGATCACGGCATGACACAAACCGAGATCGATGACATCGCGACAAGCCAGGTCGCATCCGACATTGTGACCTCCGCCAGTCTCGACCTCGCCGCCTATCCTCGCGAGACAGCGGAAGACTTCCCGGAAGAGATCCACGGCGCGCTTCCCGACGGCTACATGTACATCGCGCTGACCAACCCGCGCAAAGACGGATGGGCCCGCGGAACCATCGACATCGACGCGGAAATCTGGGACAAGGAACCTGACAAAGAATGGAGTATGGTTCCCACGATTCTCGCCATCACCATCGATGGCAACCCGGTCGGAGCCGACTTCCCGGTTCCGTGGGATACGACCCTCGAAACTGAAGGCTCGCACACTGTGGCGGTCGGTATCCAATATGCCGATACGGCGCTTGGGCTCGTCTCCGATTCGATCGACGTAATGGTCGACAATACATCGCCGACCCTGACCATCGTCTCACCCACAGCCACGGACTATGACGCGGGGATCGATATTCCCGTAACGGCAACTGTCGCCGATAATCTGGACACGAACGCGGCCGTCGTTTGCATCCTGCTCGACGGCCAACGCACCGAGCCTCCCCTCGCTCCCCCCCCCGGCGCACACACCGTCGAGGTCATCGCCGCCGATCGGGCCGGGAACATGACGACCGAGTCCGTTTCTTTCAACGTCCTTGCCACCGGAGTCACAGAGTGGAGGCAGTTCCGCTGACTCAGGCCGCCTCAAATCAACTCTCCCTTGCCCCACTTCTCCCCCCCTGCTACGCCCAAGATGGCGCTGGTCCCGGGGGGGAACAGTGCGTCGCCCAGACCACGTAAAGCGAAACAATATGCCTGATACCGCTTCCGTATTCTCTCCAGACGCCCTCTGGGAGAGCCTCGATCTCGCCGCCGCATGGTCCGGCGACTGGTTCCGATTCCGCCACGAGGAGCAGGAGAAATTCCTGCATCGACTCGTCAAGGAGTCGCCGTTCGACCTGAACCTCAAACAGGCCGGCACATCCATCGAAGGCCGCCAACTCGTCTCGATGCGTTTTGGTCGCGGGGAACGCCGGGTCATGATCTGGGCGCGCCAGCACGGCGACGAGCCGGACTGCACCGCCGCTCTCTGCCTCTTCCTCTACAACCTGATCACGCGCCACGAAGAGCCGCTCTTCAAGCTGCTGCTCGACAAGATCTCTTTCTGTATCTTCCCGATGGTGAACCCCGACGGGGTCTACCGCTTCACGCGCCAAAACGCACAGGGCATCGATTTGAATCGCGACGCCGTTGCGCAAACCACCCCCGAATCCAAGGCCCTCATCGCGTTGAAGGACGACTTCCAGCCGGAGTACGCCTTTAACCTGCACGACATGAGCGCCCGCAAGTCGACGGGCAATAAGGACCTCGTCGCGTTGGCCTTCCAGGCCGGCCCATTCGAACCCGGCGACACCGACAACGAAGTGCGCCTGAAGGGCAAACACATCATTGGCCTGATGGCGGAAGCCGCACGCACGCGCGCTCCGAGAAACCTGGCGCGCTACACCGCCGACTACATGCACACCGCGTTCGGCGATTCGATGATGCGCTGGGGAGTGTCGACGATCCTGGTCGAGTCCGGCGGCTGGTTCCCCGAAAAGGGCGGCGATGAGTTTGTCATTCGCCTCTTCGCGATGTCGCTGATCCGCGGACTGCACGCGATCGCAAACGGCGAAGACGCAAAACCAAGCGGCAAGGAATACGACCGCCTTCCGTTCGACAGTGGCAAAGCCTTCGCCGATGAAATCTACGAAGGCGCCCGCGTGTTCGAAGGCGGCGCGCTCAACATGTTCGACGGCGACATCGCCGTGAATCTGGAGCGCCGCACGCGCCGCGTTGAAGATTCGAAACTCAGCATCGGGGCCTTCGAAGGCGTCGGCGATCTCCAGGATCGTCTCGCGAAGTCACGTCGCCAGATCAATGGCAAGGTTGTTCTGCCGGGCATCGTTGGACTCGCGCCGGCGTTGAACTTCGGCACCGAAATTCCCAAGCCCGAAGCCGTCATGCCGTACCTGCGCGCCGGCGTCACGACGCTGGCCGCCGCATTCGGCCCATTCGCGGACGATCGCGATTGCGATGCCTTCGCTGCAACATTGGCAAACACGCCGCCGCCCATTCACATGCTTCCGCTGGAGCGCGTCCAGAGCCTCGAAGAGATCATCCGCCGCCATGGCATGACCGATCTCTCCGGCATGGTTGTTTCCGGCCTCACGATCACGCCCCAACAACTCATCGACTTCACGCACGTCTACCACCCCGCGCATCACTCCGCCGTGCCCGAGGACGAAGCCGATCGCCTCATTGGTCTGAACATCATCTTCCAGGGCGCCGCGTCGAATCGCCAGACGCGATTCCATCTGAATTTCCACTCGCTAAACGAAGAAGAAGCGAAAAAAACGCGCCCCGTGGATCCTTTGATGCTGAAACGCATCGCCGACGAGTTCCTTCGCCACCCGAACCAGCTCTTCTTCAGCACCGACATCCTCGAACCCGACTGGCACGGCCAGCCGCTTGTTCTCAGCCGCGCAGGCAGCCGACGTGACTACGCGCCGCCACCGAATTTCCTGGCGCACGCCATCGATCGCGCCCACGCGGAAGATGAAGGCGCCATCAGCACGCTCATCAGTCTGCTGACCTATCAGAGCGCAAAGTCCTGGCGCATGAAGAGCGTCGGCCTGATCCGGGTTGGCTACCGCGCGGACTTCGTTGTCTTGCCCGAATCGATTCTCGATCCAACAACGATCGAGGGCATACAACCCGAGATCGTCGTTCTCAATGGCCAGGTCGTCATCGATCGCGAACGCAACCTCGAACGCCCTGGCGTCGGTTTGTGGAACCTGGCCTCCGACTAGAAAGTACCGACTATGTTTCTCGCCATCGACGTTGGGAATACGCACACAACACTCGGCCTGATGGACGACACGAAAGTCCTGCGCGAATGGCGCATCACAACTTCGCGACATCAGACCGCGGATGAACTGCAGATCACGCTGCGCTTCCTCGGCGGAATCGACCAGGTTCCCGCCGAAGAATGGCGCGGCGCCGCACTTTGCTCCGTCGTGCCGTCCATCAACACGATCTTCGCGCGTAGCGTCAAAGAAGTCATCGGCATCGATTGCGTGGTTCTCAGCAACAAGATGGACCTCGGCTTGAAGAACGAATACGAACATCCCGAAGAAGTCGGCATGGATCGACTCGCCAACGCCGTCGCAGGCATCGACCTGCATGGTCCAGGCCTCGCCATCGTTGATTTCGGAACCGCCACAACGATCGACGTCATCTCGCGCGAAGGCAATTACCTCGGCGGCGTCATTATGCCGGGACTCGAAGCGACCGCCGATGCGCTGCACATTCGCACATCGAAACTTCCGCGCGTTCGCATCGAACGTCCACGCGGAGCCGTCGGCCGCACCACCGTGCAGTCGATGCTGGCCGGATTGTTCTTTGGATCCATCGATGGCGTGGAAGGCTGCGTGCGTCGAATCGAAAGCGAACTGGGCTACGAACTGAAACTGATCGCGACGGGCGGACTGGCAAACGTGCTCGGCCCGGACATGACACGCCTCGCCGCCGTCGAGCCGAATCTCACGCTCCTCGGCATCGAGAAACTCTGGCGTCGAAACTGGAAGTAGCTGCCCCTACTCGCCTTCCCACCGATAGCCAACGCCGTGAACCGTACGAATGATCTGCGGATTCTTCGCATCCTTCTCGATGCGTTTGCGCAGTTGCGAAATCGTCTGATCCAGCGTGCGACTGTTTGGAATTGTATCAACGCCCCACACGTCACTGAAAATCGTCCAGCGATCCAACGCCTTTCCTGCATTGCGGTGGAACAGCGCCAACAACCGCACTTCCCTCAACGACAAGTCGATCGCCGCCTCTCCTTCCCGCACAGCTCGTAGTTCCGCCGGGTGGACTTCCAAGTCGCCCATGCGGAACGGCGCCAGTTCAAGGTGATTCGTCGACTCCGCATTTCGCGATTGATTCGCGAGAGCCCTCCGCGTCACCGCACGAATTCGCGCAACAACCTCGCGCACGCCGAAGGGCTTCGTAATGTAATCGTCGCAACCGCGATCGAAACCAACAACCTTATCGATCTCTTCCGTCTTCGCACTGATGAAGATGATGGGTACATCCGGATCATCTCCGCGAATCGCTTCACAAACGGAGTAGCCGCTCTTGTGCGGCATCATCACATCGAGACAAACGAAGTCTGGCCGTTCCTTCGTCCACACCTCGATGGCCTCCTGCCCATCCCGCGCATGCAACGGAGTGAACCCCTCGCGCGTCAGAATCTCCGCCAGCCCTTCGCGAATGTACGTGTCGTCTTCGGCAATCAGAACTTTCATCGCTCCGCGTTTCCTCCTTGTTCGCTGATCGGAAGACGGAGAATGAAGCAAGCGCCCGCCTCGCTTCGTGGTTCCAGTTGCAACTCGCCTCCCATTTCGCGCGCTAACGTTCTTGCCAGCGACAACCCCAACCCCGCGCCCGAAGCGCGCGCCGTCAGTCGATTGTCCAATCGATGAAATGGAGCGAAAACACGCTCGCGTTCACTCCCCGGAATGCCCGGCCCGGAATCGCATACGCGACAAACGGCAAACGCATTCTCTCTGTCAACATGCACAAGGACGCGCCCGCCTTCCGATGCATACTTTTCCACATTGCTCAGAAGGTTGCCGACAATCTGCTCCAGCCCATCCGGGTCGAACAACGTCTCGACATCCGCTGCGAGTTCGCATTCAAACGTCGCCTCTACACCAGCCGCTTCAAGTGCAGGACGGAACTGCTCGACGACTTCGTGCACCTTTGCGGCCACGTCTCCCCCACGAACATGCAACTTCAAACGCCCCTGGCGTTCGCGGCTGAACGTCAGCACATTGTCGATCAAACGACTCAAACGCCGACTCTCCGAAACGATCACGCCCAGTCGCTTCCGATCATCCTCGGCATCTTCGTCCAGCGATTCATCCAGCAACTCCGCGTACAATCGAATGTTGGTCAGCGGGGTTTTCAGTTCATGCGAGACCTGGCTCACGAATCGAACGCGTTGCGACGCCTCGCGCAAGTCGCGACGCACCTCCGTTGCTAACCAGACACCAATCCCACCCAGAAAGATCGCCAGCACGATCAAAACGCCAAACACAATCATCGGAGTACTTCCAGCGAGTGGCCCCGATGCCGCCGCCGGCACAAACAGCTCGAGCCGCCACCCATTCAACGGCGCCCCAAGAGTCACGCCCGCGTCAGGCAACGTACCGTCGCCAGGCAAGAACTGCCCCCACTGGTAGATCAAGGCCCCATCGTCATCGACAAGCCGAAAGCAATCCTCCGCCGCTCGTTCCGGTGCACCCGTCGTTGGCAGATCCGCCAGCAACCGCGCCAGCCATGCCGTGCGGTTCACCTCCGCACCAACCAAAGAACCCTCTTCCGTTCGCCTCCAACGCACCAGCTTCTTGCCCGTCCGCGTCTGCAATGTCGTCCACTGCGACGCACCACCTGCATCGTCGGACTCGTTTGCCATCATCGCGGCCGGCATGGTCTCCCACGCCCAATCGAGATAGTCCCGCGCTGCGTCGTCCATTTCGAAAAACACATTCGGGAATACCATTCGGCCGTTCGTCGCATACTCGAATCGCTGCAACAGCAGCGGATGCCCCAATTCCGTCCCTGCTTTCTTCGAACTCCACAGCGCATCATCAACAGTGCCCGTTTCCCGCTCGACCGCATCACGAATGCGCGACGCCGCATCGATTACACGCGAGCTCAGCAACTCCTGGAAGCGCGCCTGGACGGCCATTCGTTCGGCCTGCACCAGGCGCACTCCCAGAAGTCCGAGCACGATCAACGGCCCGACGATCACAACAACAAGCAGTATGGCTAAGCGCGCTCTCATGAATGATCGTCCAAGGTCTCCTTACTGCTTAACGCGCCAGATATCGCCTTGCGAGCGAGTCTTCATTTCCTTGCGGGATGCGCCCCATTCTTCGTCCTGATCGATTTGCTGCATGTCTTGCTGATTGTAGTTCAACAACTCCTCCGTCAACCCCTGCTGGCTCGGCATCTGCGCGGCATTCTGCTGAATAAAGTCGATGTTCTGCTGAATCGCCGCGCGCGCTTCCGCAATCAATCCCTGGTCGCGCAGTCGAACGGCTTCCAGACTTCTCTCAGAGGCAAGCAACTCAACGACCGCGCCCATTGCGTCTTCGTCGAGCGCCTTCGCAACATCCTCTTCGGTCGCCGCGAACTTGATCGAGGCCTTTGCGCTCGCGTTCTGCCGCGTCACCGTCGCCATATCGCGCCAGTTGGCACTGCCCGCCGCAACCGGCAACACCGCGCCAACCGCGGTATCGGGGAGTTCCACCTCAACGACGAATGAATCTTCCCAATTCTGATAAAGCGCCGCGACGCCGAAATGCACCTCGCCATCAACGACACTGCCGCGGTCGCCCAGCACACGGATCGGCCGCACACCGTCCGGGAACGAAACTGTGACATCCACATCTTGCGCGATCACATTGGTGATCGTGCGCAACTCGCGATCGAAGAACTTCGCCAGGTCTTGCGGCTCCTGCGCAAACGCTGGCGAACCGTCGCCCTTTGCGGCGAGCAAATTCATTAGGTCCTCGTTGTAATCCAGACCCAACCCAATTGTCGAAACCGTGATGCCTTCCATCGCCAGGCTTTCACCCAATTGCCCCAGCTCCTGCGGCGTCGACGGACCTTGATTTGCCAAACCGTCGGACAACAACAACACACGATT
This sequence comes from bacterium, assembly GCA_020444065.1. Taxonomy (NCBI): domain Bacteria; species bacterium. The sequence goes on along the minus strand of JAHLLQ010000007.1, from coordinate 45,215 downwards.
CACGCGGTCGTCCGACAAGTGACTGCGCACCATCGCTGCGCCATGACTGACTCCGGCAAACAGCGCCGTATTGCCTCCGCTTCGAATTCCATTGATGGCTGCTTTCGCCGCACCGGGATTTCTCAGCGGCTGCGCCGGTACAACAACTTCCACCGTGTCCGAATACGACACGATCGCAACGATATCCTCTGGCCCGAGCCGATCGACGAACATCTTCGCCGCCTGGCGCGCCTGCTGAATCTTCTCGCCCGACATCGAACCAGACCGATCCAGCACAATCGCCACATTCACCGGCGCGCGTTCGACCTCCAGCGCCTTCGATTCGCCGCGCAGTCCAACCTTCAAGTACGCGATCTGCGGACTCTGGCAGGATCGCAAGACAGGGTTCGCCGGGCTGATCGTAAACTCGATCTTCGCCGGCTCGTTTGCAGGAGCTCTGTCAGCCGCCGTCGCCAGCGAGCACAACAGCAGCGCCATGATGCACAACATCGGATTCAGGAAACTGCGCCTTGGAGTCATCTTTCGGGTCCTCCGTCTGAGAATGAAGCGCGGCGCCGCGGAATCAAGCAAGACCGATCCGCCACCGCGCACACTCATTCGACAACACCCCGCCGACAATGTGGTCAGCCGAACGTAGAAAGATTGTAAAAAGATTGTCAAATCGCCGAGCCGAGGCCCGCAGCGGATTCGCATTGAGTCATCGGTACAACTGATCCAAATTCCCGAAAGAAGAGGGGAATGCCGGAAACGCTAGATAACAGCGTCGGCCGTCCTTGGTTTGAATTCGAGACCAAGTCTTTCCTTCAAGTACTGTCTCAGGCAGATGACTTCGATCTTGTGGGCTTTTGTCGGATTGTCCAGGAAGAACTTGGTATAGTCTGTCTCTTTTGAGGGTGATGCTATTTGCATTTTGCGCTCTTCGCCATTGATGTCACTCACTATTTCATCATGCTTGATTCCTGTCTCCCAACAGACAATTGTGTGGATATTGGCGAATGAATGATTCAAGCCCTTGGATAGCGTCCTTTTGAATTCAACATAGAAGAGCTTCGCGCTGGCAATGGGCGTGTTGTTGTCCCCCTTCGCTATGACATCGATCCCCTCATGTGTATCGTAGTCAACCACGCAGAACGGGAAGAGGTCTGGTTCTGCCTGTGAGAGCAGTAGGAATATGGAGAAGACGCCGCTTTCTCGTTCAGGTTCAATCAGATGGATACCACCATGCATAGCAACATTGGCGCGGTTTATCTTCTTGATCCTCCATTCGAAATTCTTGGCTTCTTTTTCCGTGGTCTGGTAAGCTGCCGCTTCATCTTCCAGCCACTCCATTGAAAGCCACTCATCGCTCTTGATGATGTTCTCGTAGATCTTCCGCACTTCTTCTCTCAGATCATTCAAGACTTCCGATGGGGTATTGTCTACGGAGCCCCTGTTGGCGGTTAGTCGCAGTGCTTGGCAGTTGACGAAGGCGTGGAGCTTTGTATACTCGGAGCCCTTGGAGATAATCCACTCATTCTTTTGTTGAATCGGCATGAAGTCCTTGCATATCCAGACCCCATATCTGTCTTGAATGGTGTAGGCTCCTTCTGGAGCGGCATACCCCTGTCGCCTGACCATGGGATTATAGGCGTACTTGACATTACGCCCTTCGATACAGAAGACAGCCTGGAAGGGTATTTCGGGGTGATTCCGAAGGAATCCTGTCTTGACAATCTTCTTCGCATAAAAATTCGGAGCTCTTGTCAGGTGCTCCTCGAAGAGTTTGTTTATGTTCTTGCTGTCCGGGGGAAAGGGGTGTCCCTGCAAGATTTCCTCGTAACTCTCTTGATCCAATCCTTTGAGCTCAAGCTTAACTGGAGCCCGATTCTCCGCAAATTGGTCTTCGACAGAACCGTGCTTGGAAAACCAGAGTATGTGGTCTTTTAGGATGGGCTGTATAAACCTGTCTCGGCGATTGTTGTTGTAGCCGTAGATTGTAATCTTGGTTCCCTTTTGGATTCCCTTTTCGGGTGTTACACTGACCTGTGGAATCTTTCTATCAAAGAGTTTCCTGAACGGCTCCTCCATTCTTGCATGAAGACCCTCCTCACCATTCATGGATGTTTCAACTTCTATTCTCCTGCTGTTGAAGTACACCTTGGTCCCATGCCCCTTCTCACCGATGCTAGCATTATCGCTTCTTCTGCTGGAGTTGCCCAGGTCAAAGAAACTCTTCAGAGTATCTTTGTTCATCCCGGAGCCGTCATCGAGCAGAGCTATTCTGAGAATAGACTCTCCATACTCGTTTACCACATCGAACGCGATCTTGATGCAGGAAGCGCCCGCATCATACGAATTGCTTATGGCCTCTCTGACCAAGTCCAGAGGGTTGGAGAAATCATTGGCGATTTCTATGAACTCTTGAGTTTCATCAACCTGGGGGGTGATCGTAAATGGCGTCATCATTGTGGATTCTCCGTTTTGAGACCGCGATGGATACTAACAAACCACAGTGGAATCAACCAAATCCCGAGTGTTTGGTGTTATTTGCAACAAGCTGGTGTTCGTCGCAATGGATTTCTCAAGTGTTCTCAAAAACCACTGGCCCGCAGTGTGATCTCGGAACGGGGCTTGCTTCGCCAGGGAAACAGGGGGCAGGATTTGCGGTGCATCTATTTCACTTGGGCCGCTATGAACCATGTCCGAATCCCGCGACGACACCCGGCTGATGGACAGCGGCGATGACGATTCCCAGCGCGTCTCCGGCGGTGCCCGCGTGGTCCTCGAGAATCTCGTCGGCCGCACGCTGGACGAGCGCTACATCGTCGATGAACTTATTGGCCAGGGCGCGATGGGCGCCGTCTTTCGCGCGCGCCAGACACGTCTCCGCCGCACCGTCGCCCTCAAGGTCCCCAAGCCCGAGCTCTGCACCATGCCGGAGTTCGTCGGCCGCTTCGAGCGCGAAGCCCTCTCCATGGCGCGCCTCGTCCACCAAAACATCGTCCAGGTCTTTGACGTCTGCGTTTCCGACGATCCCGACGAGCCCACCTTCATCGTCATGGAATACGTCGAGGGTGTGGAGCTTGAGAAGTTCATCCGCTCGCAGGAACGCGATCTGACCGTGGCCGCGCTGCTCGAAATCTTCCGCCAGATTGCCCAGGGCCTCGACGTCGCCCACGAACGTGGCATCGTCCATCGCGACATCAAGCCCAGCAACATCGTCATCACCATGCCGCAGCGCGTGCCGAAGATCATGGATTTCGGCGTCGCCAAGCTCGCCCTCGAGGACGCCTTTGAAACCACCGAGAGCAAGGCCATCGGCACGCCCGCCTACATGGCGCCGGAGCAGGTTCAAGGCAAAGACGTCACCCCCGCGGCGGACCTATATGCTTTCGCCGTCATGATCTACCGGCTCCTGACGCGTGCGCTCCCCTACGACGCCACGACGTCATCTGCGCTGCTCTTCGCTCACGTTTCAGAAAAGGCGATCGATCCCTCCGCTCGGAACCCCGGCCTGCCGCGCGCCTTCGACACGGTAATGCAGAAAGCCCTAGCCAAGGACCCGGCCGATCGTCACGAGGATGCCCTCGCTCTCATCCAGGCCGTCGAGCGCGCCCTCGAACCAACCCAGGGCCGCCAGCTCGCCGACCTCCTGGCGCATGCTTCCATCTGCGCCGATCTCGAAGTCACTCAGACCGACGAAACCGCCATTCCCAGCCCCGCCGAGCTCCCTCCGCCCTGGTTCCGTCGCCCCCTGGCCCTGATTGCCGGCGGTGCAGCGGGCCTTCTCATCCTCGCTCTCGGACTCGCCCGGCTCTCAGGCGACGAAAAGCCTGCCCCCCAGTCAACGGATGGACCCGCAGTCGTTGCCTCTGCAGAACCAACCCCAGTTCCCGAGCCCACGGCAATCCCGCCAAAGCCTGCCCCAGAGGCCACACCAACCTCGCGGCCAGAGCCCACCCCGGCCGCCACGCCCCGGCCCACAGCGACACCTCGGCCAGCCAGGAAGACACCCGCGCCCACGCCAGCCCTAACCATGGCCCCAACGGCCGACGAGCCCGACATCTGGGATCCAGAGCTCTTCCCGCCGGACATCGACTACTTCGCCCATCGCAAGAACCAGGAAGCAATCGACGCTATGTTCGCCGCACAGATCGGGGATCCCATGTCCGAGGGCCACTTCGACGCCGCCGACAACGCCCTGGCCCGCCTGGATGGCGAAACTGCCGCGCAGATCCTCCGCGAAGTCAAATCCGTCTATCCCGACTACGCCGAACTCTTCGCGAAATTCCGCGCCGCGCCGGATTCCGTCTATTGGGAGGAACGCGCCGCCATTCGTCTCGACGTCAACATCTACGGCCGTCCCAAGACCATTCGCGATCGCTCTTACCGGCGCTCAATCCTCAAGACCGAGGAACCCCTTGCCGCCCGCGTGGTTCTCACCGAAGATGGTTGGAAGCTCACCAGCCTGACTGGTGAAGTCCCAAAAGCCAATCGATAACCACCTGGAGGAATCTCCCCGATGGCTTCTCGTTTCACACCGTTTGCTCGCCGCACGATTCAATTGATTGCAGCCGCGGTTCTCGCGATTTCGCTCACCGGCTGCATTGGGATTTACGATAACTCCGAACTCTTCCGCCCCGCGCCGCACCAGGGCATGGACGAATTGGCGATGCTCCAATCCTACGGCACGCCGACTTTCACAACATTCGTCGAAGACCAGAAGATTTACACCTACAAGGTCCGGGAGAATATGTACATCATTCTCCTCGGCATCTACGATGGTTACGACCTTGTGGTCGTCTGTGAGGATGGGCGCGTTCGTGAGATTACAAAAGTCGATCCGCCAAAACGCTTCTCTCTGATTTCTCCCGTGCCGTGGTCGGACACGGAGTAACCACTAGCTACTGAGAATTGAAGTGATCTTCGCGCCGATCATGTCGATCGCGATCTCGTTGTGGCCGCCCTCCGGGATGATCACATCCGCGTAGCGCTTGCTTGGCTCCACAAACTCCAGGTGCATCGGCCGAACCGTCGCAAGGTACTGTTCAATGACGGATTCCAGCGTACGGCCGCGCTCCTGGACGTCACGTTTCATACGGCGGATAAACCGCACGTCCGCATCGCAATCGACGAACAACTTAATATCCATTCGATCGCGCAGACGTTCATCCACCAGTACGAGAATACCTTCCACAACAATAATGCGCGCCGGCTCGACACTCGTCGTCTCTTCCTTTGGCCGGTGCATTCTGTAATCATAAATCGGCTGCGCAACCGGACGCCATTCGCGCAGATCGTCCACATGTTTCGCCAACAACTCATTATCGAGCGAATCCGGATGGTCGAAGTTAATCTTCTCGCGTTCAGCCAGAGGCAAGTTGGCATAGTCTCTGTAGTAATTGTCCTGACTCAGAATGGCCACATTCGGCGCCGGTGTCCGTTCCAGAATTCGCCGCGCCACGGTCGTTTTTCCCGACCCCGAACCTCCGGCAATTCCAATCACAACAGTAGGCTTCGTCATGACGCGTCCTTTCCTTCCAAGGGCTTCAGCTATTCGCCATCAACGTCGAAGAACAATGAGTCTTCCAAGTTCGGAATGCGCTCGACCGCCGGTCCGTCCTGCAGCGAGCAGATCGCATCAAAATACACTTTGCCGACCAACTCCGCCTTCTTCGGGTCGGGCGGGAAAACCATTACGGCCGGCGCTGCCAATGCCGCATTCTGCGGCACCGGGACCACTTCTACAAAACGGCGCCAACCCAGGCTTAGTTTTCCGGTCATCTTCTGTTGCGAACCGAGCTGCCGACTGATCATCTGTCCGTTTGAATCGAAGAAGAGCGTCGCCAGCATCGCATCGTGTGTTGTCGTTCCATCCACCCAGAGCCATGTCGAGAACGCCAGTAGTTGCCCCGGCTGAACCGGCATCGGCTGCGTGAAAATCGTGTGGTATGCTTCCTTCTGTGTTGCCTTCTCTTCCAGATCGACAACCAGCGCCGGCCTGCCGGATGGGCCAACCACGCTATCGCTCACCTTGCGGAAATAGCCTGCGCCAGCCTCACCGTAATTCGCCGGTAACTGCTCCGCGCCTGCTGGACCCCAATCATAAACGGCGCGCGGAAATACGACAAATGGAGCTCCGGCCTCTTCCAGCGAAGGCACGGCCGGCTGTCCGTTTTCATTCCACTCAAGCCCCGCCCAATTCCAATAATTGTACGGCGAGTATCCCAGCCGCGGCGTGAAACCATACACATTGATCAAGTGATTCCCCGGTGGCAGAGTGATTCCCGTCGGCACAGAAATGACGGATTCCTCCTCCGCAACCGGCACGCGCCACATTCCCATGTGCTTTCCATCGCACGCGACCTCGAGCCAAAGCTCGCCGCTCGAGCATTGCGACGAGTTCTTCCTCGCGGACTCTTCATACTTCTTCGAACGCTGCACCGGGCGCAGCACCAACTGCCGCTCTTCGTCCGGATCGACCCACAGCACATAGCTGTACTGCCCATCGAAGGGCCGACGCACCGTAGGGATGCCACCCTTCGCCTTCCTCTCGCTGATGCGCTCGTCTTCCACATAGATGACCGAATCGGTCGCCGGAATCTCAACATCTTCATCATAAACCGGCGCCGCGATCAGTCTCGCTTTGCCCGAAGCCGCAATGGTGGTTTGGAGCACGCCTCTGCTCGTCAGAATCAAGTTGCCGGCATCGTCGAATTCTGTTTCCGCTCCCTCAACTCGGACCGACAAGTCTTCTGGAGTCTCTCCGCCTTGCGCATTTGTGATCCTCCAGGTGCCCGCCTCAGCCACTAGCAGCGGCGCATCCTTGTCCCCAACCTCAAACTCCGCCGCGGTATGTGGCAACAACGCCCGGTCGCCATAAGTCCATTTGTAAAGGCGCGCATCGCCAAACTTGTAGGTCGCTGAATGCCCGCGATAAGGGGTCGGCACCGCCTTCTCCATGAAATTCCAAAGCGCCGGCGTCGGCACCTCACGCCATGCCGAAATCACCCAGGCCGTCTTCTCCCCATACAACTGATAGAGCAAGTAGCTCTTTGCCAGTCTCGATGCCTGGGAAAGCGCGTGCGTTTCGCGAATCGCACCCAGATCGATTGGCGGATCCATCAGCGGGAAGTAGTACTCCGCCTGCGCAACGTCGTGATAGAGTGGAATATAGATATTGTCCGACGGCGAACGCTGCTCCGCTAGTTGTTCGCTCAGTGAACGGAAATTTGATCGGTCCGTGAAATACCATTTCCCCAGATACGGCAGCCAGATCAGACACACCACCGCCAAGGCAGCATAAGAAACAGCGACGGTTCGTTTCTGTTCTTTCCCCCCGAGCACCTCCCCCACCGCAAAACAGAAGAAGCCCACTGCTCCAAGGAACAAAGGTGAATGGAATGTAAAATACCGAAGTCGGAAGAGAATCGGAGCGTCGATATTCAAAACAACGAGATAAGAAATCACCGGCGTCAGAAGCATCAGCCCGGCAACCGGCAGATAGGGAATCGTCTTCCGACAACGAACGATCATCCAGACCATTCCGCCGACCGCCATTGCAAAGACAACATACGCAAGGAAATGCGCCATATTTCCGGGATGAAAATGCGTCACGCCGAAGGATGTATAGGCGTCGCGGAAGAAGCGGAAACTGAACTCTACCTGGCGAAGACCAGACCCGAGGTCGATAATCGATGTCAGCTTCGCATACGAGGCAACAAACGCTTTGGCCAACTTCGGACCCAAAACGAATGGAATCAGAAATAACACAATCAAGCCGGGTCGCTGTAGCCAATCCTTAGGGTTGATCGAATACATCTCCCGGCGAATCTTACCGTAGATCAGGCTCCCAAGCAAACAACCACCCAACGCAACAACGGTCATCAAGGCCCCAAAGGGGTGATTGAAGAATGAGATGCCGCCGACGATCACAATTCCGAGAAGCGACCCCAACGGCGCCCCGCGGAAGAACGCAATATACAACATCAACTGCGTCGCCGCGAAGAACGACATCGGCCCGTAGTAATTTCCATCCTGGCTGTAGAAAATCAAATAAGGATTCAGCGCGGCCAGAACTCCCCAGATCAAACCATTGCGTCGGCCGGCAAACCACGTCCCGGCGATCCCCATCGCGCCGGCCGCAAATCCTCCCAACAGCGCGCCCCACAATCGCAACCCAAACGGAGAGTCCGAAAGGTGATTGAGAATCCAACCCACCGCGCCCAAGTGAACCCGATGCGCGCGACTGACGGATTCGAACGTTCCGTGCAGCGCATCGTAGTACACCATGATCTCGTCGATCCAGAGATCCGAATTCCCCAGCTTGATCAGCCGCAGCAGCAGCGCGATCGCCAGCGGCACAACGATGATGACCCAGTTCTGCCGAAGCTCGCTAGCCAGCGTCTTCCACATGCGCCATTCCGCAACCAGCCCCACCGGCTCGCCACGGCCGCTGCGCCGACTTCTGCGCGACCGCTTTTCACTATCGGTCGTTTGTGTGGGAGAAGGAGGAGGCGATGCGGCCTGCTCCGGCGTGGTCGAGCGCTGCTTCCTCTTGCGGGCCATGAGGCGGGAACTCCGGGCAATGAATTGCCGAATCCTGGAGCCCGCCCCCGACCCACCGCAAGGACCTTTGCTACTTGGATTTCGCCTGTAACTGCGCGACCTGCAGCTCCACCCGCTTGATCTCGCGCAACATCGCGTTCCTGTTCAGTTCCATCCAGTACCAGATCTTCATGCCCAGAATCATCATCAGCGCAAAGAAGATCCCCACCGTCCATCGCACCGTCGCGACTGCATCGTCGGCCTTCAGGAACTGCAAGAGGCAGTAAATCCCAAAGATCATGACGACGATTCCCCACACCGTGCCCAAGTACACCAGAAAGCGATTCCTGCCGCGATACGTGTCTGCCATCAGCTCGAAGATCGACGGCTCATCCTTCAGGAGATCCCTGATCTGTGCGTCTTCGGCCTTCAGTGCCTTCGCGATCTTCTCATCGAGGTTTTCCATGATCCGTCTCCTTTTCGTGGCCTCTGCAATTAGGTCGTCCCGCGCCCCAATCGGTTCACCGCCTTTCGCAACTCTTCCCGCGCATGAAACAGGCGCGACTTCACCGTCCCCGCCGGAATTCCCAGCACTTCGCCGATCTGCGCCATGCTGAGCCCATCCACATAATGCAGCCGCAGAATCGCCCGCCGCTCCGCTGGCAACGCCGCCAACCCCTCGGCCAACAGGGCATCCTCGTCCGGCGCATCAAACGGCTCGGGAGCCTTCTCAACCGCGGGCCCCTCCTCCTCGAGGCGCTCCTGCGCCCGGCGGTTTCGCTGTCGGCGTCGAATCTCATCGGCGCACTTGTTCGAGACGATTCGGAAGATCCAGGAAGGGAATCTCGCCGGATCGTCCAGACGCCGCAGCCCTCGCACCGCCGCCACCCACGCCTCCTGAACAGCATCCTGGGCGGCGTCCTGCTCGCCCTTCAGCAGCGTCACGGCGTGGCCCAACAGCCGCCCCTGCCACAGCTCCACCAGCTCGCGAAAGGCGTCTCGCGACCCGCCCTGCGCCCGCAGGACCAGCAGTTCGCTGTAGATGTGTTCTCTTTTTCGGGCCATTTCACTATTCCGTCGTTCCAACCGCCCGCCGGTTCACAAGAAAGCCCGCACAGCCCCCGACCCCGCCAGGTACCCCGTCGCCCAGGCCCACTGGAAATTGAATCCACCCAGCCGCCCATCCACGTCCAGCATCTCGCCGCACAAATGAAGCCCTGGCACGACCCGCGATTCCATCGTCCGCATGTCCACCTCCCGCAGGTCCACTCCCCCGGCCGTCGTCTCCGCGAACGCCCAACCTCGCTGCCCGCGGACATCTAACTCCAGCCGTGTCAGTCTTTTGGCAAGCGTCTTCCGCCTTTCCCGAGTCAACTCGCCGAGCGTCCCATCCACGCCATCCGCAAGCGCCCGGGCCATTCGCTCCGGTACCAGTTCGCCCAGCACGGCCGCCGGTGATCGCTTCGGATGCGCCGCCGCCTGGTCGACCAGCCATGCATCCGCCTTCTCCGGCCCTTCGAACGCCGACAGCCCCATCGTCACACGCAGCCCCTCCGCGCCCTCGGCCCGGGCGCGCTCCCAGTGGCGCGACAAGTCCAACGCAGCCGGTCCGCTGATCCCGAAATGAGTGAACAGCATCGCGCCCGCGCACTCCTCCAGACCTCGGCCGTTGCTACTCTCCAGCCTTAGCCGAACATCTGTGGCCAGGCCGCTCAGATCCGCGAACCACCGGCCTAACTCTCCCCCGCCGCCAAGCACCAGCGGCACCAGCGCCGGCACCGGCTCCACAATCGTATGCCCGAGCCGCCGCGCCGCCCCCAGCCCCCAGCCGTCGCTCCCCGACTTCGGCAGCGAAAGCCCGCCCGTTGCCAGAATCACTCGCCGCGCCCGAATTGGATCGCCTCCACGACATTCGATTCGAAACCCCTCGTCATCCCGCCGCAGCTTCGTAACTCGCACGCCGGGCATCAGCTTCGTGCCCCCGCGCGTGGCCCCCCGCATCAGCGCATCCAGAACCGTCCGCGCCTGGTCCGTCGCCGGGAAGTACTTCCCCGTCGGCTCCAGCTTCAAGTCCACGCCCAGTTCGCGCATCCACTCGATCGTCCGGTCCTGGTCGAATGCCCGCAAAGCCTTTCGAATCAATGGTCGAGGCCCACCCCAGTAGTCGTCCGGGGTGACGCGCTCGTTCGTCACATTGCAACGGCCACCGCCGCTGACCAAGATCTTCGCCCCCGGCCGCCTGGCCCCGTCCAGCACCGCCAGCGACAGCCCGGCCTCGCGGGCCGGCGGCCCACCAAACACCGCCGCCGCCAGCCCCGCTGCGCCGGCTCCGATGATCGCAATGTCGACGTTCATCGCCTCGCCTTAGCGCGAAATGTCCGCGAAGTAGCTGTTAGAGTCGATCGACTCGTACTTGTCGCCGACATACCGCCCCAGCTTCCAGACGGTCAGCCGATCGCCGTGCTCGTTCGTCGTGATCAGGATCTGTCCCTCGAGCTTAAGCACCTCGCCGGCGCGCGCCTCGGGCAACACCCGGTACGGCGGCATCGGCGGCTGCTCCTCGCGAAACAGCGCCACCGCCAGGTTCGCCGCCAGCAGAACCGCCACCAGCAGCAACAAGTTGCGTGTATTCAACAGTCTTTCAGACATATCCAGCCTCCTGGGTCGGATTGCTTCTCTTCGAGACAGTTTCGTGCCATCCATCCAAGGCAACTGCGTCACAGGTGCAGGATGTACTCGAAGTGGAAGGGCGTTCTGCTTGTTCCAAGATCGAGGCGCGCAATGAGGCGGCCGACGGGAGCGTACTGAAGTACGTGACCGAGGCAGCCGACCGCAGCGCAACGAAGAGCCTGGGACAATGAGATCGTCCTTCCCGGGCTTGAGGCTTGACCTTCTGCCCGTTGCGAAAAACCCTCAAGCCAATCCTTGCCCGGACGCGCGTCGCCCGGTCGGAAATGACTATGCCTCCAGCTCGCCCCACTGCCTGCCCTTCCTGTGCCTCCGAGAAGTGGCGCCCCGCATTCCGCCTTCGCGGCCTCCAGATCTGGCGCTGCGGCAAATGCCGCCTGCTCGCCTATAACCCGGAAGGCCACAAGGCTGCCTCGCCGGACGAATTCGCCGGCCTCGATCTGGATACTTACTTCGAGGCCATGGCCCCAATCCGCCGCGAATCGTCCCGCCGCCTGCTGGAGCAGATCGAACAGCACATCGCACCCGGCAAGATTCTCGATATTGGCTGCTCCTTCGGCTGGTTCCTGGACGAGGCCCGTCGGCGCGGCTGGGAGACCTTCGGCATCGAGCCCAGCGACATCGCCGTGCGCCAAGCCATCGAGGCCGGCCACGACGTTCTCCACGGAACGTTCCCGGAACAACAGCACGCTGACCAGAAATTCGACGCCGTCATCATGATGGATGTCCTCGAACATCTGCCCCACGGCGTCGAGGTCCTCGCGCAGATCCGCCGGATTCTTCGCCCGGGCGGCTTGCTGATTCTCAAAGTCCCCAATCGCGAAGGAATCATCTATCGCACGGCCCGCGTCGCGCACGTGCTCAGCGCCGGCATGCTCGACCTTCCGAGTTGGCGACTGTGGCAGATGGACTTCCCATACCCACATACATGGTACTTCGATCCGCGCACCTTGCGGCGCACTGTCCGTCGTGCAGGGTTCCAGCCCATCCTCAGCGACGTCGAACCGATCGTGACGCTTGGCTCCATCAAGTCGAGGATGGACTACATCGCAGCAACCGGCAGCGCCCTTTCGCGCGGACTTGTGCCACTCTACCGCGCAGGACTGACAGCCTGCGTGATGGCTGCGAACTTGACAGGCGCCCATGATATTGCCGTCTTGATTTCTCGCCGACCGGAGAAGCGGAGGAAACCATCGTGACGCGAAAGAATGGTAAGTCGTCCCCCTCCCCCACCGATCATAAGATCGCCGTCGTGATCCCCGCCTATCGCGTCGAAAACCACATTTGCGATGTGATCAAGGGCCTGCCGGATTATGTTTCGTATATTGTAGTCGTCGACGATGCGAGCCCGGACGAAACGGCAAAACGCGTTGCAGAATTGAAAGATCCGCGTGTAACCCTCCTGCGCCACCCAAAGAACCGCGGAGTCGGAGGCGCCATGACCACCGGTTATCGAGCCGCGCTGAAGCTTGACGTCGACATCGTTGTCAAGATGGATGGGGACGACCAGATGGACCAGTCCTATCTTCCTCGTCTCATTGAGCCGCTCATTTCAGGTATCGCAGATTATGCCAAGGGCAATCGCTTCCTTGACCTGATGATGCTGCGCCAGATGCCACTCCTCCGCCGTATAGGAAATACCGGACTGACCTTCTTGACAAAAGCCGCTTCCGGCTATTGGGGCGTCTGCGATCCCAATAATGGATATACTGCTATCCGCGCAGAAGCGCTCAGGCTCATTGATTTCTCCCGCATTCATCGACGCTACTTCTTCGAAAGCAGCATGTTGATCCATTTAAATATTCTCCGCGCAGTCGTCTCGGATGTTCCTATTCCCGCCCGGTATGGGGATGAAGCCAGTTCCCTGAGAATACGCCGTGTCCTTTGGGAATTTCCCATTAACCTGTTTCGTGGTTTAATTAATCGCATTTACTGGCGATACTTTATGCTGGAGTTCGCCCCCCAGGGCCTCTTCTTTCTCGCCGGCCTTTTAACATTTCTCTTTGGTGCGATCTTCGGTGCCTGGCGTTGGTACCTCTCGTGGCAGACGGGAATTGTGCAATCTACTGGAACCGTGATGATTTCCGTTCTTCCATTGCTGATGGGATTCGAACTTCTCCTGCAAGCCATTGTCATGGATATGAACGCCGTTCCCCGAGATCCTATTTCTAATAGAAAGTCGCCCGACAAGCAAGCAGAGCACTGAAATGCAACTTCCCGATATCGACCAATTCGGATTCTACGTTCCTTTCGCGATCGGAACGATCTGTCTTCTATTCGGATGGTTGTTGTACAGAGTCATCCTCGTCCTGGCCGGAGGAATCCTGGGCGGAGCAATCGGCGTCGGTGTCGGCCAGTTATTCGCCGAGCTCTTCGATGCCCAGGGAACTTCCGAAATCGTTCTCGTCGCCGGACTCGCCGTGCTCGGCATCATCGTTGGAGTTTTGCTCTTCCAATTCCTGCACGCGCTGGCGTTCTTTCTATCCGGCGCCGCGATCGGCTCGTGGGGGACCATCGAGATCTTCCGCCTTCTTCGCGAGCACCAGGTTGCCTTTGCACAGAACGACCTGATCTTTGCATTCAGCATTCCCGTCGTCGCGCTGGTCCTCGGCCTGCTCGCCGTTCCGCTCAGCAAATACGTCATCGCCTTCGCCTCCGCTGCTGCTGGCACCTTCCTCATCATGGGCGCCCTCGGCTGGCCCTACGGAGGCTGGCTGGCAATTCCCGTCTTCCTCTTCGGCTTGGTCATCCAACTCGCCTTCGGCCGCCCCTGGGAACGCCGCGACGAAGACGAGGATTGAACAAATACCCTGAGACCGCCGGCTTCCAGCCAGCCTCCCCGTCGCCGGGCGCTGTGCTTGTTTCAAGATCGAGGCGCGCAAGGCGGCAGGCGAGGGAGCGTACTCCGGTACGTGACCGAGGCTCTCGATCGCCGCGCAACGAAGAGATTGGGACAATGAGAGCGCCCGGCGAGCGTCCGGCCAACTTCCGCTTGATGCTCTTCTCCCCCCCTCCGCACACCCTGGAACAGACCCTCCTCCAGAAAGCTCCCCATGTCCCTGCCCGCCCCTGCCCTCACACTTGCCGCGATCGGCGAATTGCACAGCATCGATCTCGCCGTCATCGCCGCGATCCTGCTCATCACGCTCGGCATCGGCGTCTTCTATAGCCGCCGCGCCCGGCAATCCACCGAGTCCTACTTCAAGACCGGCAGCGGGCTCCCCTGGTGGTTGCTCGGCACCTCGATCGTCGCGACCACGTTTGCCGCCGATACGCCGCTCGCGATCAGCGGCTTCGTCGCCACCGACGGCAACAGCGCCAACTGGTTCTGGTGGTGCCAGGTCCCCATGGTCATGGCCGGCGTGTTCTTCTTCGCCCACCTGTGGCGCCGCGCGAACCCCATGACAGACATGGAACTGATCGACCAGCGCTACTCCGGACGCGAGGCCGGCTTCCTGCGCGGGTTCAAGGCCCTCTACCTCGCCCTCCCCTACGGGTGCCTCGTCATGGGTTGGGTCAACAAAGCCATGGCCAAAGTCCTCGGCCTCGTCTTTCCCGACATTCCGCACATCCCGATTGTCGACTCCCTGATTCTCGCGCTGTTTCTCGGCACACCGCTCTCCAGCGGCATCTCGCCCGAGACCCGCGCTCTCATCGATACTGGCCAGGTCGATCCGCTCGTTGTCGTCGAAACACCGACAAGTGGACTAACCTTACAGAATGGCGCCATCTCATCCGAGACCTCGGAGGAACTCACAACCATTCGCCACTCCGTCAACGAGTACAAGATCCTCTTCGCCCTGTTCTTGCTCTGCCTGCTATATACAGTAATATCAGGCCTTTGGGGCGTCGTGGTGACAGATTTCTTCCAGTTCTGGATCGCCATGGGTGGCTGCGTGTTTCTGGCGGTGAAGGCGATCATGGCTTGCGGAGGGATGGAGTCCATGATGACCCGGCTGGCCGAGATCTATGGGCCCGACAAGGCTCTTTCCATGACAGCCATTCTCCCTCCGTTGAGCGGAGACGATTGGTTCTACGCCCTTGCGCGCTTCCTTCTCTATACAATGGTTGGTTGGTGGGCTGTTGGATTCACGGATGGCGGATCGTATCATGCGCAACGACTTCTCGCGGCCAAGAATGGGCGCCACGCAGCCCTCGGATACTTCTGGTTCGGGATTGCCAACTACGCCCTGCGCATGTGGCCGTGGATTCTGGTCGGAATCGCGGCCGCGGTCCTCTTCCCCTACATCCCCGGCGAGACCGACGCAGAGGCCGGATTCGTGAAGGTCATGCTCCAGGTCCTCGGCCCCGGTTGGCTCGGCCTCCTGGTCGCCACGTTCTTCAGCGCCTACATGTCCACCATCTCCACCCAACTGAATCTCGGCGCCAGCTACCTGGTGAACGATTTCTACAAGCCCTTCGTCGCTCGCGGCCGCAGTGACCGCCACTATCTTCGCGTCGGTATGGCGATGACAGCCGTGATGGCCCTGGCGGGGATCTTCGTCAGCCTCTTCCTCAGCTCCATCGCCGATGCCTGGCTGTTGCTCGGGGCGATGAACGCCGGCATCGGCGTGATTTACATCCTCCGGTGGTACTGGTGGCGGATCAGCGCCTGGAGCGAAATCGCCTGCTTGGGGGCCCTGATCGCCCTCTCTCCACTCACAGTCTTCTCCTCACGCTTTGTCCCATTCGTTCGCGGGATACTGGATGATCCGAATGCCCTGGCTGGGATCGAGCGCTACATGGTCTTCCCCTTCACTTTGCTCTATTCGCTGCCCATCTGCATCTCGGTGGCGCTACTTGTGACCATCCTGACGCGGCCGGTTGCGCGCGAGAAGCTCCGTGACTTCTACCTCCGAGTCCAACCTGGCGGTCCCGGGTGGCGGGCAATCGAGAGGGAAATCATGGTCGGGCGACCGAGCTTCGTCGCCGCCAGTCCCTTGACCAGGCGCAATTTCCTGAACTGGGGAATGTCCGTTGTTGCGATTTATAGTTTCCTCGTCGGCATCGGGAAACTCGTCATCGGCAATATCCCCGGCCAGGATTACGAGATACCGCAACGAGCAATTGGCCTGCTCCTTCTGCTCCTGGGAGGCGTTCTGACCTTCTGGCTGGTCCGATCCCTTAACAAACGAGACGACCTCGTCGAGGTCGTCTCGGATGAAGCTCTGGCCGATCAGGAGAACATCGCCTGATTTCTATTTTGCGTCTTCGGAAAGCAGACCCAAAGGAACAAAGAGTTCTCCGCCGCGATCGGTGAGCAACATCGTGCCTCGAAGCGGAAGGGGGATTGCGCTGCGTTCGAATACAAGTTCCACATCGCCATCCGGCAGCGGCGCCAGAGAGAAATAACCCATCTTGTCCGTTGTTGTTTTCAGCGTGGGTCCACCATGAATCGGAATGGCAGAAACCATTGTTCCAATCGCGGGATCCTCGTCGAGAAATACAAAACCGGAGACCGACTCGCCGCTCTTTCTTAATACCATTGGCGGCAGAACGGTCGCCGAGTTCTTATCTGCCAAACGAATTGTAGAACGCGCAACTTGATCCGAGGAGCTGATTGTCTCGGCCCGGTAGAAACGATTCGGTTCAAGACTATCAAAAACAACAACGCCGCCACTGTCGGTCCGTTCGTACCCGACGAGTTTTATCTTTCCTGATTCCTCGTCGTATTCATAAAGATAAACAAGAAGATCTCTTTGTGGCTGACCGAATTCGTCAACAACACGAGCACTGACAACCGCATCGCCTTCGCTGGGAAAAATGCCCTTTTCCAATTCGCCGCGAATCTCTCGGCGATAGTCATTCATAAATGCAAGAAACCGCAAAGGAGTCGGAGCGGGATTGCCATTCGCCTCATAGGCGGCGGTGTCTGAATTATAATTTCGCTCGGCCTGACTTGTCATTTGGCTGGGAAGGAAACGCGCATACTCCTGCCTCTCCCCCGCCGACATTTGCGACTCGTCGGAATGGAACAATCGAAAGAACAGCGCCCGCTCCTCCACCGTCGAAACCTGCTCCGAATCGACGGCCTGAAAATCCGGGTCTTCCATCATCACAACAACGATCTCGTCCGGATCGTTTAGCGCAACAAATGCTTGCCCGAGGTCGTTCGAGCGAACACTCTCCGTCCCTCCTTTTTCAAGCGTGACGGAGAACCGTACGCCCTCGAGCGGAGCGCCATCGAAGTTGTTTGCGGAGATCGCCAGTGTGGGGCTGGTTGGCGCCTCTGGCGCCTGGCCAAGTGCCACCGCCCCCAGCAGCAGCCAGAGCATCAGGAGCGGGGTATTGTGTCGGCCCCGAGTCATCATGAAAGAAGTGAAGGGCGATTCGAGCGAGGGGTCAACGTCATCCTCCAGAATGGGTGAGATTTCGCGCTCAGGCCAGTCAAGCAACCCTGCTTGACCGCAGCCAAGCCAAGCATTTTCAGTGGTCTGTGTCAGAATAGAATCAATGCCCCGATGATTCCGCAGCAGAGAATGACGGGGATCGGATTGACGTTGAAGTAGAGAAGCACCGCTGCCACCAGGGCGACCGAGATTCCGATGCTCATATGGGCAGAGCTTAGATCTGTCGGAACTACTCGTATCAGTGAATAGAGAATGAACCCGGCGGCGCCAAACCTGAGGCCGTTGATAAGGCCAATGAAAGACCGTCGCAGAACAGGCGAGATTTCCTCGTTGTTTTGGATATTGATGATCGCGCTGTAGAAGCCCATCAGGAGACCGATTCCAGGAAGGGAAATCCCTGCCGCGGCCAGCAGCGCCCCGAGCAGGCCGGCCTCCTGCCAGCCGATGTAGACGGCCATCTTGACTGCTGTGACGCCCGGCACAGCGTTCGTAACTGCAAATAATTCAGCGATCTTCTGCTGGTCGCCGCCGAGCCAGCCGTTGTTCATGCATTGATCTTCGATCAAAGGGTAAAGGGCAGACCCACCTCCCCACCCGAAGATTCCGACCTTTAGAAATGCCCAGAAGAGTTGGAAGTAGATCATAGCAGCTTCCTTGCGTGAACTGGCGACGGGGCGCCGTGCGAAGCAATAGAGGGTGCTTTAATCGCCCGGGAACGGCAAGAGAAAGTCGCTTTGAGGGTCGGCGCAACGGCTTTGCGCTTGACGTTCCAACACGTTCCGCAAGTGGATGAGACGGAAGTGAACGAAACTCGCGGGATAGACGCTATGGAACCAGAGAATGTTTCACGTGAAACATTGCCCACCCCGACGGCAGGTGTTTCACGTGAAACACACCGAATCGCCGTCATTAACCAAAAGGGGGGTGTCGGCAAGACAACAACGGCCGTCAGCCTGGCCTCCGATCTGATCGGCCGGGGCTACAAAGTCCTTCTGATCGACCTGGACCCTCAGGGCAATGCAACCACCGCCCTTGGAGTCGATCGATACCAGGAAGACTTGACGACCTCCTACGAGCTCCTCTTCGAGCCCGGCAACAGTCACAGGCCCATGCCCCTCGCCCCCCCTCTCCCCCACCTGTTTCCGGGCAATATCGCCCTGATTCGGGCTGACTTAGATCTTCTGAACCACGGAGAAGACCGTGAATCGATGCTGAAACGGGCCCTGGAGCCCGTTTCCAAGCAATATGACGTCGTGATCTTCGATTCGCCACCATCCCTTGGCCTGGTGACGCTGAACATTCTCCTGGCCAGTGACTCCGTCCTGATTCCGATCCAGTCCGAGTATCTAGCCCTCGAGGGTCTTTCGATGCTTCTGGATACTCTCTCGGAAATCCGCGAGGCGCACCATCCCGCCCTCAAGATTCTTGGTTGTCTGATCACCATGACGGATCTGCGGACGAATCTCTCGCAGCAAGTTGTCGCGGATGTCCGCCAGCACCTGGGCGACCTGGTGTTTGATACCATGATTCCACGAACGGTCCGCCTGAGCGAATGCCCCTCCCACGGGCAGACGATCTTCCAGTACGAACGGTGGGGGATTGGCTCCAGGGCCTACGAAAACCTCACAAACGAGGTCTTGAAGCGCCTCGGAATGCCGTTGAGACAAGAAGAGGAGGCCTGATCCCATGTCCAGTCGCCGAAAACAAGCCCTTGGAAAGGGCCTTGGAGCCCTGCTCGGCTCAGCCCGCCATACGGAGGCGCCGGAGTTGATGGAATCCCTGGCCTCCGCCGAAGACACCGAACCGACGGAGAAAGCCGGAGGAGAATCCCTCCTGATGCTCAACCCGTCGGATATCGTCCCCAACCCTCGCCAGCCCAGAAAGAACTTCGACCAAGAGAAACTTCAGGAGCTGGCTGATTCGATTCACCATCATGGCATTCTCCAGCCCGTCCTGGTGATCCTGGGTGATGAAGATTCGAAGTACACCCTCCTGGCGGGGGAGAGACGGCTGCGGGCGGCGGAGCTCGCAGGCCTCGAACAAGTTCCGGCCCGCCTCGTTCAGGCTGACGAATCGAAGAAGCTGGAATTGGCCATCATTGAGAATGTCCATCGCGACGATCTGAATCCGGTTGAAGAGGCGCTCGCCTACCAATCCCTGGCAAACTCCTTTGGTTACACGCAGGAAGAGACGTCCAAGAGAGTCGGCAAGTCGCGCGTAGCAATCGCCAACTCATTGAGATTGCTGAAGTTACCGGAGCCCTGCCTTCAAGATCTCCACACGGGGGCCATCACGGCGGGGCATGCTCGGGCGATCCTGATGCTTGCCCATCCAACCCAGCAGGAGCAGTTGAGGAAGGACATCAATGCCAAAGGGCTGTCCGTTCGTGAGGCCGAGAGCCGTGCTAAACGCCTGTTGAAAGGCGTGGCAACTGGGGGCGGACAAGGGAAGAAATCTTCCGACGGCGAACAGCAAAGTCTTGACGTTCTTCAGCTTCAGGAGAAATTACTCGTGCGATTGGGGTGCAAAGTCCACCTCCGTCAGACGTCTGCCAAGAGCGGGTCGATCACGATCCGCTATGAGAACCTCGACGACCTGGATCGCATCCTGGACATTCTAGAAGTTCGCATAGACGACTGATCTCTCAGGACTTGGGCGCCCCGCGACTTATCGCTCAACGCGAGGGCAACCGCTGTGTCCGTAATCGTCCCGTCCCTGCTCCTCGCCCGTTTCGAAATCGGCGTCAATCTCGGCGAAGCCATCGCAGAGAGCGACCTGATCGGAATGGGCTGCCTGCTGATCCTCTTCATTCTGTCCCTGTGGAGCGGCTACTACATCTTCTCCAAGTTCCGGCAGATCCGAATCGCCAAGCTGGAATCGGAGGAATTCATCTCCGAATGTATGGAGGGCCACAAGTCTCTCCAGGAGATTTACCGCCTTGCCCAGGAGTACAAACACAGCCCGCTGGCGGCTCTCTTGCGCGAATCCTACTATGAGTATGAGGTCGAGACCAAGAACACGATCTCGGCCGGCTTGTCTCTCGAGCACCGAATCCAACTGGGGAAGACCAGCGTGGAGAGCGCGCTGGAGCGGACGATTGCAGCGGAGATGCGCCGGCTCGAGGACCGTCTGGTCACTCTGGCGACGGCATCATCACTGGCTCCTTTCATTGGGTTGTTCGGAACTGTGTGGGGCGTCCTGGGGTCCTTCCAGGCTCTAGGCCGCGAGGGAAACGCAGCACTGGCGACTCTGGCTCCGGGAATTTCGACGGCGCTGATCACGACGGTATTCGGCCTGGTGGTCGCGATTCCGTCTGCTGCCATGTACAATTACTTGTCATCGAGCATCGCTCACTTGGCCAGCCAAATGGACTCTTTTGCCCACGAGCTGACCAACGTCTTCCAGAAACACTTCCTTCAGAGGGAGTAACCAATGAGACGTCATCGCGTGGTCTCGAAGCCACAGGCAAACATCAATATTACGTCCCTGCTGGATATTGTGTTCGTGCTGCTGATCGCGTTCATGATCGTGGCTCCCGCGCTGAAGTACGGTGTGGAGTTGGAACTACCTAAGGTAGAAAAAGCTCCCCAACTCAAACAAAACCAGCCGATTACGCTTTCGATAACCCAGGGAGCGCTGGGGCCGGACATCCGGGTGAACGGACAAGTTTCATCGCTTGACGACCTCGTAGGCGACATTGAGCGGCTCCGTACCGATGATCCAGACCGCCCGGTTGCGATCGAGGCTGATCGCGGCGTCGATTGGGAGCAGATGACCCGCGTTGTAGCGGCACTCCAGAACGGTTCTGTGGGAAACATCGGAATCGTCACAGATCCTTTGGACTGACGAATCATGGGCTTTGGCGACAAGTTGTTTGGCTTGGCGGGAACGCTGCTTCTCCACACAATCATCATTGTGGCGATTGCCTTCTTTGCGATCCACAACAAGCCGAAGTCTCTCCTTGGAAGCCCCGACTCGAAGCCCGTGGAGGTCGCGCTCCTGAAGGATCCCCCCGCTCCCAAACCTGAACCAAAGCGGGCCGACCCTCCGAAGCCAAAGCCGACTCCGAGAGCCACGCCAAAGCCGGAGCCACCCAAGCCTCAACCGGAGAAGAAGATCGAAGTGCCTAAGGAGACCCCCAAGGCAACTCCCCAGCCCACACCGCGCCCGACTCCGAAGAAAACGCCGAAGCCGACGCCGAAGAGGACTCCGAGGCCTGAGCCGACCCCACGAAAGACTCCGAGGCCGACTCCCGCGAAGACGCCGGAGCCCAAGAGGGAAGAGGAACTCTCGCGCGAGGATTTCCAGAAGTTGTACGACAAGTGGAACATCGAGAAGGGCACGAAGAGCACGACCCAGCAGAAGTCTGAGCCGAAGCCAACAGCCAAACCAACCAAGGACGCGGACCCCGATGAAACGACAGTCGGGCAAGCGACGTTGCGAGGCGCGGGGCTTCCGGACAGCTACGCGAAGGGCGCGTTGGCGCATGTCGGGCGGTATTTCGTTGTCCCGCCGGAGCAGCGCCGGGATGCCACAGCGATCGTTCAGTTTACAATCCTGCGATCCGGCGAGTTGACGAACATCAAGGTGCGGAAGAGTTCCGGGAATGCGAACTTGGACGCCCTTGCGCTGAAGGCCTTGAAGTCGGCCAAGCGGTTCTCGCCCCTGCCGGATAGTATCCGCAAAGACCGCGTCGACACGGAAATTGTCTTTTCATTTACGCGCTAGCGCGCTTCCCGAAACAATCAGATCGTCTCGAAGTCTGCCCCTGCCATTGAATCGAGGAGATCGACCCATTCGGCGGCGGTCTGAATGCGCGATTCAGGATTAGGATCGAGCGCCGAGTGCAGGGCATCGCAGAAGGATTTCTCTATATCAAAACGGTAGTATGTGAGCGGTGTGATTTTGCCCTCGCGCATGTTTTGATAGAGTTCTGTAATCTTTGATCCGGAGTATGGAAAGTGTCCTCTCGATAACAAGACATACGCCGTGACGGCAAATGCCCACAGGTCAACCGCACCGGAAGTAGAACTGGAGAACAGGGCTTCCGGCGGAAGAAAACGAATACTCCCCAATGCCGTATTAGTCGCCGTCAGTCGTTCGCCGCCTTCTTCAATTGCGGCAATTCCGAAATCTACAATCCACGTTTCGTCTTTGTGTTCATCAATTAATATATTCGCCGGCTTGATGTCGCGATGTATAATTCCGTGGCGTTCTGTGCCGTCGTCGTCGGTCCATTTGAATTCGTGGGCGTATTGCAGCGTACGCGCGATTTGATATAAGTACTTCAGCGCGGGCTGAGGCTCAATCATCTGATTGCGAAATATAAAACGTTCGAGCGATCCGCCGTCAATATAGTCCATTACGAGAAAGAGATAATCGCGGTCGGGATCGTCGCCCCAATCGTAAACCTTCACAACGCCTGGAATATCCGCTTCGCTGAGAAGGTGCATCAACTTCGCCTCGCGGCGGAAGCGACGGATGAGCTTCAGGCGTTCTTCAATTTCCAGATTCCCGAGCGTGAGAAGATCGGGGTGTAGCAGTTTTACCGCTACGGCATCCTTCTCCTCGTCGATGGGGGAGGCGCGCCAGACTTCGCCGTACCCGCCCGCGCCGATCTTCTTGTATCGCCTGTAGGTTCCGAGGAAGGGCTCGGAGAAGGCGAGCGGGAAGTGGGTGGATTCTTTCTTATGAAACTTCAGGTAGGTGGCTTCGCTGCCGGTGACACGCGGGGTCGGCCAGGTAATGACGACGCAGGAGTTGGGCGAGCCGAGGGAGATCTTATCCCCGCGGTCGAGTTGCGCCGGTTCGTGGACCAGGTTGCCGTTGATATAGGAGCCATGCTTGCTGCCGGCATCTTCGTACATCCAGCGGCCATCGTCCCCGCGGACGAGCTTGCCGTGGATGCGAGAAATGTGCGGGTGGTTGGCGGGGTCGAATGGAACGTCGCAAGACAGGGAGCGGCCGATGGTGACCTCATCCTGGTCGAGGACGAGCGACAAGGGTTCTCCAGACATCTGCAATATGGTTATACAGATGGGTGGTCTTGAATCGATCATCTTGGGAACTTGTTCCGGTGTGTCCATGGCTCCGAATCTTTGTCCGAAGCGATCTTGATGGCAAGCAGAAGAGAAAGCGGTTAAGCCGCCGTGTTTGCTGGATTCTGGAGCGGTCCAATCGCTCTAACTGGGTCATTCCGCGGGGTTTGCCTTGACCATGGGGGGGTGCAGATCAACCGTCTTGCCGCTCGGCAGGCGGGGGAGAGGCTTTCGACTGCCGCAAACTCAGTAAGCCGGATTCCCCGGCGAAAGGATGATGGGCCATGCCGATGGTACCGATGAAGCAGATTCTCGACGAGGCCGCCAAGGGAGGCTATGGCGTCGGGGCATTCAACGTGAACAACATGGAGCAGATCCAGGCGATCATGCGCGCGGCTGAAGAGCTGAACGCGCCGGTGATCCTTCAGGCCAGCCGCGGTGCTCTGAAGTACGCCGACATGATCTATCTGAAGAAGCTGATGGAAGGCGCCGTGATCCGGCACCCGGACGTCAAGGTTGCCCTTCACCTGGACCACGGCAACTCTCCCGAGACCTGCAAGCAGGCGATCGAACTGGGTTTCACGTCCGTGATGATGGACGGTTCGCTGATGCCAGACGGCAAGTCCGTGGCATCCTATGAATATAATGTCGAAACGACCGCGGAAGTGGTCGAGATGGCTCACAAGCACGGCGTGACGGTCGAGGGCGAGCTTGGTTGCCTGGGCGGCATCGAAGACGGCCACGGCGCAGGCATCGATATCGAAGATGAGTCTCACCTGACGGATCCGAACCAGGCCGTCGAATTTGTCCAGAAGACGGGCATCGACTGCCTCGCGGTCGCGATCGGCACGAGCCACGGCGCTTACAAGACGATGCGCTACGACAAGGACGGCAATGCTCTTCCCCCGCGCCTGGCGCTGGACCGCATCGAGCAGATCGAGAAGAACCTCGAGGCCGCCGGCTATCCGAGCTACCCGCTGGTCATGCACGGCAGTTCCTCGGTTCCGCAGGAACTGATCGCCGCGATCAACAAGTACGGTGGCAAGATGAAGGCCGCCATGGGCATCCCGATGACGGACATCCAGTTCGGCATCAAGCGCGGCGTGCGCAAGATCAACGTGGACACGGACGGCCGCCTGGCGATGACCGCCGCGGTCCGCAAGGTGTTCATGGAGACGCCGGACAAGTTCGACCCGCGCGATTGGCTGAAGCCCGCCCGCGAGTCCCTTTACGAGCTCATCAAGGGCAAGATCAACGACTTCGGCCAGGCCGGTCACGGCGGCGACTACGCGCCCATGACCATCGAGGACATGGCTGCGAAGTACTGAGAAAGTGGCAAGTGGCCAGTGACTGATGGCTGATAGACTACTCGGGCTGGTTGGATCCGTGAATCGGGTCCGACCGGCCCGTTTTTTCTGGGGCGGAGCTCTGAGGAGTTCCGATTGACCCGGCCGGGGCAGGGTGCTGGAAGTGTCACGGGTTTTGCAGAAGGCCTGGGCTAAGTGGCGCGAGATGCGCCAGAATTTCGCAAACTTTTCACAATTTAATAAGGTTTCATCACGAGAGGAGTACTCCGATGACAATGATTGAGTCCGTTCTGGCTCGGGAGGTTCTGGATTCCCGCGGCAACCCGACGGTGGAGGTTGAGGTCCTGCTGGAGAGTGGCGCTTTGGGCCGCGCAATGGTGCCGAGCGGCGCTTCGACGGGGGAGAATGAAGCCCTCGAGTTGCGCGACGGCGACAAGGGCCGTTACCTGGGCAAGGGCGTCCTGAAGGCTGTCAACAATGTGAACGAGCGGATTGCGCCGGAAGTCCTTGGACTCGACGCGACCGAGCAGGTCGAGGTGGACCAGACGATGCTGGCCCTCGACGGCACAGAGACGAAGAGCGAGCTGGGCGCGAACGCCATCCTCGGCGTTTCGATGGCCGTGGCACGCGCAGCGGCGGAGGCTGTCGGCCTTCCGCTGTACCAGTACATCGGCGGCGTGAATGCGAAGACGTTGCCGGTTCCGATGATGAACATCCTGAATGGTGGTGCCCACGCGGACAACACGGTGGACTTCCAGGAATTCATGATTATGCCGGTCGGCGCCCCGACGTTCCGCGAGGCGCTGCGCATGGGCGCTGAGACGTTCCACGCGCTGAAGTCGGTGCTGAAGGCCAAGGGCCTGAACACGAGCGTCGGCGACGAGGGCGGCTTCGCCCCGAACCTGTCGACGGTCGAGGAGACGCTGGACACGATCGTGTCGGCGATCGAGAAGGCGGGCTACAAGCCCGGCGCCGATATCCGCATCGCGCTCGATGTCGCTTCTTCCGAATTCTACGACAAGTCGAAGAAGAAGTACGTCTTCAAGAAGTCGACGAAGGAAGAGAAGACGAGCGAGGAGATGGTGGACCTGTACGAGAAGCTGATCAGCGCGTATCCGATCGTCTCGATCGAAGACGGCTGCGACGAAGGCGACTGGGATGGCTGGAAGCTGATGACCGATCGCCTTGGCAAGAAGGTCCAGTTGGTGGGCGACGATGTGTTCGTGACGAACACGAAGTTCCTGGCCAAGGGCATCGACACGGGCTGTGCGAACTCGATCCTGGTGAAGGTGAACCAGATCGGTACGATCACGGAGACGCTGGACGCCATCGAGATGGCGAAGCTGGCGGGCTACACGGCAGTGATCTCGCACCGTAGCGGCGAGACGGAAGACTCGACGATCGCGGACATCGCGGTGGCCACGAACGCCGGCCAGATCAAGACCGGTTCGGCCAGCCGCAGCGACCGTATTGCCAAGTACAACCAGTTGCTTCGCATCGAAGACGAGTTGATGGAGTCCGCGAAGTATCCTGGCATGAAGGCCTTCTACAATATGCGGTAAGCAGGCTGAGTGGGGAGACGGAGTGAAGGACCGCTCGCATCGGAAACGGTGCGGGCGGTTTTCTTTTTTGGGGGAGCGCCGAGGGGGGCGTCCTGTGACCTTGACGTTTCTTGGGATTTGGGGAGGATGGGGGGTGCGCACTCTCGTGGGACAAGAGCATGGCTTCTGAAAACGAATATCCGCCTTTCGATCCGTCTGCGGTCGAGGCAACGCCTGCCGAGCGCAAGTCGCCGGCACGGGGAAGCATGCGCCGTCGGATGATGGCGATCGTTCTGGCGCTGACGACGATTCCGATGCTGCTGGCGCTGACTTTGTCGTGGTTCGCGGCATCCGGGGCGGTGCGTTACACGGTTCGCAATCAATCGACGGCGATGGCAGAACGGATGGCCGGTGCGCTGGATCGTGAGGTGAATGCGCGTGTGGATGCGCTGCGCGTTGCGGCGAGCGATCCAGAGTTGGCGGAGAATCTGGTCGATTTTGCGGAGGGGGAAGGCCAGGAGGCGCTGCCGGGGACGGTCTATGAATTGGGCCGCGGGCTGTCCGCCGAGGAGTCTCCGCTGGATACGGCGCGGTTTTTCCTGTTGGCCAGCGGCGGGCGAATTATCGGCGAACTTGCGGGCAATCGCATCATTTCTGCGACAGAGATTCCGCCGGGTCTGGCGGGTGCGCCACTGCTGTCGGCGATGGCCTCGACGTCGCCGGATTCGTTGTTTGCCGGCGAGGTGCTGGGGTCGACACAGGGCGATGTGCGGCTGCTGGTGGGGCAGGAGCTGACTCCGCCGCGGGAGACGCTGGTGGAGGAGAATGGGGAAGAGGGAGAGCCGGCGACACACTTCTACCTGGTCGCGTCGTTCCCATTGGCGCCGGTTCTGGAAGAAATAGAGGACGTGAACCCGAGTCTCGGCCAGCGGCTGATCGTGCTGTCGGAAACGCGTGGCGTCGTGTATTCGCCGGTCCGGGAGGAGGAGCTGGAGGAGTCGATCGGCGAGATGCGGGACACGTTTTTCGGCGGGATGATGGACGGTTTCGAGACACCTGCGGTCGGGACTCGGCGCCTGGGCGTGGCGTTCAGCCAGTTACGATCATTCCAGAAGCTAGCGCCGGATCCGTTGCCGCAGGTGAAGTGGGCCGTTTTGCAGATTGTTGATTTGGATGAAGTTGCGTCGCCGGTCAACCAGGCGCTGTGGATGATGGTTCTGATGGCGCTGGTGATGACGGTGCTGGCGATCGTATTGGCGTACTGGCTGTCGGATAGGTTGGTGAGACCGCTGATGCGGGTCACGCAGGGGGTTCAGCGGTTCGCGATGGGCGAGCTCGACTATCGCCTGGACGTGCGTTCGGGGGACGAGATCGAGGTGCTGGCGGATGCGGCTAACGACATGGCGGCGTCGCTGCTGCGGTCGTACCAGGATCTGGGCCGGCGGCTGTTGGAGTTGGACGAGAAGGCTCGCCAATTGGAGCTGATTCACTCGATCAGCCAGTCGGTGAACCAGGCGTTGGAGCTGGACGAGTTGTTCCTGCGCGTGACGAAGGAAATCCTGGAGCAGATCCCGTGCGATCGGCTGTCGCTGAGCCTGATTCAGGAAGATACCGGGGCGCTGGCACTGGCATATGTTTATCCGGAGATGCGCGAGGATTTGCCGCTGGGAACGGAAGTCCCGTGGGAGCGCAGCGTGATCGCGAAGGCCATCACGGACCGGCTGGTGACGGTGCGGCGCCTGCGAATGGAGAAGCCGTACTTCGAGGATAACACGCTGATTCCATTGGGGATGAAGTCGCTTTGCGTTGTGCCGTTGATGGGCGGGGCGGGGCCGATCGGGTCGCTGAACCTGGCCAGCTCGGACGAGGGGCGTTTCACGAAGGGCGAGGTGCGAATGCTGGAACGCATCGGCGAGAACCTGGCGATCGCGATCGAGCATTCACGGCTCTACACGCGGGTCAGCCGGTTTGCGACGGAGTTGGAGGAGACGGTCGAAGAGCGGACCCAGGAGCTGAAGAAGGCCCAGGCGAAGTTGCTGCAGACGGAGAAGTTTGCGGCGGCGGGCTCGATGGCAGCGAACATCGCGCACGAGGTGAATAACCCGCTCTCGATCATCAAGAATTATATCAAGATCCTGCGGGGACAGATTGCGCGCGTGTCGAGCGAATTGGACGAAGGCCCCGGGGTGCAGTCGACTCTGGATGTGATCACGGAGGAGATCGATCGGATCGCGCGAATTGTCTCGCAACTGCGACAAGTCAGCACACCCAGCCGGCCGCGGTATGCCACGGTGGACATCCGCCAGGAGATTCGGACGTTGATCGAGCTGTTCTACGGGACGCTGAAGAAGCACTCGGTTTCGATCGATTTTGAGGAAGACCCGGCGCTGGTGGAGGTGCGGTTGTGCAGCGACTACTTCCGCCAGATCATGATCAACCTGATACGCAACTCGATCGATGCGCTGGACAGCGGCGGGAAGATCGTTATTCGGACAAGGGCTGGGTTGGAACACGAGCAGTTGTTCTGCGTGGAAGTGATCGATAGCGGGATGGGCATTCCGGAGGAGAATCTGGGCATGATCTTCGATCCGTTCTTTACGACAAAGACCGAGGGGAAGGGGACGGGTCTGGGCTTGTCTGTGTCCTTCGGCCTGGCGCAAACCATGGGAGGTACGCTGGAGGCGGAGAGCAAAGTCGGCGTTGGAACGACGATGAGACTGATGCTTCCCTTGACCCCGGCGGACGAGCAGGAGGAATCGGAGAGCCCGCAGGCGGGAGCCGGTTCGCCCGAGCAAGCCATCCGGAGGCGTGGGAAGAAGATCATTATCGGATGATAGGTGCCTGTTCCAGAATTTCCCCGATATCCCGATCCGCCTCACCGAGAACTGAATGCCCGTAATCATGACCAAGCGTTTTCCTATTCTTGCCATCAGATCGTGGTCCGATCTGAAGGTTTTCCTTCGTCATTGGACCCAGACGTCGGAGGGCGGCTATCTGCTGATGCTGTCGGTGGTGGTCGGTCTTCTGATGGGTGTGGTATCGACGATTTTCCGTTGGGTGCTGCTGCAAAGCCACGAGTTCTTCTTCGGGGACGATGCCTCGCTGTTCCGTTTCAAGGATTTCGGGGCGCATCGCGGGGAGGTACTGCTCCAGGCGGCACTGCCGGCAATTGGCGGCCTGGTTGTGGGGCTGCTGATTTACAAGCTCCTGCATCTACGCGGCGGGCACGGCGTGCCGAGCGTGATGAAGGCGGTGGCGACGGGTCAGATCAACCTGCAGCCATCGATGGCGATCAAGTCGGCAACGTCGCCGCTGACGATCGCTTCAGGGGGTTCGGCCGGGCCTGAGGGTCCGATCATCGAGATCGGATCGGTGGTGGGGTCGCTGGTCGGAACACGGGGCCATGTGCGCAAAGAGCAGGTTGGGACGTTGATCGGATGCGGGTCGGCGGCGGGGCTGGCGGCCGTGTTCAATGCGCCGATCGGGGGGGTGATCTTCTCCCTCGAGCTGATCATGCGGGACTTCAACGTGCGGAAGTTCGCCCCGGTGGTCGTGGCGGCTGTTGTGGCGTCGGTCGTTTCGAGCGCGCTGATGCCGAATGATCCGGCGTTCGAGCAACTGAGCCGGAACAGCCTGGAGACGATTCAGCCAAGCCTGCTGCTGGTGCTGCAGTTCGCCGTTCTGGGCGTGATCTGTGGAATCGTGGGGGCGCTGCTGACGACGGCGCTGTATTGGATGCACGACGTGTTCTCGGCGATTAAGGTCCCACTGTGGGCGAAGCCGGCCATCGGTGGATTGCTGGTCGGCATCATCGGCCTGCAGGCGCCGGGAGTGTTGGGTGAGGGCTACGAAACGGTAAACAAGCTGGTGCTGGCGTCGAGTTCGCGCCCGGAGATCGTCCGGACAGTGGTCCTGTCGCTGATTCTGATCTGTGGGCTGAAGATCGTGGCGACGAGCCTGACGCTGGGTAGCGGCGGTACGGGCGGTTCGTTTGCTCCGGCGATGATCGCGGGCGCGTTCCTGGGCGGGGCGTTCGGTCTTGTGGTGGACAAGATGATGCCGACGTGGTCGCCGGACTTCCGCGTGTTCGCGATGGTGGGCATGGCGGGAGTTGTGAGCAGCGCGATCGGGACACCCCTGGCAGCGATGCTGATTCTGTACGAGGTGGCCGGCGCGCACTATCAACTGGTGCTGCCGCTGATGATCACGGTGGCGATCAGCTCGCTGGTGACGTCGAGCCTGCGAAAGGGCTCGGTGTACACGCTGTCATTGCTGCGCGATGGGTTCGACGTGGAGGAAACGAGCGTCCGACGCGATCCGTTGCTGCGAATTCCCATCGGCGATATCATGAAGAAGGAGTTCGTGAATCTGCGCCAGGAGAATACGCTGGATCACATCCTGGATCTGCTGGGGTCGACGGATGACGATGCGTTCGTGGTGACGAACTCGAAGGGCGTTCTGCAAGGCATCGTCTCGACCACGGACCTCCGTACAGTGCTGAATCTCGGCGAGTTAGGCGAAGCGGTGCTGATCGCTCAGGATGTGGCAGATCCGAATCCGCCGTACCTGCTGCCGGATTCACCGGCGAGCCAGGCGATTGAGATTTTCGGTTCGAGCGACAGCGAAGGCATCGCGATCGTGAACAACCTGGAGGAACGCCGGGTGGTGGGCGTGGTCTATCGCGGCCAGGTGTTGAAGGCTTATCGGAAGGTCATACGGGAATAAGGCGTCTGGCACTCCATCCTTGCCTTCTCCCATGGGTGCGGAGATGCTCCGCTTGAGTCGCAATCCCCCATGCGGAGAACACCATGACGAAACACGTTGGAATCCTGACCAGTGGGGGCGATTGTCCCGGGCTGAACGCTGCCATTCGAGGCATCGGCAAGGCCGGCCACGAGAAGTTCGGCATGCAGTTCACAGGATTCCGAGAGGGGTTTCGGGGGCTGGTTCATGACCGGACGATGGCGTTGGATATTCGTTTGCTGTCGGGAATTCTGACGGATGGCGGAACGATTCTGGGGACTTCGCGAGACAAGCCTCATCGAATGAATGTCGGCGGCCGGGTACAAGATATGACCGGCGCGATCATCGATACCTACAATAAGCACCACCTGGATTGCCTGGTATGTCTTGGCGGGGGAGGGACGCAAAAGAACGCGTTCCGCCTGCACAAGGCGGGTCTGAACGTGGTGACATTGCCCAAGACGATCGATAATGACGTGGGCGGAACGGACATTACGTTCGGGTTCGACACGGCGCTGGGGATCGCGACGGAGGCGATCGATCGGCTGCATTCCACGGCAACGAGCCACCACCGCATCATCGTGGTGGAGATCATGGGGCACCGCGCGGGGTGGTTGGCGCTGGGCGCCGGGATCGCCGGGGGAGCGGACGTGATCCTGATTCCGGAAATCCCGTACGACGTGAAGAAGGTGGCGGCGGCAATCCGCGGACGTACCCGCAGGGGCAAGCGATTCAGCATCGTGGCCGTGGCGGAGGGCGCTGTTTCAGTGAAGGACTCGCAGAAGATCGCGAAACTCGTCCGTGAGCGCGATGAGGCCGGGGACAAGGAGGCGCAGAAGGCTGCCTCGGAGAAGCTACAGAAGTTTCACGAACAGCACGTTCATCACACGATGAAGCTGACGAAGAAGCTGGAGGAGCTGACGGGGCAGGAGTCGCGGCTGACGATTCTGGGACATCTGCAGCGTGGGGGAACACCTTCGGCGGCGGACCGGATCCTGGCGACGCAGCTGGGTACGGCATGCGCCGAAGCGATCCACCGCGGGGAGTATGGAAACATGGTGGCGCTGCGGAACAACGAGACGGCGCTGATTCCTCTCGAAGAGGTGGCGGGGAACAAGAAACTGGTCCCTCCGGACCATCGCTGGGTGCAGTCGGCAAAGCTGGTGGGAACGACGTTCGGCGACTGAGTTTCGATGGTCGCGGGTTTCGATCGGCTGCGGGCGGCTCTGGGGTTCTCGACCTTTGACACTACTGCGCTTGACGTCGTGGGCGCGATCCGGTCCTCTGGCGCTTTGTGGCAGGATACGGTCCGCGCCCGGCGGTGAGTTGTGGCCGGCCGGGTCCTGAATCCCCCGGAAGGGGTCGGATTTCGATGTACTTCATGACGAATATTTCCTGGTGGCGGGATGGTCTCATGACCGGGTTCGGCTGGTGGCTGACGTGCGTTGTCATCTCGCTGGCTGCGTTGCCGCTTGTGATGCGTTTCTTCCGCGGACTTGCCGACCGCGGCGCCGGGATTGCGATGGGCGCGGGGATCGCGCTGACGGTGTTTGTCACATGGGCGCTCTCGATGCGGTGGTTCCTGAGCGACCCGCAGGCGTTCGTGTTCCGCGCGGCGATGCTGATGGCAGGGGTTGTGTTTGTGGGCATCGGCGGCTGGCGCGTGATGGTGGAGAAGCGGGCGCGCAAAGAGCGCGATCTGCTGGGGCTTGTTCGGCTGTACTGGCCTGCGGGATTGTTTGTATTTCTGGGACTGGTTCATCTGCCTCACTGGGGCGTGACGGCGTGGTTTGCCGTTTTGTTGATTGCGGTGTCGTCGGCGCTGGCCTGGGCAGGGGAGTACGGCCAGTTGAAGCGCCGCCTGCGGAACATTGCGATTCCGTTTCTAGCGGCGCAGTTGTGCTTTCTGTTCGCGTTTGTTTTCTTTCTGAATGTTCGGTCTTATATTCCTTATGCTACGTACGACACGGGAATGTCGGCGGCGGAGAAGTTCGGGAATTTTAATCATCTGAATTCGATCATGCAGTCATCGTCGATGCCGCCTTCGGACGCATGGTTCCTGGGCGAGCCGACGAATTACTATTATGGTGGGCACCTGACGGTTGCGACGCTGGCGAAGATGATCGGCATGCAGGGGCGGTACGCGTTCAACTTCGGATTGGCAACGGTGTTTGGGTTGAGCTTCGCGATGGGATTCGCGTTTGTGTTCAACCTGGTGCAGTTGTTTCCGAGGCGCAGCCGCGTGGGTCCGGTGTCATTGCCGCGCGGGATCGTGTGGGGATTGCTGGGCGCGTTTGCGATTGCATTCTTCGGCAATCTGGATGCGTGGCAACAATTGGCAACGCGCGATCCGCAGGCTGTCGCCGGAGCGGTGAGGGAGCGGCTGGAGGTCCCGCTGAAGATCGCCGTGTTGGAGGATAACGATCTCTGGACCGAAGAGAACATCTCCAAGGCGCAGGCAGCGGAAGAGAAAGCCAAAGCGGCCCTCGAGAAAGCGAAACAAGAGAAAGAAGAAGAAGGCCAAGAATCCGAGGACAAGACAGAGGAAGAAAAACCAAAGCCTGTCGTCGATGTGCGCGGCGAGGAGTTGGCTGTGATGGGCGGGATCGCGGATGCGATCTTCGCTGATCTCTCGCAACCGGAAAGAGATAAGCTTCGTGGGGAACGGGATCGCAGGTTGAAGGACATCTTGGCGTCTCCGGGATACCTGCGTTTCAGTCCGGAGAATCTTGCGAAGGTCGATTTCTGGCGATCGAGTCGTGCGATTAAGAGTTCGCCGCCAGGGCAGAAGAGTTCGGGGACGATTACGGAGTTTCCGTACTTCACTGCGATCCTGGGCGATTTGCATCCGCACCATATGGCAATTCCGTACAGTTTGCTGATTTTATGTTCGGTGCTTTCGTTGCTGCGCCGTTCGATGCGAATGGTTCGCACGGATCGGCGCTGGTTCGAGCGCGTCTGGCCAGACCTGATCGCGATGGGCGTGACAATCGGCATGGTGTTCCCGGTGAATATCTGGGACGCGGTGGTGATGTCGCCGTTGTTGCTGATCGCGCTGATTATCGCTTTGCGAAAAGTCAAATGCGGGATGGGTTGGCGATGGATCGGCTTCGCGGGAATGCTTGTCGTTCTGACGTTGGTCGCCGCGTTTGTCTATAATATGCAACACGGCGTTGTCGTGATGTTTGGCAAGCCGGAGTTCTGGCTGGGCGGAATTGTCGTGCTCTGGGTGGGAAGCTGGCTGAGCGCGGTTCTTGTGCAACGGTGGGAATTGCGAGCAGCGTGTGCTGCCGTTGCGGTGGTGTTATCGCTTGGATTTAACTTTGCGGGCGGTTACTTCGCGTCAGGACAGGATCTTGTCGTCACAACAACAGATTCGGCTGTGGCAAGCAAGAGCGTGGTCGAGGACCTCGAGTTGCCATCGGCGGGACTGGTGGCTCTTCGAGACTCGATTGCGTTCCTGATTCTGGCGGCGATTGCGGCGTGGTGGGCGTTGTATCGGCCGAGCCCGTTGAAGCGTTGGTGGATTACGGTCGGTTCGGCGTATGCCGTTTGTGGGTTTGTGGCGTTGTTTACGATTCTGCCGTTCAAATTGTATTTCCATTCGCCGCTGGTGCAGGAAAAGCAACTTCTCGTCAGCAAGCTGCCTCCGCGTTTGAGCCCGACATTGCTGCAGACGTCGGGCGATTTCTGGAAGGAGTTCTGGAGTCGTTCCCCCGTTAATCCGTTCCCACCGGAGTTGCGGACGGACTTGCGCGATTTCTTTGTCCACTGGGGTCTGTTCCTGATTCCGATTCTGGTCATGTGGCTGGCGTTTGGAATCAAGCAAACGCGGCGATGGACCCAGGGGCGCGGGTTTGCGTACTGGATGGTTTTTGTCGGACTGTTTGCATTTACGATTAACTACATGACGAAGTGGGCGGGGCCGCTGTCGATTTCATTGATGGCGACATCGATCATTCTGGCGGCGGCTCGGCATCGCAAAGCGGACGGCGCGGTGTGGGTGTTCCTGTCGATCGCGTTCTTCTATCAATGGTTTGTCGAGGTCTTGCACTTCGACGATACGTACTCGGGTTACCTGGAAAGATACAATACGCCATTTAAGATTTACTATCCGCTGTGGGCCATCATGGCGGGTGGGATGGTATTTGCCGTCAGTCGATTTGCGGAGATGTTCCGCCCGAGCGAACAGGAACAGCCGCGCGGATTGGTGCAGTCGCTGACGGACCCGGTGGTTTATGCTTACCTGGTTGGCGTCTTTATTGTCGTTCCATGGATGCTGAAGTTGGCGGGACTGCGGGGGCTGCTGGATCCGTGGTTCGCATTGGTCCTGGCGATTCTGTTGATTCTTCTGGTCGTCACGCTGGTTATTCCGTTCGCAGTTGGGCTGCCGATTCTCGGAAACGTCCCGAAAACGATGAATACGATCCGCACGTGGGCGCTGATGTCGCCGGCGGCGGTGCTGGCGGTCGCGCTGTTCCTGGTCGGCATGTTGTATCCGTACTCGTCGACGGCGTTGAGGACGCGGAGTCTGTTTATTGAACCGCTACCGAGCTACTATGAAAAGAAGCCAAACACTTACAAAGTTCGCACGCTGGATGCGATCGCGTACATGGATGAAATGCCCGGCATGAAGGGCGACGCCGAGGCAATTGATTGGATACTGGAAAATATGGAGCCGCAGGCCCGCATTCTGGAGGCGCCGGGCTCGGAAGCCTATCGCGCGAATGGCCGATTCGCATCGAACACCGGCCGGCCGACGATGGTTGGTTGGACGCATCATGAGATGCAGTGGCGCGGATGGGGCAAGCCGGTTGAGAGCAAGTTGGCTTGGCGTTTTGCCCAGCGGTTCACGCTTGCCCAATTGAAGATTCACGAGATTGGAACGCAGCTGTTCTCGGCCAACGAGAAGGATCAGATTGCGAAACTGAAGTTGCTGGCGACGGCGCCGAAAAAGAATCTGGCAGCGCGAATTGACGAGACGTTCCCGGACATGTCCAAGGATCGGAAGGAGCGACTGGCGGAGGCTCTGCGGGATCCGAAGGCGGGGGCGATTTCTTCGATGGATCTGATCGAGAAGGTGAAGGCCGACGCGGAGGAAATGTACAACGCGGCGACGCTCGATCAAGTCCGCGAGTTGTTCGAGTTTTACAACATCGACTATGTGATTGTCGGGAGCATTGAGAAACAGCGCTACGCCGGTCCGGGACTCGAGAAGTTCAAGGACTGGGAGAAGGTGTTCTCGAGCGTTGAAGGAGAGGATGTCCCGGAGGATCAAGGGACAGTGATCTACCGCGTGCCGGATTCCTTCAAGGGCGGAGAGGAGGTTGAGCGATGAGCCGGAAGAAGAATAAGAACCAGCATCCTCAGGACTCCGAACCGGAGAAGATGGAGCAGCAGGAAGTTATGGACGAGCTGCGAGAAGAACCGGAAGCGCCGGAAGAGACGAGCGAGCCGCTTGCCGAAGTGGACGCGGATGCGCCCGAGGAGGCGGAGGTGGAATCCGAGCTGCCGGCGCAGGAAGAACCTCCTGTGCAGGAGCCTCCAGCGGACGAGCCTGTCGTGGCGGCGTGTCCGGTGGAACCGCGAGGCTGGTGGACGCCGTGGCGGGTGGCGCTGTTTGCGACGTTGGTCGTGATGTGTTTCTTCACGCGATTCTATGATCTGGGCGACAAGCCCATCATGCACGACGAATCGCTGTTTGTGTATTATACGGAGTATCAGCTTCACCGCGAGTTCAACTACACGTACCTGCCAATCCTGCACGGGCCGGCGATGTTGCACTTGCAGAATCTGGTCTTTCATATTTTCGGCGTCAGCGACTACACGATGCGAATCGGCGTCGGCGCATTGGGATTCTTTGGCTTCTTCTTTATCTGGGGGATGAGGCGTTGGCTCGGTGAAATCGGAACGTGGGTGGCGCTGGCGTTCTATACGATTTCGCCAATGATGATGTTCTATCAACGGTTCTATCGAAACGATGCGCTATTCCTCTTCAGTACGTTGTGGATTGTGTGTTCGGCGCTTTGGTGGTGGCGAACGCGGAGGCCGGGTTGGGCGGCGAGCCTGATCCTGGCGGTTGTGGTGTTGTTCTGTAACAAGGAAAGCAGCGTCTTTGTGTATTTCACGGGCGTGACATTCTTTGCGATGCTGGTGGTGCACGACCTTGCTGCGCGCCTTCTTAATGGCAAGGATCCTTCGCCGAATGAGGCGGACACGCCACCGGCGGAGACTCCTCGTTTCCCACCGGTTGCTGTGGCAGGGTTGGTGCTGATCGCATTTGTGATACTGACGCTGACGCAGGTCCTAGAGGGAATGCACTTCGATGCCGATGTGATTCAGGCAATCGGACATGACTTCCCACTAAACAAGATTCGTTCGATCCCGATGGCGCTGAGTTGGATGGGGCAAATCGAGGACAAGGATGGGCTTCTTGCGAGACCCATATTCTGGCGCTTCTTCTACATCGCCCTGATCGTCGGTTCATTTGTCGGAATGTGGGTTGTGAAACAGATCGTCGAGCGGCGGATTGGGCATCGGCAGTTCCTGACGACGTTCTGGTCGAACATCAACAAGAGCCAGTTCTTCATCTACGGTGCGTTGTTGGCCGGGCTGGCGTTCTACCTGGCGATGTTCACGACGTTCTTCAAGCACCCCGATGGGCCGTTCAACATCTATCATCGGACGCTGGGGTACTGGGTGGGGCAGAATGAATGGCATCGCATCCGTGGGCCGTTCCACATGCATGGTGTGAATTTGTTGGTGTACGAATTGCCGGCGGTGCTGACGCTATTTGCCGGCTGGATGATTGCGGTGAAGCGGATTCACTGGTCGCGTGTGACGCCGGTGGGAATCCTGCTGGCGGCGATTGCGATGGCGGGGTTCCACGCTCTTGTGTTCCACAGCTCAGGGGCGTCGTGGAACGAGGGGGGAATCGAACAATTCGTTCTTGTTCCGTATTTCAAGAATCTTGCGATGTGGGGCGGAATTCTGGCGATTGGGCTGATCGCGAAGCCGGATCTTGGGAAGTACCTGTATCCGCTGGCGATCATCGTGTTTGTTCTGTATTCCGCCGTGTACTTCAATTCTGCGGAGTGGTCCGGGTACCTCACTCATAACCTGAATAAGATCGAGAAGGTCGAAGTCGATGGGCGGGCCGGTTTGCAGAAGATCGCGGGCGAGCCTGTGAAAGACGCGAAGGATTCGCTCGTTTCGGGTCAGAAGCATCTGGACGATCTGCTGAGTCTGACGAGTGGCATGCACTTGTTCATCATCGCGTTCCTGGTGATCGTGGGGACGGTGTTGACGTGGCATGCGATTGATAAGGGCGAGAAGTTCCATGGCTTCCTGATCTGGTGGGCCATTACGGCGTTCGGTGCGGCGAGTTACGCGCGCGAGAAGGTGCCGTGGGTTGGGATTCACGCGGCGATTCCGCTGATCATCCTGATGGGCAGTTACGCGCAGAAGATCTGGGCGGACAAGAAGTGGCGGCGGTTCGCTCCGGCGTTGCTGGCATTGGTGGCAATCGCGTTTGCGTGGAATGCGAAGGCGGCGATTAATCTGAGCTTCCGGAATAACTGGGACGTGCGCGAGAAGATGGTCTATGGTCACACGACGGACGATCTGAAGCATCACTGCGAACTTGTGACGCGTTACCAGGAGGTTGCGAGCGTCCGAACGACGCGGATCGGAAACGGTCCGGAGTGGATTTCGAGTTACAACGAGAAGATCAAAGAGAAGGACGTCAAGGTTCTGGTTAAGGGCGCGACGATCTGGCCGGTTCGGTGGTATCTGCGGGATGTGGATTGGACCGAATGGGTGGATGTGAATAAAGCGATCGAAGAGAAGTGGCCGTTCATCATTCTTGACGTCGACATGCAATCGAAGTATCCCAAGCTTGAGCAGGAATACGACATTTATCGTGGCCGCTCGCGGATGTTCTGGACGCCGAAAACGCTGGATTGGGATCGTTTAGACGACATCTGGAAGTTGTGGATTCCTGGGCACTACCTGGATCAATCTCCCCAGGCCGGACCGGCGTACGATGCAAAACAGGAATGGAAAAAGCTATTCGGTTACTTGCTGCACCGGCGCACGTTCGAGCGTGCCAATTCGCCGTGGCCCGATATCTCGTCGGTCGATTATGTCTTCTGCGTTCGTAAGGATATCGGAGCCTTCTGACCCATCGAAAGGGGTGTCTGATCATGTCGGATCAAACCGGTAAGTTCTTGGAGAATCGCACCGTACTGGTGACGGGCGGCGGAACGGGGATCGGACGGGCTATTGCCATTGCGATGGCGGCGAAGGGCGGCCGCGTCCTGGTGACAGGGCGGCGGGCGGAGTATCTGGAGGAAACGGTCCGGATG
Organism: bacterium; assembly: GCA_020444065.1. NCBI lineage: Bacteria > bacterium. Next base: position 5,656 of record JAHLLQ010000007.1, on the reverse strand, counting down.
ATCCGCGAGGATGGCGGCGAGGCGAAGTCTTGCGTGGCGGACGTGTCGATTGAATCGGATGCGCAACGCGTGATGCAGTTCATCGGCACGTCGTGGAGCGGCGGGCTGGATGTGCTGGTGAACAACGCGGGCATCTTCCGTCGCGGCCGTATCGTCGATACGTCGAACGAAGATTTTGACATTATGTTCGGTGTGAACGTTCGCGGGATTTTCATCGTGACGAAAGCAGCGATCGAGTTTCTGAAGAAGAGCGAACGCGGCACGATCATCAACATTTCGTCCGTTGCCGGTTCGCGTGCCGACATGGATATGGGTATCTATGAAGCGACGAAGGCCGCGGTGAATACAATGACGCGGGTGCTGGCGAAGGAGCTGGCGGATATCGGCGTTCGTGTGAACGCGATCGCGCCGGGTCCGACGGACACGCCGTCGCTCTATCACGGCACCAAGGATCCGGAAGAGCGCGAGCAGACGCGGAACGCGATGTCGTCGATGGTTCCTTTCGGTCGCCTTGCTTCGCCGGAGGAAGTGGCGCGACTGGCGGTGTTCCTGGCATCGCCGGAAGCGGATTTCATCAGCGGCTCGATCACAAACATCGATGGCGGGATGGGTTACTGAGCCACACCTTCGAGGTCGAGCACGAGACGACCGCTGTGAGATCTTGAGAGGCGCCGTGCCCCCCCCCCCACGAGCCCGGGTGGAAACCCAAAATGGTAGAGTCTCCCGGCCAGATGGAACTGACGTTCGGTGAATAGAGTTTCCTGTTCCCGAATTTCCCTATGAGCTTCACATAGAAGAAAGCGACTGTCCCCAGTTCCCATTGGAAAGAGCTCATGTACCGGAAGAGGCTAATGGATGAAAGGGGATTCACTTTGCCCAAAGATGGTGCGGTCTCGATTCCACCCCCGTGAGGCAGTGAAATGTCATGTGAATTGCTGAGCGAGATGTCGCCGGCCCTGGACGCTTTCGTAGACAAGCAACGAATGCGTATTACCTTTGCGCAGCGCTATGATTCCTTTGGGAACATAGTGGTCGTTGCGAGCGCTGTGGACTTCGATCTTCGAGTCTGCCGCGATCGAGGCTCTGTGGGTATTGATGTCAGTCCCTCTAATCAGAATGATTGGCATCTTCTCGATAGAGCCCTCGAGTTTCTAGGCATCGATGTGAAAGAGGAGGAAGATACAGATGAGCTTGTCAAGGCGCTGTCAGCGAATCTGGAGAAGATCATCGGACTCATGAAAAGCGACCTCAAGGAGATTGGCTTCATCGAGTTCGAGAGAGAGGCCGTGAAGCGGTGTTTTCCGGTACTCTTTGAGGCATTGGAATTGCGTGAGAAAATCACTGGCGAAGAGATCTGAGACGCATGATGGCCTACCAGGGAGCAGGTCACTCTCTTTTGCCGCGGACATCGGCCGCGATATCTTTCATCGGTGTGTACCTTTCGAGGACATCCCATCATGGCCTGACTTGCTCGGATCGTTTTGCCCGGCGTTCCGCATCACGTGGATGTCGGGGCACCCGCCTTCGCCCCCCACAAGCGCGGGCTGAAGCCGAGAGAGGAGGAGTCCCCCGGCCAGATTGAGATGACGTTCGATGAATAGAGTATTCTGTCCCCGAATTCCTTCGCCCACGTCGAATCAACGGCCGGCTTCGGAGTTGGATTTGCTGCTTTCGCCGACCAGCCCGTTCCCCGGCGAGACCGAAGACTGGGCTGGCTGGCTGGCGGGCATCCCGTCGGAGGACGCGGAGGAGCTTCGCCGCCACACACGCACGGGCCGTCCGCTGGGCGACGAGGGCTTCGTCCGGCGGCTGGAGCGCCTGCTGGGCCGATCGCTGGCCCCCAAGAAACCGGGCCGGCCAAGAAAGAAACCAGTCGAGAGGGAATAGAAACAACAGGTGGCTGTCCCCGGTTTTCCCCGGTTTTCCATACGGCGCGGAGCGCAACGTTGTAGTAAAGATCACGGAGTTTTGAGCATGACCTACTCGATTCATATCATAACAGATTTCATGGGTCTACAACTTCTGGAAGTCTGGAGCAGACTGCAGGACAATCTGTCGAATCGACTCGATGAACATGCCGTAGTCAGACTGGAAGGAAGAAAGGTGGCTTTGAATAGGGTCACATCGAGGCTGGAGAAGTGGAATAAATCACACTTCGATTTAAGTGTCGATGAGGGGGAGATTAGTTACAGCCATGTTTGGAATCGCGCACATTCCTTCATTGAGATGGAAGGACTTGTTGGCACACCAGCGGATGCGGAATCTTGGGTCAGTCCATTCTTTGATTCGCCCACATTTATGCAGTCATGGGTTTACGATTCTGTCTACAGTTACTGGCAGAACGCATTCGATCCACTTCAGTATACATCCGAGGGAAGGAATTTTGATGACCTTCCGATGAAGTCGAATGGCCTTCCCTTTCCTCTCGAACAGCGGATAATTGATACATCAAACAATCCTGGAAGACGGGTAATCAGGAACGGATATGTAGAGGCAGTCGGTGGGACTATGTGGATCGGTCCCATGTTCATGGAAAAAGTGGGACTCTCAATCGATGCTTTGCGGGAGGCATCTTGGCTGAATCTTGAGGAACTACCGAACGGTATCCTAAAGATCTCGACTCCCTACAGTGTATTCGATTCTGATGAAGGAGAACAAAGGAGAGTGCAGGAAGATCTGCGAGATATCCTCTACGGCAATGCTGCCAAGAATAATGCATGACCCTTGGTCCAGACCCGCAAAGGAAGATCTGATCTGAACATTCCCCAAGAACCGGCTACCCCTTGGCCGGGCGGCAAGAGCTCCCTTCAACGGGGCTTACCGCAGAACGAACTCGATATTCGAGAAGGCCTCGATGCCTCGATGCTACTCTCTTGATTCGGACATCGGCCGGGGCGTGTTCTTTCTGCACGTGGAGGTGATTTAGGGGCATCCTATCATAGCGCGGATTGCTAGCATTGTCTTGCCAGAAGTTAGCATCGCGTACCTTATCGCGGCAATCGCTGTCAGCCGATCTCCACAATGAGAATCGGCAGTACAGAATGATCTGGGGAGAGCGCGAAAGCAGAGCAAGACCGAATTCGGCGTCCTCTCCAGCAACAGACGTAGGAAGAGCGATCAACTCCGTGAAGGCATCGGGAATATGGGAAGGTATCTGGAGAAGCTGTTGGAAATAGCCTCAGAGCCAGTCTCTCCCTGCCAGCATTCCGCACTTGGCTCCCTGCCCGCACCCCTTCAAGAGCTTTATAAGAGGCGCAATGGCATGTTTGCTCTGGAGTCGGCTTTATTGATCCGGCCATACGGATCCAACTCCTCAGCAAGAGGCTTGGAGCAATGGAATGCTATGGATTCCTGGAAAAATGTGTATGGGGCTCCGATATCGGAAACCTGCTTTTTCGGCGAAGATATCATTGGCGGACAGTTTGGAGTCTGTGATGGCGTATTTCTGCGTTTAGACCCCGAAATTGGTGAGCATGAGCAGATGGGCAGTTCAATTGAGGAATGGGCCCGCGCAGTTCTGGATGATTTCTGCTATTGGACAAGCTATCCAACAGCTCGCGACTGGCAGCAGGCATTTGGGCCACTTCAGAGAGGAGTGCGATTGGTACCCAAACAACTGCTCTGCCTCGGTGGGAATTTGGAATTGGACAATCTCCAAGAGATGGATGAGCGTCGCATGATGGCAAGATACGGATTCTATGCAGCCCGTCTTCGAGGAACGGCGGAGGGAGCCGAGGTCTATTTTTCGGATGAAGATATCGAAGCTCTCCAAAGGCAGCTTGATCAGTTGGGCTGAGAGCGATGAGCAAAGATGCTACTTCTGCTCAGAATGCCATTTGCAGATGCTTGGCCCAATCGATTGCGGCATCCACTCTAGATTGAGGAGTAACGCATGGGAAGCCAAGCTACATTTGTCTGGTCAGAGAATGGCCTACGTTCATTTGAGCAGTATCTTCTCAAGTGGAATGATCTGATGATCTTGCCTTTCAGATTCCAGGCCGGTCAGATCGAGATGCTCCCGCATCTTGAAGAAGCCCACTACATCACTCGAAGTAGATTTAGCGATACTCTCAGCTTCAAATACTGCGAGCCTCAGAAGTGTTTCTTTCTGGAGTACGGGCCATTCTCACCTGCGGAGGTGATGGAGGTGAAAGGATGTTATCATACGCCTTCGCTGAAGAGGGCCTGTCCGGGTACGTCGCATTGCAGATCCGTCTGGATGTGCTCCTTTCGGCGCAGTCATAGCCCCCGCACCCACAGACATTATCGGTCGACACATCGGTATGAAGTCGGCATCCTGGTGGCGAGAGAAGCGGGGGAGTTGTCTTGAGCCAAGAACAGAACGACACGCCAAGCGAAACAGAAGGAGCGTTGCGGCCCTCGCGGCTGCCGCGGGTTGCTGTGATTGCGACGTGCATGCTCTTGGTCATCGCGGCGGGCGTAGTCTCGTACTGGTTCGTTCGTATGAACCACCCGCAGCCACATAGCTACATTCTGGAGAATTCTTCGCGAGAGAACCGCGAAGCATTGATCTCGGATCTGACCAAGCAGTTGGAGGCTATGAAGTCTGACCCGAATTGGGAAAAGAACTGGAGTGCGGCCAATGACGCCGATTCTCTGTGGCCGAGGGAGCGTGTGCTGACAGTTCTCGCGATTCAGGAGTTCGCCCTGGACCATGGTCGGCTGCCGGACTCGATTCGGGAACTGGAGGAATCGGGGAAACTGACGCCGGACGAAGTGAGCACGCTGCAGCTGCGAAGGACAGGGACGCATTGGCTTCTTGAAAGCACGGCAGGCCACATGGCGGCGGAGGGGAATTAGGAGAGCTTCGTCAGGCTGGCTTCCAGCACCAAGTGCCTGAGGTGTGGCGCAGAACAGATCCCATCGAGCAGCGATCCCTGGAGATCGGAGTTCGAACGATGAAAGACACACAACCGGGGAAGACATCCTCAAAGGCCTCGCTCGCCGAGTGCGCATTCTGTGGCTTCTACTTCTGCTCGGCCTTCTTGCCCCCCATAGAGCCGCCGGGAACGTATGATTGTGTAGTACTTTTAAGCGGAATTCTTATCACCGTGGCGGCTCTCATTCGATTCCATTGCTTGCGCAGGTACTGGTTTCTGATCCCCCTCAATCTCGTGTACCTAATCTGGCTCCTCGCGATGGTGCGGATTCCGGTGTTGAGCGACATCTATGGAGTTCGATCATTCTGAGGAAATCAAGTGACGGGAAATCAAGGGACAGCCACCTGTTTTTCTCCCCGCAATTCCCTTTCGCCTTGCTCCTCGCTACAATCGGGCGCTTCCTGAATTCACTATGGCTCGAATGGCACGCGCAATTGCCGTCGGATTTCCGTACCACCTGACGCATCGAGGCAACCGGCGCGATCCGGTGTTCTTTCGCCAGGCGGATCGAACCGAATACCTGCGCATTCTCGGCGAGCGCGCCGAGCGTGAAGGCCTCGACGTGTGGGCATCACGCACGGGCCGTCCGCTGGGCGACGGGGGCTTCGTCCGGTGGCTGGAGCGCCTGCTGGGCCGATCGCTGGCCCCCAAGAAACCGGGCCGGCCAAGAAAGAATCCAGTCGAGAGGGAATAGAAAAAACGTATCCGTCCTACGAACTGCATCTGGACGCGCGGTTGTTTTTGATGCATGCTCT